>JAJCYC010000071.1 GCA_029263115.1 Pseudonocardia sp. | reverse complement strand
CATCCCGTTCGCCGCCGCGTACGCCTTGATGATCTTGTTGGCGGTCTGCGGGAAGACGTAGTCGCTGCCCACCAGGAACAGGCTCTTTGCGCCCTTCTCCTTGAGGTAGTCCAGCGCCGGGATGATCTGCTGGTTGGTGGTCGCGCCGGTGTAGAAAATGTTCTTCGACGCCTCGAGGCCCTCGTACTGAACCGGGTAGTAGAGCAGCGCGTTGTTGCGCTCGAACACCGGCAACATGGCCTTGCGCGAGGACGAGGTCCAGCCGCCGAACACCGCGGCCACGCAGTCGCCCCGGATCAGCTTCTGGGCCTTCTCGGCGAACACCGTCGGCTCGGACGCGCCGTCCTCGGCCACGATGCTCAGCTGTTTGCCGAGCACCCCGCCGCTGTTGTTGATCTGCTGCGCGGCCAGGCTCAGCGCGTCGTAGACGGTGTTCTCGCTGATCGCCATGGTGCCGGAGCGCGAGTTCAGAAAGCCGATCTTGATCTTGTCCGTGGAGGTGTCCACACAGGAGGGCGCGGCGGTCGCGCCGCCACCACCGCCGGAGTCCACCTTGGCGCCACATGCGGACAGCGCCAGAGTGAGAGCGAAGAACAGGGCGGCTAGTAGGGCTGCGCGACCGGATCGTCGAGATCCGCGAAGTGCCTTCATCGAATGTCCCTCCACTGCGAGGACAGGCCGCGACCCGGAAGTGATCCCGGCGCCGCGACGGGCTGAGGCAGTGCTAGGGCGTCGGGTTCGCCCCGAGGGAATCTGTCAACCAGTTGTTGCCGCGAGGTATTGATCGAGTGAACACGATGTGACCTGCAGTCAGATCACCTCGGGAAATGTCCTCAAAAGTGGCGATGCGGACACGAACGATGGGTTACTCGCGCCGGTTAGCGGCCTCGACAGCCGGACTCCACCCGCAGCGACCGGGACGAGTCGAAGTAGGCGTCCACCGGGTCGTCGCCGGCATAGTCCGGGTTGGCCGCGCGGTCGATCTCCGGGGCCGGCGCGGTGAACCCCCGGGCGGCTGCGGCACAGTCCATCCCGTGCCAGTAGCCGGTCGTCCGCCCCAGGTACATCCCACGCGAGGCCGGACGCAGGTCGTCGGCCAGCGGGAACATCCAGTGCGTCTCCGAGTGCACCACGACCACGCCCTCCGGTTGGGCGAAGGCGTAGGCCCAGACGTAGTTGGTGACCACCGCGAGTGCCGGGGTACCCATCCAGTCCACCCGGCTGTAGGTCATCCGACCGTTCACCCTCGGCGGGGCGGCGAGGGTGGCCCCGGCCGGCAGCCGCACCAACGTGGTGCCGTAGTCCCCGGAGTCCAACCGGGAGCGGATCACCGAGGCGCTATCCGGGGCGAGCAGGTCGAGCAACGGCTCCGGATCCCGCCCGAGCAGCACTCGGGAGTCCAGGTGCGAGGCCTCCAACGCGTGCCTGACCTGGGCGAGCGCGGCGGTCACCTGCTCGTCGGTCATCCCCGGCACCGGGGTGACCGGGGGCAGCACGATCCCGGCGGCGCCGACCGCGAAGTGCTCCGCCGGCGTCCCGGCGAACGGGTCGGAATCGGTGACCAGCGGCAGCCAGGTGGCCCGGGTCAGGAACATCCCCGCGCCGGCCAGCAGGGCCAACGCCAGCGCCAGCAGGCGCCGCCATCGGCGCTGCCGCCCGCGCTGGCGACGAGTGCTGCGGGTAGGGACCACAGGGTCGGTTCCTCGGGGTGAGTGCGGCGAGCGGGGAGTCGCTATCACTCGTAGTGACCTTCACCCAGGGTAGCCGACGCCGAACTCCGGCTGACGAGCCGGTGGCAATCGTTACCGTTGCCCGCGCACCGGTCTTTACCGATCACCCTCCGTGAGAAACTGAGCATCGTCGCCGCGCCAACCGGGCACCGTCACCCGGGTCAGCGTGAGCTGGTAGCGGTCCCGGGCGAGGCGCCGTCCGTCGACCTGGTAGTCGACCAGCCGCACGCTGCCCCAGTCCAGTCCGGGGTGCCCGACCACCCGGCTGGGCAGCTCACCCACCCGGCCCAGCACCCGGAGCGCCGCGAAGTTGCCGCCGACCCCCGGGTCGGTGCTCGCGTCGGCCAGGCCTGCGTAGCGCCCCGGAGCCTCCAGCACCACCCGGGGAGCGGCGGCGACCCCGTGCGCCACCACCGCGGTGTCCCGCACGCACGGGAACAGGAACGCGATCGGCCAGTTCACCAGCACCGGCCCGACGTCCTGCCCGGCGTGCTGACCCTGGCCGAGGAACTCCGGCAGGCTGCGCACGTCGCGCAGCCGGGGGCCGGTGAACGCCAACCAGCCCTGCTCGTCCGCGGCTGCGTCGACCGCCAGCACCCGCACCCGGTCGGCGCCCGCCGGAACCTGGTCCGCCGGCAGCCAGGCCGAGCGCCACACCGCCGGATCCGGCGGCGCCGCCGGGTCGTCGTGCGGCTGGTCGATCATCGCGCGCTCGCCCAACGAGGTGATCCGACCGTCCGGATCGGTGCCGTCCGGATCGGTGCGGCCGAACTCGAGGGCCAGCCGGTTGCCGTCGTCGGTCCGCCCGGACACGGTCATGGCCAGCTCCTGGTTCGGGCGCGGCACCGTGAGCGCGAACCACTCGCTGACCAGCCGACCGGTGCTCGCACCTCCGCCGGTACGGCTGCCCCAGGTGTAGGTCGACGCGCCGACCCCCGGCGGCTCCGGCGGACCGTAGCGGCCGAATCCGGCTCCGACGGCAAACCCGGCCAGCACCGCCCCGGAAGCACCGGACACACCCGCGGCGGAGAGCGCGGTGCGGCCCCCGTCGGGGGATCCCTCATCCGCCGGGCCCTCGTCGGCCGGACTCTCTTCGGCCGCGCCCTCGTCGGCCGGCGCGAGCACCCCGCCCGGGGTGTCCGGGAGCACCTGGATGTCGTCGCCTACCGCGCAGCCCTGTCCCCCGGTCAGTCGCGCCGCACTCTCCGCCGCGAGTGAGCCCTCGGGCCGGACCAGCGGGGCGGCGACGAACGAGTGGAGCAGCACGGCGACCGAGACCCCGGCCGCGACCATGGCCAGCACCCCCGGGGCGGCCGCCACCGCCGCCCGTGCCGCCAGCTCCCCCGAACGGAGCCGGACCAGGGCGGCCAGCGTGCCGGCGCCCACCAACCACACCACCGGCCAGTCCAGCGGCAACCCGAGCGGCCGGACCGGCCCTGCCGCCCAGGGCACCGCGTAGACCGCCGGCTGCCACCATGCGTTCGGCCCCGCGAAGCTCAACGCGGCCGCCACCGCCACCAGCGCCGCGCCGACCAACCCGGTGCCCAGCAGGGTGCGGTCCAGCGGCCGGTGGGTCGGCTGCTCGCGGGCATGCCGGACCAGGGTGACCGCCGCGACCACCAGGAACGCCGCGTTGATCCCGGCCAGCACACCGAAGTGGTGCGACCACTTGGACGGGGTCAGCCACAGCAGAGCCAGCGCGAACGCCAGCACGCCGGCCAGCCGGGCCGCCGCGGCGTTGCGCGGATCCCGGTCGCCGCGGCGGGCCAGGGCGACCCCGAGCACCGGCAGCAGCGCGAACGCCAGCAGTACCGGCAGCCGTTTGGCGGCGTTGCCGTCCTGGGAGTCACCGAGCAGGAAACCGTAGCGCCGCCACTCCTGGGTCCACGCCAGCGACGGCCCGAACTCCGTGTGCCAGCGGGTGGCGGTGAGCACCCCGTGCAGGGTCTGGTCGGCGAAAACCACGCTCATCCCCACCGCGCCGATACCGGCGATGAGCAGCGCAAGCGCTGCCCGTGAGTGCACAACACCGTTCTGTCGGTCATGTGCGCCCACGAGCCGGCGGAGCCGGCCGGCGAACAACACGATCGGCGCGAGCACCAGCAGCCCGGACGGGCTGGCGGTCATGGTCAGCGCGGCGACCAGGGTGGCCGCACCCAGCCCGGCCGGAGTGCGGGCCCGCAACAGCAGCGCCAGCAGCACGGTCAGCCCGAGCGCCACGTACGGCTCGGGACGCACGCCCAGGTCGTAGGGCAGCCAGCCGGCGAGGAAGCAGACCGCCGCGGCCAGCCGCACCCGGGCCCGGTTCGCGCCGAGTCCGGGGATCGCGCCGAGCACTCCCCGGGACAGCGCGAACCAGGCCGCCACCCCCATCATCGTGCTCGGCAGCCGCAGCCACAGCGGGACCAGACTGACCTCGGTCAGCGGTGCGAGCACATGCTGGGCCAGCGCGAACGGCGTCTCCGAGGCGTTCCACCAGCGGTAGTAGTTGCCCTGGTCACCGGCCGCCGAGGCGTTGCGGGCGATCATTGCGGCGAACCCGTCGTCGTCGCTGAGCGGGCCGAGCACCGCCCACCCGCCGAGCACCGCGAGCACCCCGCCGTCCACCCACCAGACCCGCCGCGGGCGCAACCTCGGCGACCGGGCACCCCGGGTGGCGTACCGGCGCCACAGCAGGGCCAACGCGGCGGCGACCGCCACCAGCTGGGTCACCAGCAGCGCCGCCTTGAGCCCGGTCGGGCTGGTGGCGAACGGGGTGACCGGCCGGGCCCGGACGGTGAGCCCCGCGGCGGCCGTCGGGTCGAGCTCGGTGCGGAAGGACGCCACCTCCGGCACCGGTTCACCGGCCAGCCGGACCCGCGACGCGGCGAGCGTGACCTCGACACCCGCGCCGTCGGCGGTGATCCGCGCGCCGCAGTCCGGCCCGGTCGCCCGGGCCGCGTCCGGTCCCGCCGATCGGGACCCCGCCCGTTCCGAACCCGCCCGTTCCGACCCCGCAGTGCCGAACCCGGCCACCGGGGCCTCCGGTAACACCGCCTGCGCCACCAGACGTCCGTTCACCAGCACCGACGCCTGCCCGGAGTCGACCCGGACCAGCACCCCGCCGCCGGCATCCAGCGACCCGCCGGTGGCCAGCACGGTCACCGGCCGATCCAGCGACGCGGCGGCCCGCACCGCGGCGCACGGCACCGTCGCGGTCAACTCGGCGGGTCGGTAGGGCACGAGGACGGCGGTGGTGGACACCGGCGCCTGACCCGGCGCGGGCCAGCTGATCTGCACCTGGTCGGCGTGCACCGGCGCGAACGGCAGCGCGAGTCCGGCGGCCAGTCCGACCAGCCCGATCAGCAGGGCGGCCGCGACACCGAACGGTCTGGTCCTGGACAGTGCACGGCCCTTCGCCGACGGTCGGGGAGGATCCGCAGGCTATGGCATCCGGCGGCCTCCGAGGCCCGGGCGTCCGCCCGATCGGTGATTACCGTTCGGCTACGGCTGTCCGTCCCGTGTCGAACTCGGGCCTGTGGACAACTTCCGGGACCCGGCGGCCGGAGCGGATATGCTCCTCGCATGACGGCATCCGAGTTCGCCCGGCTGAGCAGGCGAGTCGCGGCGTACGACGGGTCCCAGCGTGCGCTCGCCGACACGGTGCTGGACATCAAGGTGACCGTCGACGAGCACACCGCCACGCTCGACCAGCACACCGCGACCCTCGACCAGCACACCGGGCTGCTCACCGAGATCCTCCGGCGCCTTCCGGAACCCCCGCCGGGGCCCTGACAGCGGCGGGCGGCGACCGGGACGCGCGCGGGCCTGCCGAGCCAGCATGATCAGCGGTCAGCCGCCGGCCGGATCGGCGTCGGGCGCACGGCAGTCGCCGGGGTAGCGGGCGCACCAGGGCTGCACGCCCGGCAGCCGGTAACGGTTGCGCACCACCCAGCGGTACCCGCGCTCCTGGACCGACGCGCTGCGCCGGTGGAGCGCCTCCGGCCACCGCGCACCCAGCGCGACCCCCAGAGCCGCGTTGACCGCCGCCGCACCCGCCAGCCGGCGACCGTCGGCTCCCCGCCACTGCAGCGCACCGGCGCACTCGTCGAAGGTCGCGCCGATCGACTCCGGCGCACCGGGCCGCTGGTAGGGCAGGGTGTCGATCCGGCTCCGGCGGTCCAGCAGGCGCAGCCAGCCGAGCGTCCGCATACAGAACCCGCAGTTGCCGTCGAACAGCAGCATCGGCCTCATGACCCGAGTGTGCCGTGCGCCGGCTCAGAACATGCGCCGGCTCAGGACATGGCCAGCGGAATCCGGATCCGGAGCATCCCGTCGACCAGCTGGGCGCTGGGGCGGGGGCCGGCCCTGCGGATCAGCCGGGTGATCCGCAGGTTGCCCGGATGCGCCACCGCCGTGAGCTCTTGCCAGCCGACATCGGTGGCCGCCGCGACCGCGCGCCGGATCAGCGCGGTGCCCACGCCGCGTGCCTGCCAGGAGTCCTCGACCAGGATCGACAGCAGGGCCGAGGCGCGGCCGTCCGGGTCGAGGGTGGCCAGCCCGACCGCATGGCCCCCGTCGAGGGTCAACGCGACCAGACACTCGCCCTTGCCGGACCGGCCGGTGAGCATCTCCGCGAGCTCGTCGGGCGCCAGTACCGGCCCGGGGTTGAGGAACCGGGCCCGGCGGGTGGCCGGGGTGCACCGGGCGTGCAGCGCGGCGATCAGCGGACCGTCGGACGGTTCGGCCATCCGCAGCTCCACCTCGGAGCCATCGCCGAGCAGCACGGTGCCCAGGCTGGGGTGCTCCCGGCGGTACCACGCGGTGGCCTCCGAACCCTCACCCGGCGCGGCGCTGAGCTCGGCCAGCTCGATCAGCATCGCCGCGCGGGAGGCCTCGGTCGCGGTGAACGGCCAGCTCCGGCCGATCCGCGCCTCGCGGCCGAAGGCTCGGACCCGATGGGTGTGCACGGCCTCCTCACCGGTGGCCAGCAACCTGGCGTGCAGCAGTCTGGCCACAGCGGCCGCCGTCGCATCGGGGTTGCGGGCCACCCTGCGGGCCAGCGCGAGCGCGGTGGTCACCGGGTCGGAGAGCTCACCGGCCAGCACCGGGACGGCCAGCGTGCAGCCGATGTCGGCGCGGCGCAACCGGTCGGCCAGGCCGGTGGCGGCGGCCTCGTCCCGGGCGTCGACCATCAGCTCGTCGGTGACCGTGCCGTCCGGACCCCGCTCGCCGTGCACGGTGAGCGAGACGATGTTGCACCCGGAGCCACCCACGGCGGCAGCCAGCTCACCGAGCCGCCCGGGACGATCCTCCAGCTCGACATGGACACGCCACAGGCCCACCGGTGCCTCCCCCGAACGCCCTGACGACTTTCCGGAGCGCTCCCCGTCCGATCCTGCCCGAACAGCGTGAACGACGCACTAACGGCCCGCTACGGATGCCGTCCCGGAATGCCTGTGGCAGGGTTCGGTTGTGCACGACAGATCTGTCGTGCACAACGTTCCATACCTGAAAGGGATCGCACATGGACGTCAAGTACACCGCCGCCGCCGTATCTTCCGGGGGTGGCCGCGACGGCGCGGTCCGCTCCGACGACGGGGTCCTCGACCTCGCGGTGAAGATGCCGCCCGCGCTCGGCGGACCGGGGGGCGCGACGAACCCCGAGCAGCTGTTCGCCGCCGCCTACGCGGCCTGCTTCCACGGCGCGCTGCGTCTGGTCGCGCGCAAGGAGAAGGTCGCGCTGCCGGACGAGGCCACGGTGCAGGCCGAGGTGGGGATCGGCCCGGACGACACCAGCTTCGGACTGGTCGCCACGCTGACCGCCACCCTGCCCGGTCTGGACCAGGCCCAGGCCGACGACCTGGTCGCCAAGGCCCACCAGGTCTGCCCCTACTCGAAGGCCACCCGGGGCAACCTGGACGTCACCCTGGTGGCGAAGGTCTGATCACCTGGTGACCGCCGCGCCGGGTCGTGGGCGGGAGGTAGCGCCTGGGGCTACTTCCCGCCCACGGGTGCGGCGCTCACGACCGCCCGGCAGAACGCGATCTCAGCGGCGACGTGGCGCAGCGTCTGCTCGATCACCAGCGATCCGTGGCCGGCGTCGAACCGCAGCACCCGGTACTCCGGTGCGTCCGGCCGCGCGGCCAGCGCCGCCAGGTAGTTGTCCACCTGCCGGATCGGGCAGCGCGGGTCGTTCTCCCCGGCCAGCACCAGCAGCGGTGCCCGGACCCGGTCCACGTAGGTCAGCGGGGAGCACTCCCGGTACCGATCGGGCACCTGCTCGGGCGAGCCGCCGAACAGCGCCCGGTCGAACGCCCGCAGCTGCTCCATCTCGTCGTCGTAGGCACTGAGGTAGTCGGCCACCGGAACCCCGGCGACCCCGCCCGCCCAGCGCTCCGGCTGGGCGCCCAGGGCCAGCAGGGCGAGGTAGCCGCCCCAGGACCAGCCGTCGACCACGCACCGGGCCGGGTCGGCCAGCCCGGAGGCGACCGCCCAGTCGTGCACGGCGGCGACGTCCTCCAGCTCGGTCAGCCCCGGGCGGCCCTCGATGGCGTCCCGCCACACCGACCCGTAGCCGGTGGAGCCCCGGTAGTTGACCTCCACCACGGCGAACCCGGCGTCCACCCAGGCCGCGCGGCCGGCGTCGAAGCGGTCCTCGTCGGCCGCGTGCGGGCCGCCGTGCAGCGCGAACACCGTCGGCAGCGGCCGGTCGGCGCCCGGCGGCGCCGAGAGCAGGGCGTGCACCTCGCCGCCCGGTCCGGGCACCCAGACGTCCAGGACCGGCACCGACCCGGGCGCCCGCTCACCCGGCGGGGTGAGCAGCGGCCGGTCGGCGCCGTCCGGGTGCAGCGCCCGCAGCTGCGGCGGGGTGGCCGCCGACGAGCAGCCGTACTCCACCGTGCCGTCCGGGCGCACGCCCGCGGAACCCACGCAGCCGGGGGCGGTTGGCAGCTCGGTCAGCGTCGCGTCGGCGAGCGTGTAGCGGTACAGCCGGCTGCGCCCGGCGCGGGTCTGGGCGACCAGCACCGCGGTGCCGTCCGGGTAGAAGTCGCCGGTGAGGTCGCCGGGCAGCTCGATCGGCAGCTCGGTCCGGGTACCGGTCGTCACGTCCCAGATCAGCAGCTCGTCGCGCCCCTGCCGCTCGTGGTTGACCAGCAGCCGGGTGTCGCCGGCCAGCTCGGGGAAGGCCAGCGGGGTCAGCCCCTTGCCCGGGCCGTCCGCCAGCTCGGCCACCCCCGCGCCGTCCGAGCAGCGCAGCACCCGGATCGCCGGGTGCCGGGAGTCGCCGTGCTCGGAGTGCGAGACGGCCAGCAGCGTCTCGTCGTGCGACAGCGTCCCGACCCCGGCGTCCTCGGCGTGCCGGTAGACCTCGGTGGCCGGCCCGCCGTCGCGGCTGAGCCAGATCGTGCTGCCCTCGTCGGTCGCGGCGCCCACCGCTACCAGTGACCGGCCGATCTCCAGCCCCGCCGGGTAGCCGTCCAGCGCGTCCTCGGGGGCGCCCGAGGGGACCGGTACCGCCGCCACCGCGCACGAGGCGGTCCCGCCGGCGAACGGCTCGCGCACCCAGCGCCCGAACTCGTCACCGTCGGTGTCGTCGAACCACCACAGCCACCGCCCGTCCGGGCTGATCGTGGCGGCGTGGGTGCCGTTGGGGCGGTCGGTCACCTGCCGGTGGGTGTCGGTGGAGCGGTCCCAGGCGTAGATCTCCCAGGTCCCGCCGGCGTTGGAGCTGTACACGCAGGCGTGCGGGGCGTCCATCGCCCACTGCGGCAGCGACACCCGGGTGGCGTGGAAGCGGGCCCGCCAGCGCCGCTCCCGCTCGGGGTCGTCGAAGAGCCGGTCCGGGACGTCCGCCGCTGGGTGCTCGATCACCCCACGATCCTTCCCGGCCGCGACCGCGCCGGACTCAGCGGGGGACGGCCCGCAGGTGACAGCCGGTCTTGACCGCGAAGCTGGAGTTGACCGCACTGCCTAGAAGGCGCCCAGGGCCAGCTCGTAGCCGGTGACCTTGTCCGAGCCGGGCTTGTCGATGGTGAGGGTCTGGGTGGGCCGGGCAGCCGCTCGTCCAACCGCAGCAGCGCGTCCGGCCGCCCGGTGAGCTCGGTCAACGTCGACTCCACCGCGGCCTCGTCCCAGCGCCGGACCTCGGCCAACCCCACCATCAGCGCGGACCGCTCAGCCGGGCGGCCAGCCCGGCCTCGACCGCACCGCACACCGCCCTGGTCCGTCGCGCGCCGCCGACTGCCCAGCTGAGCGGGCGGGCCGTCACCCGTCGGTTACGTTGTGCCCATGAGTGATCCGCCACGGCGCGCCGCCGCCCGGACGGCCAAGCTCGGCGCGCTACCGATGGGCATCGCCGGCCGCGCGGTGGGCGGCTGGGCCCGCCGGCTGGCCGGCGCCGACCGCGATCAGCTCGCCGCCGAGCTGGCCATGCGCAACGCCGACCAGCTGTTCGCCGTGCTCGGCGAGCTCAAGGGCGGGGCGATGAAGCTCGGCCAGGCGCTGAGCGTGTACGAGGCGCTGATCCCCAACGAGCTGACCGAGCCCTACCAGCAGGCGCTGATCAAGCTGCAGGCCCAGGCCCCGCCGATGCCGGCGCGCGACGTGGAGCGTGTCATGGCCGAGCAGCTGGGCCGGGGCTGGATGCGCCGGTTCACCGAGTTCGAGACCGACCGGGCGTCGGCGGCCAGCATCGGGCAGGTACACAAGGCGATCTGGCACGACGGCCGCGAGGTCGCCGTGAAAATCCAGTATCCCGGCGCCGACCAGGCCCTGACCTCCGACCTGCGCACGCTGTCCCGGCTGGCCGGCCTGCTGCAGCGGATCGTGCCGGGCACCGACGTCCGCGCCGTGATCTCCGAGCTGCGGGACCGGATGATCGAGGAGCTGGACTACAGCGCCGAGGCCGACAGCCAGCGGGCGTTCGCCGACGCGCTGCGCGACGACCCCAAGGTCCGGGTACCGAAGGTGATGGCCAGCGCGCCCAAGGTGATCGTCTCGGAGTGGTTGGAGGGCGTCCCGCTGTCCACGATGGCGCACAAGCCGGCCGCGGACTCTGCCAATCCCGGGGACGAGCAGAAGCTCCGCGACTGGACCGCCCACACCGTCATGGAGCTGATGTTCAGCTCGCCGGCCCGGGTCGGCCTGCTGCATGCCGATCCGCACCACGGCAACTTCCGGCTGCTCCCCGACGGCCGGCTCGGGATGATCGACTTCGGCGCGGTGGCCCGGTTGCCCGACGGCATCCCGCGCCCGCTCGGCCAGATCCTGCGGCTGGCCGCCGACTCCCGGCCCGACGAGCTGCTGGAGCTGCTGCGCCGCGAGGGGTTCGTCGGCCTGCAGGACCGGGTCACCGGTGCGGACGCACTGAACTACATCGGCGCGATGGCCAACCCGCTGCGCGAGGACCACTTCCACTTCAACCGCGACTTCACGCAGGCCGAGGGGGGCCGGTTGACCGACTTCGGTGGCGCCGACTTCCAGACCGGCCGCGCACTGAGCCTTCCGCCACAGTACCTGATGGTGCTGCGGGTGGTGGTCGGCTGGTTCAGCATCCTGTCTCAGATCGACTGCTCCGCCTCGGCCCGGCAGATCGTCATCGACTGGGTCCCCGGCTTCACCGACTTCGACTGAACCCGGGCCGTGTACAGTGATCCACGTGCGGCGCTACTACTGGTTTAGCTGGCCGGCCCCGGGTGGGCTCGGCGGCGGCCGCGTGCGCTGACCTCCCACCCCGAGCCGGTCTCCTGAGCCGGCTCGGCGCGAAGGGCTCCGGGCGGCTCCTGCCGAAAGGAACGCCCCGATGTCCGTCGCCGCCGCCGTCCCCCAGCTGGACGGCCGACGCACCGCCCGGATCAGCCCGCTCATCCCACCGTCACTGCTGCGCGCCGAGCACCCGCTGGATACCCCCGACGCGGAGCGGGTCGAGCGCGCGCGGGCCGAGATCACCGACGTGCTGGACGGCCGGGACGACCGGCTGCTGGTCGTCGTGGGCCCGTGCTCGATCCACGACCGGGACGCCGCGCTGGACTACGCCGCCCGGCTGGCGGGAGTCAGGGACGAGCTCGCCGACCGGCTGGTGATCGTGATGCGCGCCTACTTCGAGAAGCCGCGCACCACGCTGGGCTGGAAGGGCCTGATCAACGATCCCGACCTGGACGGCAGCTACGCGGTCAACAAGGGGTTGCGGCTGGCCCGGGGCCTGTTGCTGGAGATCACCGGGCTCGGGCTGCCGGTGGGCTGCGAGTTCCTCGACCCGATCACCCCGCAGTACCTGGCCGACGTGGTCAGCTGGGGCTCGATCGGCGCCCGCACCGCGGCCAGCCAGGTGCACCGCCAGCTGTGCAGTGCGCTGTCCATGCCGGTGGGGATCAAGAACTCCACCGACGGCGACGTGCAGGTGGCGGTGGACGCGGTGCGCGCGGCAGCCGGTGAGCACGTCTTCCCCGGCATCAACGCCGACGGGCTGGCCGCGCTGATCGCCACCACCGGCAACCCGGACTGCCACGTGATCCTGCGGGGCGGCGCGGGCGGGGCGAACCACCACCGGGCCGACGTGGCCGACGCACTGACCCGGATGCGCCGCGGCGGGCTGCCCGAGCGGGTGGTGATCGACGCCAGCCACGGCAACAGCGGCAAGGACCACCTGCGCCAGGCCGAGGTGGTCACCGAGATCGCTGCCCGGATCGGCACCGGCGAGCCCGGGATAGCCGGGGTGATGCTGGAGAGCTTCCTGGTCGGCGGCCGGCAGGACCTCACCCTCGGCCGGGCCGGCGAACTGACCCGCGGCCAGAGCATCACCGACGCCTGCATGGACTGGGACACCACCGCGGCTCTGCTCGAGTCCCTGGCCGCCGGGGTGCGCTTGCGGCGCTCGTGAGTGCGGCGGAGCACGGCCAGTGCCGGCGGGCGCCCGGAGCCCGGTGGTGGTGCCGGGGGTCGGCCCGCGCGGGCGCTGACGCCGCGCGGTGTGGAACGCCGACCCCCGCGTTCCTCACCGCCGCCAGGAGCGACCGCCGATTCCGGCCAGGTACAGCGCCGCGAGCAGGAACCCGAGGATGTTCAGGAACTCAACGTCGATCACGCCAAGATCGAGATTGGCAAGCTTGAAGATCAACGAGGCGAGGAAGACAACGGCGGCGACGAGGGCGAGCATCGGACCTCCTTGTGAGAGTGGAGGTCGACTGTCCCACGCCGGGGCTTGTCACCATAAGTGCAGGTCAGCGACGTTTTCACTACGGAGAGGTCACTGATCGGCAGCGAGCGACGCGGCGTGCCACGCTCGTCGATTGTTACAGTGCCATTACCAGTTCGTTAGCCGCATGTGCATGCGGACGGTCAGACCGTGCCCGGTGACGTGCGTGCGCACCAGGTCGCACAGCCCGTGCACCCGGAACAGCCCGCTACCCGCGCCGTCGCACGGCTCAGGGGCGCGCCGGCCGGCCAGCGGGTCGGTGAGCGTTCCACTGTCCTGGATCTCGCAGACCAGGTGAGTGCCCTCGGTCCAGACCGACAGGATGCCCGGCCGCCGGGTGTGCACCAGGGTGTTCACCGCGACCTCGTGCGCCGCGGCCCGCACGTCGGCGACCCGCCCGGGGTCCAACCCGGCCCGCTGCGCCCGCTCGTGCACGAACCGGCGCACCGCCCGGGCGCCGACGTGCTCGTCGAACACCATGACGTCGACGTCGCAGAACTCCGGCGGCTCGGCCAGCGGCACGTCGTGCCGGGCGGCCAGCCGAACCGGGTCGACGTAGCCCGGGCTGTAGAACCGCTCCCCGCCCTCCACCAGGATCGGGTGGGTCTCGGTGGCGTCCAGCAGCGCGGCCGGCGGCAGCCGGCGGGTGTCGTACGGGCACAGGATCGTCGCGTCCCGGCCGGCGAACGCCGCGTTGATCAGCGCCTCGTGCTGAACGCAGGCGGGGTACTCGGTGTCGGTGCGCCCGGCCCAGATCGGCTCGCCGATGATCCGGACCCGCCGCCCGGGGTGGTCGTCCATGAAGCTGGTCAGCACCGAGCCGATGATCCTGCCGGGGTTGCGCCCGGCGACCGTCATGTCCAGCAACCGCACGCCGTCGGCCGCCGAGCCGAGCGCGTCGGTGATCCGCCCCAGGTTCTCCCCCGGGACCGCCACCGCCACCGGTTCGCCGGCCGCGAGCCCGTCCAGCACGAAGGGCACGGTGCCCGCCAGGTAGTCGGCACCGCCGGTGTAGAAGAACCCCTCGTGCACGAACGGTTCGTCGCGCACCGGGGCGGTCAGCTCACCCATGAGCAGGCCCCTCCACATCTGTACGTCGACCCGAGATTACTTCGTGATCACGCGTTCGAAACCGTTTCGAAGCGCCCGGTACCGCAGACGTTCGGTGCAATCCGCCGAACGGTCCTGGCCCGCGCGGCCAGAGGGGCGGATGTGACCGGGGTCCGTTCGGACCGCACCTCCGGCGCGTTCGGCGACAGTCCACCCAGCGGACGCAACCCGACCGGGGGTGCACCACCGGTGACCGTGGGTGTGACACTCCGTCGCGGACGCTCAGGCGGGGTTGGGCGCGGTGCCGGGCCGGGTGGCCAGCGGGACCAGCTCGGGGTTGTCCCAGTCGACCGGGCGGGTGCGCACCGGCACCCCGGAGTACGGCGCCTCGGCCAGCATCCCGTCACCGAGGTAGAGCACGACGTGGTGGATGGTCGCCGGATCCCGCGGGTCGGTCGCCAGGAACAGCAGGTCACCGGGCTGCGCCTGGGCCACCGGGAGGTGCCCGCCGGCCTTGTACTGCTCCCGCGAGGTCCGCGGCAGGAACACCCCGGCCGCCTGGAACGCGCGCATCATCAGCCCGGAACAGTCGTAGGAGTTCGGCCCGGTGGCACCCCAGACGTAGGGTTTGCCGCGCTCGCCGAGCGCGAACTCGATCGCGGTGCGCACCACGCCCTCGGGCAGGTTCGCCGCGCCGAGCCCGCACCCGGTGGGGTCGACCACGTCGGACAGCAGCTGCACCAGCTGCGCGGCCAGCCCCTCCCACTTGGCGTAGGCCTGGGGGAACGCGGAACGCTGCACGGTCTGCGCGGCCACCGTGACCGGCAACCGGTCCCACTCCGGCACCTGGCTCAACCGGTCGAGGAAGATCGTGGTGGCGTACACCGGGTCGGTCACCTGCGCCGGGCTGCCCCACCCCTGCGAGGGCCGCTGCTGGAAGAGCCCGAGAGAGTCCCGGTCGCCGTAGTTGATGTTGCGCAGGGTGGACTCCTGCATCGCGGTGGCCAGCGCCACCAGCCAGGCCCTCGGCGGCAGGCCCATGCCCTTGGCCACCGAGATGATGATGGCCGCGTTCTGCTTCTGCTCGTCGCTGAGCTGGGTGACGCTGGTCGCCGACCGGGCCGCGCCGTCCAGGTTCAGCGGGCCGAGCGTGGCGTCGCACGGACCGGACGGCCCCCGACCCTGGTGGGAGAAGCTGATGATCAGCCCGATGGACAGGAACAGCGCCAGCGCGGCGCCGATCGCCACCAGCGGAAGCAGCAGCCGCAGTGCCCGGAACTTACTGGTCATCGACCGGGCTGCGCCGGGCGCGGAGCCGGGTTCTGGGCCGGGTTCTGGGCGGAGTCGGCGCGGTCGTACCCGGCGACCCGCCACCCGTTGCCGGTGTCGATCACCAGGACCAGCACGGTGAGCTGGTCGGTGGGCACCTCCACCCGCACGCTGCGCGGCGATACCAGCACCGCGCGGGCGCTCCCGGTGACCTCGGTGGCCGGCACGTTGGCCGGGTCGACCGTGGCCAGCACGCCGAGGAACTCCTCGGTGGTGTACGGCCGCAGCCCGTTCAACCAGGTCTGCGTGGTGGTGCCCGGGGGGTGCCTGGCCCAGGCCTGGGTCCAGCGGGTGGCCGTGGTGAGCGCGGCGGCGGGGGCCTGCGACGGCGGCAGCGTGGCCGGGGTCAGCTCGGCCACCGGGGGCAGGCGGGCGGGCGGGGTCGCCGGCGCGGCGGGCGGGCCGCCCGGGGCGGGTCGGGCGTTCGGCGCGGCCCCGTCGACAACGCCGGCGGGGTAGCCCGACGAGCCGAGCGCCCCACTGGCCGGGCGCAGACCGAGCAGCCCGGTGGCGGCGTTGACCCCGATACCGACCGCGACCAGCACCACCAGGCAGCCGATCAGCCGCCGGGGCGAGCGCAGCGGCCACTGCCACAGCGACCGGTAGGCCGCCCCGCGCCCCTTCGGCGACCTAATCGGCACGGCGTGCCCCCGGGGGTCGAGTCACGCCCCGGCGCGACTTCTCACTCACGGGGTCGCACCGGGCGGTAGATCCGGTACACCGGGATGCCCTCCACCAGTTCGGCCTGCACCGGCTGCTGGCGGGGCCGCTCGGGCGCCGCGTCCGGGCGGCGGTAGATCACCCGCTCGTCGTGCTCGGCGGGCTCGTTGCCGTTCTGGTGACTGCTGCCGGCCGAACCGAACGGGTACACCGCGCCCATCCCGCCCAGCGGCGGCTGCCCGCCGGTGAGCGCGCGGCGCTGGGCCGAGCTGAGCTGGTGGCCGTCTCCCACGCCACCGGACACCCCGGTCCGTCGCGGCGGACGCCAGCCTCCGGCGAAACCCTGCTCGGGCACCCCGCGGTGCAGCACGCTCGCGCTGGCCCGCGCGGACACCGTCTCCGGCCGCTCGGTGCCGTCCCCGGGACCTCCCGGCCCTGGCCCGCCGGCGCGCCGCTCGTCCCACCACCGCTGCTGACGGTCGTCCGCGGCGCTGGTGCCGCGCACCCGCTGCCAGGCCCGCGACATGGGGCCGTCACCTGCTCCGGGGACCACCCCGCCGAACTGCTCGCGGGTCAGCGACACCATCGCCACCAGTCGCCGGAACGGCCGGGCGACCGCCCAGAGCACCACCGTGGTGACCCCGGTGACCAGCAGCGCCAGCCAGAGGTCCACCCCGCTGTCCGGTTTGAACAGGGAGATCACCAGCAGCGCGTGCAGCCCGGCCAGCGCCCCCACCACCAGGGTGTTCACCAGCGCGGATCCGGCGACCTTGAGCACCGTGGGCAGCACGTCGGGTTTCAGCACGGCGAGCACCGCGATCGCCGGCAGGCACATCACGATCAGCCGCAGCAGCAGCATCGCGACCAGCACCAGCACCTTGGACAGCAACTGGAACAGCGCGATGCACACGGCCTGGATCACCGCCAGCACCCCGACCCCGATCCGGCTGCCGGTCTTGCCCTGGAAGTTGGGGTAGCGGTCGCCCATCTTCGCCGCGACCTCGCCGAATGCCTGCTTCTTGGCGTCCACGTCGGCCTGGGTGGTCTTGCCCTCGGCCAGTTCGACCTTGGTGAACGACTGCGCCCGCAGCAGGTCGCGGCTCAGCTCCACCGCCTTGGCATCGGTCGGTGACCCGAACTCGCCGCGCTGCCAGTTCGCGAAGATCACGTTGTCGTGCAGCACGGTGGGCAGGGTGTGCACGTCGCCCTGGCCCAGCGCGCCGATGAAGCCCTGCTGCATCTGGGTCACCCCGTCGAGCAGCAGGCCGTCGGCGACCTTGGCCCAGTTCACCGGCGCCAGGTAGGCGGCCGAGCCGACCAGCAGCGCGAGCGCGGCGAACCCGGCGCGCTGGGTCTGCCGGGCCAGGTCGCCGCGGAAGGCCAGCATCAACATGATCACCGCGAGCAGCATCATCGCGGGGCCGATGAAGGTGCTGAACACGCCCTCGTACATGGCCGTGGTGGCCCGGGAGATGACGGTGTCCAGCGGGGTCAGCACGTCACCGCCCCTGGCCAGCAGGTAGTGCGCCCAGTTGACCCCGCCGACGGCGAACTTGGCGAGGTTGAACGTCTGGTTGCCCAGCCAGGTGTCGGTGGACACCGACGGGTCGCTCACCGAGCCGCCGCAGCCCAGGTCGTAGGTGTGCCAGACCAGGCCGGCGTAACCGACCTCGGCGTAGACGCTGTCCGGGGTGCCGAGCCCGAGCGGCGCCGGGTCCAGCGAGCCGACCAGCCCGGTGCCGGGCCGGTCGGGTTCCGGGGCCTGCTTGCAGTCGAACGGGGCGGCGTAGGCGGTGCCGCCGACCAGGGTCAGCCCGGTGACCAGGCCGAGCACCAGCAGCACCGCGGCGGCCCGACGCCGGCCCGCCCCGCGTCGGCCGCGCCGCCCGCGCAACCAGCCGACCAGCACGGCCGCGCCGACCACGAGCAGCACCGGGATCACCGCGCAGCCTCCGCCGGGGCGGCGGCCCGCACGGTCGGCGGAGCCGGGACGGGGGTCACTGCTGAGCCTCGGCGGGGTCGAACTCGTCGAGGTCGTCGAGCAGGTCGATCTCCTCGTCGTCCATCGGTCCGCGGGCGGACACCGCGACCCGGTCCGGACCGGACCGGGTCGGCTGATCGGTCACGCCCGGTGCCGCCGGGACGCCCGGACGGCCGTTCGGCAGCGGGACCGCCCCGGACGGCCTCCGGGTGACGCCCTGGGCCGCCGGTGCCGAACCGGAGCCCGGCACCCCGGCCTGCCAGCTCCCCGCTGTCGCACCCGGGCCGACCGCCGGTGTGGCACCGGAGCCGACCGCCCGGGTCGCCCCCGGGCCGACCGCCCGGTTCGGACCCGAACCGGCCACCGGCGCCCCGCCCCGGCCGGCCGCCGGGGACTGCGGGGTCGGCGCGGCGACGCGAGCGGCGTCCGGGTTGGTGTCCAACGCCTCGGCCAGGTGCGCCAGGTGCGGGGCCTCCATGTCGATCCGGATCTTCTCCACCCCGCCATGCCCGTCGGCGAACACGAACTGGCGCGGGGTGTCGTCCGGGCGGTCGTCGTGCCGGGGCCGCGGCGAGAGCGTGCCGAGCATCTGCTCGTACCCGACGCCGGTGGGCACCCGCAGCAGCCGCAGGGCGTCCACCTGGGCCTCCTCGTCGTCGGTGCGCCCGACGAACACCGCGTTCACCAGCGAGGCGAACCCGGACACCCGCAGCAGGTCGCCGGCCAGCTGGGAGGCGAAGAGCGCCCGGACGTTGAACTTGCGGGAGTCGCGGGCCAGCCGGTCGATCAGCACCTTGCCGGTGGGCACCTGGGACAGGAAGTGCGACTCGTCCAGCGCGACGCCCTTGCGCAGGTTGCGGTTGGCCTCGTAGATGGTGCGCTGGGTCAGCCAGGACGCCAGGTTCAGCAGCTCCACCGCCAGCGACTCGCCGTCGGTCCACTCCTCGCGCGGGCTGCCCGGGCGGGGCAGCGTCATGCCCTGCATGGTCAGCACGGTGAGCCGGTAGTCCCGGTCGGCGTGCCAGGGGTCGTCACGGGTCTCGTCCGGGAACAGCAGCGCGGCCTGCGGTAGCTCGCGGCGCTCCTCGAGGAAGTCGGCCACCACACCGGCGTGGTCCTCGCCGTCGGCGGCGTGCCGGCGCAGCACCTCCATCACCTGCGCCGGGTTGCGGTCCGGCGCGCCGCCGACCTCGCGCACCGCGCGCAGCAGCACGATCCGGGTGTGCGGAAGCCGGGACACGTCGAACGGCAGCAGCCCGGTGAGCACGTCGAGCACCAGCCGGCGCCGGGTGGCCGCGGCGAGCGAACGCTCCCGCTTCCAGGCCCGCTCGGCGTCCTCCTCCTCGTAGAAGTGCTCGAGCTTCGGCTCGGCCACCACCCGGTAGGGGTTGAGGATGCCCGGGTCCGCGCGCAGCAGGTTGATGTTGCGGGAGAACGGCGCGAGCTCGGGTAGCCGGGTCAGCTCGGCCAGCGGGCCGGACGGATCGAGCACCGTCCAGCGGGCGCCGGCCCGCAGCGTCTTGTAGACGATCAGCCCGGTGAGGAAGGACTTGCCACTCCCCAGACCGCCGATGACCGCCGTCAGCCCGGACGCGCGCCGGACCTCCTGGGCCAGCCACGGGTCCCAGGCCACCGGGCGGCGGGTGGCGGTGCAGGTCTCGCCGAGCATGATGCCGCGACGGTCGCCGACGGCGGCGGTGGCGGCCGGGACGGCGGCGGCCGCCCAGGTGACCGAGCCGCGCCGGCGGTAGGCGCTGGAGGCCAGCGGCTCGCCGGGGATGAACTCGCGGGCGTATCGGTACTGCGCCTCGGGGTGCTCGATCGACACCTTCGGCCGGTACACCTCGAGCACCTGCTGCGCCCGGGAGATCGCCTCGGCCTCGTCGCGGCCGGACACCGCGATCCGCCACCAGCCGTAGAGCCGGCTGTTGACGTTGGTCAGGCCGCTGGACAGCTCGTCCTCGATCTCCAGCACCCGGTCGGCCTGCCGGGCCAGCGACATCGGCGGGTCGAGGTCGTGGTCGTGGGTGTAGTGCCGGATCTGCGAGCGCACCTTGCCCATCTGTCTCTGGAGCTCCCCGGTCACTTCCTCGGGGCGACGGATGTACATCCGGGCCGACCACTCCACCGGGAACGGCAGCCGGTCGCTGCGCTGCATCCACGGGTCGTCGACCTCGGGGATCCGCAGCCCGTCCATCAGCCCGACGGACAGCACCGCGACATGCCGGGTGACGGTCTGGCTGCGCAGCCGGCCGACCACCCGCACGGTCGGGGCGTAGGGCTCCTGGTGCAGCTCCACGCCGTCGGTGAACGCGGCCAGGTCCTCGGTCTCCCAGCGGGTGGCCCCCGGCGCGACCGAGAGAGCACGCGGCGCCGGCAGGCCCAGCGAGCAGGAGCGGTGCATCAGCCACGCCACGTCGTCCGCGGTGGCCCGGATGGCGTCCAGCCCGGTGCCGGCGAGCAGCTCGTCGACGTGCCGCACCTCGGAGGACAGCGCCTCCAGCTCGGCCTGCACCGCGCCGGGCAGCACCTTGCCCAGCACCGGCGCGGCCCGCTCCACCCAGCGGTCCAGCGCGCCCCGGCCGGAGATCTCCACGCCGAGGAAGACCTCCTTGTCCGACATGGACAGCCCCATCAGGTGGCGCTGCTCGCCCTCCAGGAAGCCGTCCCAACCGAGGGCGCCGGCCACGTCCGGCGGGCGGCCCAGCGCGTTGTGGTCGAACGCCTCCGCCCACATGTGCACCGGGTAGGGCCGGGTGGTCACCCGCAGGTGCAGCCAGTGCCCCTGCAGCTCACCGAGCTGCGCAGCGATCTGGTTGATCAGCAGTTCGCGCTGGTTGTCACTGCGGAAGCTCCAGGCCTGCGGGGCCAGCCGGTACCAGGCCATCACCTGGGTGGCGGTGCGGGTGAGGTGGCCGTCGATGGAGCGCAGGTTGATCGGCGAGGTGTACTTCGGCGCGGCCGCCTCGCCGGCCCGGGTGCGCGCGGCCTTCGAGCTGCGCCGGGGTCCGGCGGAGGGTGTCGCCTTCGGGGCCTTCGGGGCCTTCGGGGTCGCCTTCGGGGTCGCCTTCGGGGTGGCCGCCGCGCGAGGCGGCTGGCTGCGGGGGCGCGCGCCTCCGACGACGCCGTTGCGAGGCATGTTCCGGGGATTCTCCGGACCCTTGCCGAACATCACCGCCCACCGCCGCGGCCCGACCGACCCCGATCGCCGGACCCCGGCACCCTCGTCGGCCCGCCCCTCGACGACCTGGTCGGCACGGTAGCCCGCCCGGCCGGGGACACCGGACGGGCTACCGTGCGGGGAGACCCACCACGGGCCTGCCGGGCGGCCGCCTCAGTCGGGTGCACGTGGACCCGGACGTGGTTGCTGCGGACCGACGCGCGGCGGTGCCCGGTGCCGGCCCTGGGCCCGGTGACCTCGGCCCAGAAATGCTCGAAGAGGTGCACGACACCCTTCTCGTAGTTGACCTTGCGGGAGATCACCCGGGTCAGGAACACCGTGATCACCAGCGCCCAGGCCGTGGGGAAGAGGCCGAACGCGATGCCCAGCCGACGCTGCACGAACAGCGCCGCGATGAAGATCAGGAACCCGAGCAGGTAGCTCGCGTAGGTGGCACGCCACGGGAACGTGGCTCTCGGCGGGCCGAGCCACACCGCGTCGATCCGGTAGATCTCGTCGTCAGTCCGTACGCGCAACTCATCACCCGATGATGAGGCTGGCCAGGAACTCGCCGACGTCACCGGCCCGGCCGGAGACCGCGATGCCGAGCGCGGCCAACCCGACCACCAGGCCGATCGAACGACGGGCGACCCCGGCGTTGTCGCCCCGGCCGCCGATCCACAGCAGCACCACGGCGATCATCAACAGCAGCAGCGGGACGATGTTGTCGGTGATGAACGTCTGCAGCGGGCTGGTACTGAGCCCCTGGCCCTGAGCGAGCACGACCGCGCTGGAGTACAGGCTGGTCATGACTGCTCCTCCCTGTGCTGGGTCGGCCGGGCCGGGCTCGGCCACCTGTTCGGGCGGCCGGCCGCCCGACCGGGTGATCTCTGACCTGATCCTCCGGGGACGAGTAGACCATGCTGAACGGACGAATCCTAGGACGCACAACAGGGAGTAGGCGGGAGGATGACCGGCGTTGCGACCTGCCGTGTCAATCGTCGCCCGGTAGGGGTACATTCCGCCGAAATTGTCGCCTCGGGTAACACGTATGGAGCAACCGCGATGTGAGGTAACGCGCGCCCTCATCCGACCGCCGGCTTGTTACCGTCGGGTAGCCCAATGTGGGTGTCCGAACGGCGGGTCCGGTGGGTGGGTGTCCGAACGGCGGGTCCGGGGGCCCCGGAGAGGCATGACCGGCGACCTGCGTCGACGGGGTTTACCCTGCACCGGCAACCGCAAGTAGGAGGACGAACCGTGATCGCGCGACTGGTGATCTGCCTGGCCCTGACGGTGCTGGTGTTGGCGGTGTCGGCCCGGCGGGCCTGGTGGCTCTACCGGCTGATCGGCGCCGGCCAACCCGCCTTCGACCGCACCGACCAACTCGGTGCCCGACTGCGGACCCAGGTCGTCGAGGTGTTCGGCCAGCGCAAGCTGCTCAAATGGTCGGTGCCCGGAATCGCGCACCTGTTCACCTTCTGGGCGTTCGTGCTGCTGCTCACGGTCTACATCGAGGCCTACGGCGCACTGTTCGACGAGAAGTTCCACATCCCGCTGATCGGGCGCTGGGCAGCGCTGGGCTTCCTGCAGGACTTCATCGCGGTCGCCGTGCTGCTCTCGCTGGGCGTGTTCGCCCTCCTGCGGGTGCGGCAGGCGCCCGAACGCCGCCAGCGTGAGTCCCGGTTCTACGGCTCGCACACGGGCCCGGCCTGGTTCATTCTGTTCATGATCTTCAACGTGGTCTGGACACTGTTCTTCTTCCGCGCAGCGGCCTCGGCGGCGGGCAACCTGCCCTACGAGTCCGGCGCGTTCGCCTCGATCGGCCTCGGCCACCTGTTCTCCGGGCTGAGCCCGTCGGCGCTGTTCATCCTGGAGAGCGTCGGGCTGGTGCTGCACATCGGCGTCATGCTGGCGGTCCTGATCTTCGTGCTCTACTCCAAGCACCTGCACATCTTCGTGGCGCCGATCAACGTCTCGGCCAAGCGGCTGCCCAAGGCGCTCGGCCCGTTGCTGCCGATGGAGTCGGGCGGCAAGCCGATCGACTTCGAGGACCCGGGCGAGGACGACGTCTTCGGTCGCGGCAAGATCGAGGACTTCACCTGGAAGGGCATGCTCGACTTCGCCACCTGCACCGAGTGCGGTCGGTGCCAGAGCCAGTGCCCGGCGTGGAACACCGGCAAGCCGCTGTCCCCGAAGCTCGTGATCATGGACCTGCGGGACCATCTGTTCGCCAAGGCGCCCTACCTCATCGGCGGCAAGGACATGCCGGAGGAGGGATCGGTCGAGATCAGCTCCAACGGGCACGGGGTCCCGGAGTCCGGCTTCGAGCGGGTCACCGGCTCGGGCGAGGACCAGGCCGCCCGCCCGCTGGTCGGCACCGCCGAGATGGGCGGCGTGATCGACCCGGACGTGCTGTGGTCGTGCACCTCCTGCGGCGCCTGCGTGGAGCAGTGCCCGGTGGACATCGAGCACGTCGACCACATCATCGACATGCGCCGCCACCAGGTGCTGATCGAGTCGGAGTTCCCGTCCGAGCTGGGCGTGCTGTTCAAGAACCTGGAGAACAAGGGCAACCCCTGGGGCCAGAACGCCAAGGACCGGATGGAGTGGGCCAAGAAACTGGACTTCGAGGTGCCGGTCTTCGGTGCTGACGGGTCAGGTGAACTGTCCGCCGACACCGAGTACCTGTTCTGGATCGGCTGCGCCGGCGCGTTCGACGACAACGCCAAGAAAACCGTGCAGGCCACCGCGGAGCTGATGCACCGGGCCGGCGTCGGCTACGTGGTGCTCGGGCCGGAGGAGACCTGCACCGGCGACCCGGCCCGGCGCGCGGGCAACGAGTTCGTCTTCCAGATGCTGGCCCAGCAGAACGTCGAGGTGCTCAACGCGGTCTTCGAGGGCCGCGAGCCAGGCAAGCGCAAGATCGTCACCACCTGCCCGCACTGCTTCAACACCCTGGGCCGGGAGTACCCGCAGCTGGACGGGCACTACGAGGTCGTGCACCACACCCAGCTGCTCAACTCGCTGATCCGCGACGGCAAGCTGGTGCCGGTGGCCGACCCCTCCGGTGGGGCGGACGTGACCTACCACGACCCGTGCTACCTGGGTCGGCACAACGAGGTCTACTCGCCGCCGCGTGAGCTGGTCGGCGCGGCGGGCCTGAAGCTGACCGAGATGCCCCGGCACGCCGACCGCTCGTTCTGCTGCGGTGCGGGTGGCGCCCGGATGTGGATGGAGGAGCACATCGGCAAGCGGGTCAACCTGGCCCGGACCGAGGAGGCGCTGGCCACCGAGGCCACCCAGATCGCCACCGGCTGCCCGTTCTGCAAGACCATGCTCACCGACGGCGTGACGGAGAAGCAGAACGCCGGCGAGGGCGAAGGCGTCCAGGTGCTGGACGTGGCCCAGATGCTGCTGGCCTCGGTCAAGCGCGGCGATCCCTCGAGCAACGGCCACGCCAAGGCGGCGGAACCAGCCGTCGAGCCCGAACCGGCCACGCCCGGCGAGGCCGACCGGTCGGACGGGAACCCCTCCGACTGAGCCAACGCACGCTGATCGGGTGCCACCGGACCGGGCAGCCTGCCAGGCTGGCAACCGTGCAGCCGAACACCCACCCGATCCGCGGCGGCCCCGCGAACGAACTCTCCGACGTGACCCCGGTGCTGTTGTCGCACGTGCATGGTGATCCGGACGTGCTGCGGGTCCTGCTCGCCCGGGCCGCCGAGGCCAGCCGGCCGGGCGGGCGCCGGGATCCGCACCGGGTGGCGCTGGTGGTCGGTGGCGGCGGGATGCGCGGCGCCTACACCGCCGGGATGCTTCGTGCGCTGCACCGGGCGGGGCTGCGGAGCGGGTTCGACGAAGTGTACGGGGCGTCGTCGGGGGCGTTCTCGGCGGCGGCGTTCCTGGTCGGGTCGGCGGAGGCCGGCGCCGCGGCGTGGCCGGAGGACATGGCCAGCCGGCGGTTCATCGACCTGCGCCGGCTCGGCACCGGGCGCCCGGTGGTCGCCCTGGACCACCTGGTGCACGAGGTGCTGGCCCACCGCAAACCCCTGGCCTGGGACGACCTGGCGCCCAGCCGGGCGCCGATGCGGGTGGTCGCCACCGACACCGCCGATCTCACCGCGCACACCCTGGCACCGGTCAGCGTGCCGGACTGGCAGCGCGCGTTGCGGGCCAGCGCGAGCATCCCGCTGCTGGCCGGCCCACCGGTGGAGATCGACGGGCGGCGGTGGATCGACGGGTCGGTCGGTGAGCCGCTCGCCGTGCTCCGGGCACTACGTGGTGGCGCCACCCACGTGCTGGCGCTGCTCTGCCGGGGCACCGGTGACCTGCACGCCGACGCCGACGCCCGGCTGTCGCTATGGGCCCGGGCGCTGGACCGGCTGGTGCCCGGCCTGGGCTCGGTGGCGCAGGGCTCGCGGCGCTACGGCCGCGACCTGCGGCTGGTCACCGACGCCGCGCACCCCGACCGGGGGCCGGCGCACCTGCTGGCCGTCGGCCCGGCCCGCTCGGCCGGCATCGGCTCGCTGACCATCGACCCGGTGGCCGTGGCCGACGCCGTGCGGATCGGCGAGGAGTCGACGGCGCGCGCGGTCCAGGGCGCGGCCGACCAGCGCTGAAGGCGACCGGCCGGGCCGGGCTCCCGACCGCCGAGCAGGCCGCCGGGGCCGGCGCGGGCCGGAGTTCAGCGGCAGGGCTGGTAGCCGACGATCAAGAACCGCTCGACCTGGTGTCGGCGCAGCTCGAAGCGACCGAGGCCGGGACCGGCTGCCGGGTTCGACCAGCGTGCCCGGCAGGCGTCCACGCTGGCGCCGTCGGCGCGCTTGACGATCGACCCCGCCGGCAGCGTGCCCGCCCGGTAGCCGGCCGGGTCGCGCACCTCGGCGGCCATCCCCCGTGCGGCGGCCTGGCAGTCCGAGGCGCGGCGGGCCTGCGCGAGCTGGGTGCCGGCGGTGGGCCCGAGCAGCGCGCAGACAGTCCGCGCGTCACCGCCGGCCAGACTGTTGGTCAGCGAGGGCAGCACCAGCTCGGCGGCGGTGGCCATCACGTCGGCGGCCTGCTCGGCGCCGGTGCGGGCTTGCTGGGCGGTGAGTTCGGCGGCGGTGCGGTACTGGGTGAGCCCGTAGCCGATGCCGAACACGGCGGTCAGCGCGGCGCCGGCGGCGAGCACCCGCCAGTCCGGCAGCCGGACCAGCCCGGCGGCGAGCACGGCCAGCCCGACGGCGAACCCCCACACCCACGGCCCCGTCCGCGACAGCAGCAGGGCCACCGCGACCAGGCCGGCCAGGTGCGGCGCCCAGCCGAGCAGCAGCCGGTCCAGCCGCGACACGAACAGCAGCACCAGCACGCCCAGCCCGGCCACCACCGGCCACCAGTCGAACCCGGCGAACGGCCACAGCAGTCCGATCGCGGCGAGGATCGCCACGCCGGCGACCACCCGGAGCGGGCGCCGACGTATCACTGGTCCGGGCTCGGTCTGCTCCGTCTCCGGAGGGAACGCTTCGGCCCGCGGCCGGCCGGACCCCGTGGCGCCACCGGACCCCGTGGACCGCCCCCACCCGGTTCGCTCGTCCATCGCGTACCGACCCTAGCCGGGTCGCTCCCGGGGTGGCCGCCGTCCGCGCCGTCACCGAGCAACACGTCGTGGAACGCATCGCTGGCCTCGAGCCGCCGGTTGAGACAGCCGGCCGCCTCCCGGTAGGGCAGGTAGCACCCGCGGGCCACCACTCAGCTGTGCCTGTCCCGGGTGTTCGCCCGGTGGAAGTTCAGGTACGCCCGGGACTGGGTGGGGCCGCGCTGCCCCTGGTAGCGCGAGCCGGCCACCGAGCTGCCGTAGGGGTGCTCCGCCGGGCTGGACAGCCGGAACAGGCACAGCTGGCCGATCTTCATCCCGGGCCACAGCGTGATCGGCAGGTTGGCCACGTTGGACAGCTCCAGGGTGATGTGCCCGGTGAAGCCGGGGTCGATGAACCCGGCGGTGGAGTGTGTCAGCAGCCCGAGCCTGCCGAGCGAGGACTTGCCTTCCAACCGGCCCGCGAGGTCGTCGGGCAGACCGACCGACTCGAACGTCGAGCCGAGCACGAACTCCCCCGGGTGCAGCACGAACGGGTCGTCGCCGTCCGGCTCGACCAGCGAGGTCAGCTCGTCCTGCCGCTCGCGGGGGTCGATGTGGGTGTAGCGGGAGTTCTGGAAGACCCGGAACCAGCGGTCGAGGCGCACGTCGATGCTGGACGGCTGGAGCATCGCCGGATCCCAGGGATCGAGCACCAGCCGCCCCGAGGCGAGCTCCTTGCGCAGGTCACCGTCCGACAGCAGCACCCGTTCAGCGTAGGACATGCGCCCGGGCCGGGCCGCCCTGGTCAGGGGGCCGGTTAGCGCGCGCTGGCCGGGTCCCAGGAAGGCACCGCGTCGCGTTCGAGGCCGAGCATCCAGGCCACCGCATGCTCTGCCCGGTGCGCAGCGGCGGTCCCCGCGGGGTCGAGCGCGCCGCGCGAGGAGCCGGCCAGCAACCGCGACATCGCCGCGAGCAGCGATTCCGGGTCCGGATCGACGGTGACCATGCAGCCGGGGTCGAGCAGGTCGGCCGGCGACTCGGGCTCGCCCACCAGCAGTGCCGGCACCCCGCAGGCCAGCAGCTCGTGCTGGCGGTGCGGCCGGTCGGTGGCGGCGAAGGTGAGCACCGCGACCGCGCCCATCAGGTCGACCAGCCGCAACCGGTCCACCGCGTGCACCCGGGGGTGGCCGCGCAGCCAGTCCAGCACCGGGCCCTCGCCAGGTTGCGGGCCCGGGAGGTCGACCAGCACCAGTTCCACGTCCGGGTGGCGGGTGAGCAACCGCGCGGTGGCCGCCAGGATCGCCGGGCAGGACGCGTCGAGCAGCCCGACCCGGGTGGCGCCGGCGCGGGCCCGGGCGGCGAGGTCGGCCAGGTCGGGGTCGACCGGGGTGATCGCGGCGAGTGTGTCGCCGACCGCGATCGAGTTCGGGCCGGCGACGTTGCACAGCACGCCCCGGCCGCGGGTGTGCAGGAACAGCGAGGACAGCTGACCGATCACCCGCCGGTTACCCTCCTCCGGGAACGGGCAGAGCAGATCGTCGACGTCGGTGCCGGTGTAGAGGTGCACCACCGGGATCCGCCGGAAGAACGCCACCTGCGCGGCGACCAGCGGGGCCACCCCGCCCCCGGCGATCAGTACCGCCGACGGCATCCGCTCGACGATCAGCTCGTCCAGCCGCACCGACAGCGCCGCCGCGACCTGCACCTGGGAGGTGGGCGCCGCCCCGAGCAGCAGAGTGATCTCCGGCGGCGCGCCGAGCGCCTCGAACGCGTCGTGCACCCGCATCGGATCGGACCCGCCGGCCACGACCACCGGGTCGACCCGCCCCTGGTCCGCCATCGCCGTGGCCACCGGCGCCAACCGGGCAGCCTCCGGCCGGCTCCCCGCGAGCACCAGCACCTCGGGCGGGTAGTCGGGCGGTGCACCCAGTGGGTCGACACTGAACATGAGTTCCTCGGCAGCCGGGCGGGGAGCGTGCGGCGAGATTGTTGCGAATCCCCACGATGCCGGTGCCGTGCCCGGGTGTCGAGCCGGCAAACGGAGGTATCGGATTACCCCGTTGGGCGCCCCCGGCGGGGTGCTAAGCTCGGGCGAGCACGACCACGCGGATGTAGTTCAATGGTAGAACATCAGCTTCCCAAGCTGAATACGCGGGTTCGATTCCCGTCATCCGCTCCACCCCGAAAGCCCAGGTCAAACCAGTTCCCCGGAGACCTGGGCTTTCGTGTACATAGGTGTAGTTCAGGCCTCGGGCCATTAGCGGGCCATTAGCTCACCGGAACGAGGGCCCCCGCCGGCCCGTCCTCGTCGTCGTCGCCGTCCTGCTCGCGGCCGTCCACAAGATCGCTGAGTCGGTCCGCGATCCGCTGATCCGCCTCGCTCGTGGCCCGCTGATAGATCAACGCGGCGCGCATGTCGTCGTGCCCCATCCGCGCCATCAGGTCCTTGGTGCTGGCGCCGGTCTGCGCGGCCAGCAGGTTGCCTGTGTGCCGGAGGTCGTGGAAGTGCAGGCCCGGCGCGTCGATCTTCTTCACGGTCTCGACCCACCGAGTCAGGTTGTTGAAGTGCGCCCGGCGCAGCGGCCCACCCTTGGGCCCGGTGAACACCAGCGCGTCCGACGCCGGCCCGACGTACGTCATGAGGTGCTTGACGATCTCCGGGCGGATCGCTGCCGGCACCGCGATGGTCCGAACGCCGGCCCGGGACTTCGGCGGACCGACCACGATCCCCCGGCCCACCACCTCGGTGTGCGCCACCGACACCCGAATCCAACTTCCGTCCGGGGCGACGTCGCTCCGCCGGAGCGCAGAGACCTCACCCCATCGGAGGGTGGCGAACGCGGTAACCAGGATCATCGCTCGCAGCCGGCGGTGCCTCATCGCGTCGGCGAGTTGGAACACCTGGGTGACGGTGAGCACCGGGCGCTCGGCCGGGTTCTCCCGATCGGCACCCCGGACCCGACATGGATTCTTGGACAGAATGCCGCCCTCCTGCACCGCTGTGGTCAGGATGGCCCGGAGCAGCCTGTACGCCTTGGCAGCCATCGTCTGCGAGACGCCGGCCTTGAGCAGATCGGATCGCCACTCACGGATCAGTGCGGTGGTGAGATCGCCGAGCTTGACCCCGCCAAGCTGCGGCTCGATGTACTTGCCGAACAACCAGCGGTACAGGTCCACGGTGCGCGGGCGTAACGCCGGCCGCTCGGTGATCCACCGCTCGGCGTAGGGACCGAGCTGGGTCTTCGCCTGCTCCGGGTCGACCCACTTGCCGTGGATCATGTCGCTCTCGGTCAGAGTCAGCCAGCGCTCCGCTTCCTTCTTCGTGGCGAAGGTGTACGGAGCCGGCCGCAAGCGCCCGTCCGGACCGAGATAGCGCGCCTGCCAGCGGCCAGACTCCCGCTTACGAACGTTGCCGAACCGTCGATGACCATCCTTGTTCGCCATCTACGCCACCCCCCGGAACGTCTGGCGCACGCTGGCCCGGGTGACCGCGTCGACCCTTCCGGCCTGTACGAACGCGTCGAGATCAATGACCGCGATCCGGACGTGCCGGCCGACGTGGTGGAAGGCGATTCGGCGTTCCGAGATGAGACGGCGGATGAACCGCTCGGAGGTGTTGAGGTACTCGGCCGCCTCAGCCACCGTCAGGTACTTGGTCACGCCACCCTCGCCGAGTCAAGATCAGCAGTTGCCGAACAAGCGCGTTGGTACTCCGCCCGCCAGCGTCTTCGCTGGTTGACGGCCTTGAGCAGGAGTTCGGCCCGGTTGGGCTGCTCGTGGCTGCCGAGCGGAATGGGGTCCCACTGGTAGCGGTCGGCCGCGTCGTCCTGGGTGTCTTGCTCGGGTCGGATGCCCACCGCGCCGAGCATCTTCATGACGTGCTCGCGGCGCTCGGCCCGGTGCTCGTCGAGGGTCTTGACGGTCCAGCGGCGGGAGACCAGGCAGCGGCGTCCGGCGTAGCCGAGGCTGGCGGCCTTGTGCGCCTTTGCCGGGCAGTAACCCGGGAGCATCTCCGCGTGCGCGTGCGCGTTCGCTGGCTGGATGCCGTAGAGCAGCCAGTTCGAGCAGCGCGGCGAGCAGGGCTGCCAGCGCAGCTCCTCGGCCAGCCGCCTCTGATGTGCGTCGGCCGCTGATGTCTGCGGCTCGTGGCAGTCGGCGACGGACTTGGTGAGGTACTTGACCAGGTAGTTCAGGCACCCGCCGGCCCGCTTCGTCCCGGCCACCACGCCCTGGACGTCGACGCCTCGGGTACCGAACCGGACGACGTGCGCCGGCCTGGCCTCCGGGTCGTCGTCGATCGCATCGAGCGCGGCATCCCAGGAGGCCAGGAGACGGCCGGTGGTCGAGTCGACGTAGCCGCCCTGGGCGTGGTCGTCTTTCCAGCGTCGCCTCACGGTCTGGCAGCGCGACGGGCGGACTGGGTCAGCCGAGGCTGCGGCGTACGGCGCTGAGGATGATCTCCGAGAGTGGGTCGCCGACAGTGGCGCGGGCCATCATGAGGGCCCCGCCGAGAGTGGCTATCTCGCTGAGTAGGTGGTCTTGCCGTTCGTCGGGGTCGGTTTCCAGGTCGTTCAGACCCTGCATGGCCAGGAGTTTGTAGATCCCGGCGATGTGCGCCTTGCGTAGGGCGCTGTCGGGTGCGGATCGGGCGACGGCGCCGGCCAGGACGCTGGGGCATCCGGAGCCGGGATTGTCGCGGTGTTCGGGTGAGAGGTACCAGTCCAAGAACTTTGAGCGGATGGCGGCGAGATCGTCGGGGTGTCTGGCGGCGATCTGCGCGAGTCTGTCGAACTCCTCGCTCCAGCAGGCTTCGGCAGCGGCGGCCACCAGGGCCTCCTTGGACTCGAAGTGCTTGTAGAACCCGCCCTTGGTCAGCCCGACCTCGCCCATGACCTCGGGGAGGGTCACCGATTCAACGCCACGTTCGCGGATCAACCGGGACGCGGCGTCGATGATGGCTTCGTGACGACGGGCGGTGTCCGCGCGTGATGACCGAGGCAAAGCGAAAACACCTCCACGCACCTCGAGCGGTAGGAACGTCGCTACTCATCGGCCATAGTCGTGACGCGGTGACGCGGCGTGAACCACATTCTATAGATCGCAAGTGGCTGCGACGGACGCTCTCCAGGCTACGGTCGGCCTCGGCTACCGACACGTCGCGCTAAGTGAGCCGCCTCGCCGACGGGACGGGCCAGACGCGGCTTGACGCAGACCGTAGCAGTTCGGCCACGGTGAGTAACAGAGGCGTCAGAACAGTCTCGGCGGGGAGCGGGGGCTGCACATTCTCGAGCATAAGACCCTGACATGTTCCGACAGGTCCGGCCCCCGATGATTGTCCAGGTCAAGAGTGACCCAAGCGCCCTCGGCGCCGGAGGCAGCCCACCGATTCACTCTTTCGAGCCGAACACGCCGGCGACCCCGAGGGCCTTGATCCACCTTGGTGGTATAGCTTCCAAGAGGAATCTAATCAATCGAACTAGTGATGCCATGGACACGCTCGGTTACACAGTTCCGCCTTCGGTGACCGCCCCCTGGTGGCTGCGCGTCCCAAGGCGGACGGTGTCCAGGCAGCTGAAGGCAACTTCGTTTCCGGTTGGCTGGCGGTCGCCGGAGCAGCTGTTATGGAGGACGACGTGACCCACGAGGAGGCTCGTGCATACCGGTTCGAGTTCTATGACGAGGAACCCAACGAGGTGGCGAGCGCGCTTGCCGCTCTGCTGGTTCGGAACGTCGATAGGTGTCCGGCTCGGGCACGGACGGCCCAGCGGATCCCTCGGCCCGTCGTGGTGCACGACAGCGACACCGAAACGACCGTGACGCTGGCCTTCGAGCAGGACCGGGCGACGCTGTACAACGAACGATCTGGCTGGTCGGCCGAGCATCGTCGTGCGGGCCGGTACCGATCGACTACGTGATGTCTGGCGGCTGCCGCTGGCGAGCGACGACTCCTCACCCGCCAACGCGACATCCGGCGGCAATCCGGCGGCGGGCCCGACCATCCTCGGTGAGATCGCGGGTCGCCGGATCCGCATCACGGGCCTGCTTCGACACCCGCTCACCGCCCTGCAGTTCCTGTCGTTGCTGTCCCCGGCCGAGTAGGAGCTGGTTGTGCGGCGAATCCTCGGCGACCGGAGCGTTCCCGCGCGGGTGCTCGCGGCTCGGGCCCTGCTGATCCTTCTGCTCGTCCCACTGGGCTTCTACGTGATCCCCCGGGCGATCGCGTTGGTGCAGATACCGACCAAGTTCGACGAATCCCTCGATCACGGTCGTGTCTACAACCCGCGGATCGTCATGATCGTCGAACACGAATGGAACACGCTCACCGCCCTCGCCGCGCTGGATCGGATCGACGCCGCCCTTGGCCGGGTTCGCCGCACCGACGCGGAGGTGGCCGCGCAGTTGCGCACACTGGTCGGGCAGATCCGGACCGGGGTGCAGCCTGTGCTGAACCGGACCAACACCCGGGTGAACGACCTGCTGGGTTCACTCGACGACCTGGAAGCGGAGCTGAGCGGGCTCGACGATCCGGTCCAGGACATCAGGCACACGGTCACCGAGGACCGGGAGAAGCTCGATCGAATCCTGGTGCGGGCACGGCAGATCGCTCACGAAGTCGACCGCGCAAGCGAGTCCGCACGCTCGGCTGCCGACAACGTCGCCGGACCGAACGGATAGGAGCGACATGATCTTCGGGATGCGGTCCGGGCCGTTGAAGGCGGTGCTCGCCGCGGTCACGTTGATGGTGCTGCTGGTGCTCATCGTCACCTTCGCGCGGCTCGGTCAGAACCTGGCCGCGCAGGCGGCGATCAACCAGGAGTCTCAGCGCCACGCCGAGGCGGCCGTGGCGGTCACCGACCGGTTGACCGCCCGGTTGGCCCAGCTCACCAGGCTCACCGACACCGCACAGCTGGCACTCGACGACACCCGCGCACTGAAGCCGTTGCTGGTGCAACTGCACGACGTGACTCGGCCGGCTGCGGACTCCATCGCCGTGGGCCGCGCCGGTGGCGAGAAGAGCCAGGCGGACCTGCGTCGCATACAACAGATCGCCGTGCAGCTACGACAGCGGGTGCTGCCGTTGGTGCCCTCGGCTGCTGCGTTCGGTGACCAGGGCAGAGAGCTGCTCACGATCCTGCAAGGGATCAACGACGACCTCGACCGCAGCATCACGGCCGCGCAGAGGGTCAACAACGCTATACCGCTGCCCGGCTGACCACCACCCATGTCTGAGCGATGAAGAGGCCCACGTGAAAAGACGCACCGACATCCCACCGGGGGGCCTGCCCGGTTCGAGCTGGTCGGCCATCGCGCTGGAGTACCTGGCCCGGCTCTGCGCCGTCGCCGCCGTGGTGCTGCTGGCCCTGGTCATCGTGGCCATCCACCACGGACGGCAGACCAAGCTCGCCGGGGAGGCCACCACCGCCGCCTTCCGCACCCTCAACGGCTTGTTCGACACCCGGGCGGACTTCACCGCTCCGGCGAGGGCACGCCAACAGCTTCAGACCCTGAACACGGTACTGACCGACCTCGACACCACAGCGGCCGCTGACGTCGACCTCCTCGCCTCGACCTTGCCCGACGTGCAGCGCCTGATCCTGGCCGGCCGGGGCGATGTCACCATCGCTCGGGAGCTCGTGCCGGTGGCCGAGAGACTGCGGAAAGCGGGCACCGACCTTCACGAGATCTCCGAGGACGCAGACAACACCGCATCAGCCGCCAACCGCCAGGTAGTGCTGGCCAACCAGCGCATCGACCAGCTCAACGCCCAGCTCGCCCAGATCCAGCGCAAGCTAGCGCTGTTGCCCGCCGTGCCGATCCCTCCGAACACCGGGCAACAGCCACTTCTCGGCCGCCTCCCCGGGGGACGGTAGGCCGTGATCAGCACACGTTCGTGGTGGCTCGTCGTCGCCATCCTCGGCGGCGGGGCCTCGGTCCTGCTCGCTGTGGTCTTCCGCTACGTGCCGAGCACCGAGGACCTGCTGGACCCCCTGGGCAGGCCCGCGACGCTGACCGACTCGATCGTCTCCTCATCGGCCGGATTGGACCAGGTCACCACGGTGCTGCTGCCCAAGCAGGCCGAGCTCACCCGCCGGATCGGCGTCCTCAGCACCGTCGCCGGTTCGCTGGACGACGTCGTCGATCAAGCCGGAGAGCTGACGCCGCTGGCCGGCGACGCCAACCAGGCGACCGGTCACGTCGTCGACGTCGCCCGACCACTACCCGCGCTCATCGCCCGGATCACCGGCAGAGCCGAGCAGGCCACCGACGCCGCCAACGACCTGGGCGGAACCGTCACGTCTCTCGACGCGGGACTGGCCAAGGTGGGCGACCGGCTGACGGCACTCCACGCCGGCCTGGGTCCGCTCGGCCCGCGCGCCGACGCGATCGCCGATGTACTCGCCCGCATCGAGCGCGAGTCCCAACGGTTGGCGCCGGCAGCACCAGTCCTGAACCTGACCCCGCGAGCCACCCCCCGATGACATGGACAGCAGCGACGCACAGCCGAAAGTGGGAGTGACACCGTGCGCCTAGCATGGGCGGTCGCGCTGGCCGCGACCATCGCCGCAGTCGCCGGTATCCTGATCCTCACCAGCGACCAGGCGCTCAGCGCCGCGAGCTTCCGGGCCGGCGTCGAGCAGGCCCAGATCCTCGACCGCACCACCGACACCGCGCTCGCCGCCGGGCAAGAGCTACCGGGCGCGAATGGCGCACTGCGCGACAGCCTGCCCTCCGTGGTGCGCACGACGGACTCCCTCGTCCGAGCCCGTACCACCCTGGGCACACTGGGTGATCAGCTCATCGCGCTCGGAGACGTCCTCGACAGCGCCGGCCCCCCACTGAACTCGATCGTCACCGAGATCCGCAACACCAACGACGCGGCCGCCCACGCCAAGCCGCCGGTCGACCACATCGCCACCACCCTCAGCCGGGCCAACGACAACGCGCACCAACTCGGGACAAAGCTCGACCAGTCGTTGACGCGCGCCCGAACCATCGAAAGCAAGCTGCGGATACTGCTGCTAGTGCCTTCCGGTACCCGATGAGAATCCAGGCGACTCCATGACTCCACTGCTCACGCGCAACCGTTTCGCTCGACCCCGAACCCCGACCGAGATCGTCGACGGCGTGTGGCTGCTCGGCAGCCACCGAGTCAACTTCTACGCGATCCTGGACGGCAGATCGATCACACTGGTCGACGCCGGCCTCTACGGACATCTGCGCTACCTCCACCAGTGGCTCGCCGCAACGAACCGGACCATGCAAGACATCGAAGCAATCGTGATCACCCATGCGCATCCCGACCACGTCGGGTTCGCCGGCGACTTCGACCGTCGCGGCGTACCGGTGTACGTGCACGAACAGGACCTGGCAATCACCCAGACCACGAAACCCGTAGACCGCCGCCCCGCCTCAAGCGCAACCTGTGGCGACCCTTGAGTGCAGCAAGGCCGTCTGGTGCGGCGCGCCCTCACCGTGCATCACCCCCGGGCCACCCTCCCGGGGCCTCACGTGGGTGTGCCCGCCAGGTCGGCGCCGATCTGATTCCGTTGCATCGGTCCCGACCCCGCACGCCCACAAGGAACGGTCAGACGGAGACCGCTGGGTCCGAAGCGTCGGTGCTCGACCGGTCGCGGTCGAGTTCCTTCAGCATGAACCAGCTGGTGAGGCTCAGGTATCCACCCCAGACCACGACGGGCAGGTAGAAGGCCAGCAGGCCGTGGTACGCGAACGGGCCGCTCTTGAAGAACGCCGGACCGGCCGCGAAGAACAGCGTCGCCGCGCCGGCGAAGGTCAGCCAGGTGAACCAGCGCGGGATCATCGGCTCGGGACGGTCGTCCATCAGCTC
>JAJCYC010000070.1 GCA_029263115.1 Pseudonocardia sp. | reverse complement strand
AGGGCAGTATCGACGAACTGATCGCACTGGAGGCCAAGGGAGCGCCGTGAGCTCGCTGGATCGACACCGCAAGGGCATGTTGACCGTCGGCGAGCTGCGCTCGGCACTGGACACCGGTCGTATCGACACGGTGCTGCTGGTACTCGTCGACATGCAGGGCCGGCTGCAGGGCAAGCGGTGTTCGGCGCGCTACTTCCTCTACGAGGTGCTCAAACACGGCGCGGAGGCCTGCAACTACCTGCTCGCGGTGGACGTCGAGATGAACACCGTGGACGGCTATGCGTTGACCTCCTGGGACACCGGCTACGGCGACTTCGAGCTGGTTCCCGACCTGAGCACGCTGCGCACGCTGCCCTGGCACCCGAACTCCGCGCTGGTGTTCGCCGACCTGCGGCTGGCCACCGGAGGTCCGGTCACCGCCTCGCCCCGGCAGATCCTGCGGCGCCAGCGTGAGCGGTTGGCCGAACGGGGGTGGAGCGCGGTGGCCGGTACCGAGCTGGAGTTCATCGTCTACGCCGACAGCTACGAGCGGGCCTGGCAGGCGGGCTACCGCGACCTCACACCGGCCAACCAGTACAACGTCGACTACTCGGTGCTCGGCACCTCGCGGGTGGAGCCGCTGCTGCACGCCATCCGCGAGGGCATGACCGGCGCCGGGCTGTACGTCGAGTCGGCCAAGGGCGAGTGCAACCTCGGCCAGCACGAGATCGCCTTCCGCTACGACGAGGTGCTGGTCACCGCCGACAACCACGCCCTGTTCAAGACCGGCGCGAAGGAGATCGCCGCGCAGCGGGGCAACTCGCTGACGTTCATGGCCAAGGTCGACGAGCGGGAGGGCAACTCCTGCCATGTGCACCTGTCACTGCGCACGGCGTCCGGAGAGCCGGTGCTCGCCGACCCCTCGCGGACCGACCGCTGGGGGCTCTCCGAGCTCGGCGAGCACTTCCTGGCCGGCCAGCTCGCCGCGCTGCGGGAGCTGACCCTGCTGTTCGCCCCGAACATCAACTCCGACAAGCGGTACGCGGCCGGCAGTTTCGCGCCCACCGCCGTGGCCTGGGGGGTGGACAACCGCACCTGCTCGCTGCGGCTGGTCGGGCACGGCCCGTCGCTGCGGGTGGAGAACCGGGTGCCCGGCGGCGACGTCAACCCGCACCTGGCCCTGGCCGGGGTGATCGCGGCCGGGTTGTACGGCATCGAGCGGGAGCTGCCGTTGCCCGAGCCGTGCCGGGGCAACGCCTACGCGGCCCCCGGCATGGAACGGGTGCCGGCCACCCTGCGCGACGCACTGGCCGCGTGGGAATCCTCCGAGCTGGCCAAGGAGTGTTTCGGCGAGGACGTGGTGGCGCACTACGCCAACATGGCCCGGGTCGAGCAGGCCACGTTCGACGCCGCCGTCACCGACTGGGAACGCCGCCGTTGCTTCGAACGGCTGTGAGGCCGACGGAGATCCGCTCGGCCGAAACCCTGGACGGGGTCATCCAGCTCACCGAGCCGACCCTGCTGGCCCGCTACGCCCGCTCGCCGCCGAGCTGCCCGACAGCTAGCGTCCCCGCCATGAGCCGATTGGAAGGTCGGGTCGCGGTGGTGACCGGGGCAGGCAGCGGGATCGGGCTGGCCGCCGCGCGGCGGCTGCGCGCGGACGGCGCGGACGTGGTGTGCGTGGACCTCGACGACGCGGCCGCGCGCGCGGCCGCCGAGCAGGTCGGCGGCCTGGCGGTGACCGCCGACGTCGCGGCGCCCGACGACGTCACCCGGATCTACGCCTCCGCCGCGGACCGCTTCGGCCGGATCGACGTCGCGCTGCACAACGCCGGCATCTCCCCACCCGAGGACGACTCGATCCTGACCACCGGGCTGGATGCCTGGCGCCGGGTGCAGGAGGTCAACCTCACCTCGGTGTACCTGTGCTGCCAGGCGGTCATCCCGTACATGCAACGGGCCGGCCGGGGCTCGATCATCAACGTCGCGTCGTTCGTCGCGGTGATGGGCTCGGCCACCTCGCAGATCTCCTACACCGCGTCCAAGGGCGGGGTGCTGGCGCTGTCCCGGGAACTCGGCGTGCAGTTCGCCCGCGAGGGCATCCGGGTCAACGCGCTGTGCCCGGGACCGGTGAACACACCGCTGCTCACCGAGCTGTTCGCCGCCGACCCCGAGCGCGCGGCCCGCCGGCTGGTGCACGTGCCGATGGGCCGCTTCGCCGAGGCATCCGAGATCGCCGGCGCGATCAGCTTCCTGGCCGGCGACGACTCGTCGTTCGTCACCGCGTCGACGTTCCTGGTCGACGGCGGCATCTCCGGCGCCTACACCACCCCACTGTGAGCGAGGGGGCGGTGAGCATCGCAGCGAGCGCCAGCGAGCGAGGAGCGGAGCCGCGCCCAGAGCGAACCATCGGCACTGTGAGCGAGGGGGCGGTGAGCATCGCAGCGAGCGCCAGCGAGCGAGGAGCGGAGCCGCGCCCAGAGCGAACCATCGGCACTGTGAGCGAAGGTCGATGACACCGCCGCTGATCGTGCTGACCTGCTACGCCGAGCCGGTGAGCTGGGGGGTGTGGCGCGACGTGCCGGGGGCGTTGCTGCCGATGAGCTACGTGGAGCAGGTGCGCCTGGCCGGCGGGGCCCCCGCGCTGCTGCCGCCGGTACCCGAGGCCGCCGAATCGGTGCTGGCAGTCGCCGACGGGCTGCTGCTCACCGGTGGCCCGGACATCGACCCGGCCCGGTACGGCGCCGCCCCGCACCCGGCCACCCAGCCGCCCCGACCGGCCCGGGACGCCACCGAGATGGCCGCTCTGGCCGCCGCCGAGCGGCGCGGCATCCCGGTGCTGGCCATCTGCCGGGGGATGCAGTTGCTCAATATCGCCCGGCGCGGTGATCTGGACCAGCACCTGCCCGCCCACGCCCCGACCCCCGGCCACTACGACACCCACACCATGACGATCGCCGCCGGCTCCCGGTTGGCCGGCGCGCTGGGCACCTCGGCGACCCTGCGGTGCCACCACCACCAGGGGGTGGGCCGGCTCGGCGACGGGCTGGCCGCGACGGCGTGGGCCGAGGACGGGGTGCTGGAGGGGGTCGAGGACCCGACGAAGCGGTTCGTGGTGGGCGTGCAGTCACATCCCGAGGAGGGGCCGGACACCGCCGCATTGTTCGCCGCGTTCGTGACGGCCGCCGGAGCCTGACGACACGGCACCACCCGACCCGAACGTCCGGAGGCACTCCGAGATCCAGTATTAGAGCGTCCTTCGTCACGTTCCGCCACTGACTGATCACAAATCGTAACAGAAGTACCAACGCTACGTGTCACCGATGTTACTGAACGTCACCCCTCCGTGGGAACCGTGTTTCTTGATCGCAAATCGGGGCCGAGTCGGCTTGCCCGAGACCGATCGGTACCGCAGGGTCCCGGGGTATCGGGACGCTCATGTCCCGTCTCACCCCCGAGGAGATTCAAGCATGGCTACTGCTCCCCAGCACGCCGGCCGCGCCCGTCGTTGGACCGCCCGTGGGCTCCTGGTCACCGCGATCGCCGCCCCGGTGCTCGCTGTCGGTATCGCCCAGGCGCACGCCGCGGACGTTCCGGCCGTCGAGGACCTCACCACCGCCGGCGCCGACACCGCCGACTCGATGGAGACCACCCTGGACGACATGTCGGCCGCCGAGGATTCCGAGGACGACTCCGAGTAGTCCAGAGTTCCCATCCAGCGGTGCCGGGTACCAGCAACATCGGTACCCGGCACCGTCGTACGTCCGGCCCCGGTGCGCGAACGCACGGGCGGGCCGCCCTCATACCGGGGTACGGTCCAGATCGGGCTCCAGGTAGATCAGCCTGGCCGCCGGAACGGCCGACCGGATCCGCAGCTCGGCGGCATTGATCGCGGTCGCGACCTCGGCCACCGGCAGGGCAGGCGGCAGGGCGATCTTCGCGGCGACCAGCAGCTCGTCCGGGCCGATGTACTGCGTCCTGATGTGGATCACCCGCTGCACCGGGTCCGCGGCCAGCGCCTCGGTGATCACGCCCAGGGTGGCCGGCGCGGCGCCCTCCCCGATCAACAGGCTCTTCATCTCGATGATCAGGATCACCGCGATCGTGCCGAGCAGCACTCCGATCGAGATCGTGCCGATGGCGTCCCAGACCGGATCGCTGGTGATCATGGTCAGCCCGACCCCGAGCAGCGCGAGCACCAGACCGACCAGGGCACCGAGGTCCTCCAGCAGCACCACGGGCAGTTCCGGCTGCTTGGAGGTGCGGATGAACCGCCACCACGACCCGTCGCCCTTCAGCGGGCGCGACTCCACGATCGCCGTGCGGAAGCTGTACGTCTCCAAGCCGATCGCCACCACCAGGATCGCCACCGCGACCAGCGGGCTGGTCAACGGCGTGGGCTCGGTGAGCTTGTGGATGCCCTCGTAGAGCGAGAACACCGCGCCGAGGCTGAACAACAGCAGGGCCACCACGAACGAGTAGAAGTAGCGGTCCCGGCCGTAGCCGAACGGATGCTCGGGGGTGGCCGCCCGCGCCGCGCGCTTCTGCCCGACCAGCAGCAGGCCCTGGTTGGAGGTGTCGGCGACCGAGTGCACCGACTCGGCCAGCATCGAGGACGACCCGGTGACCAGGAAGCCGATGAACTTGGCGACCGCGATGCCCGCGTTCGCCAGCAGCGCGGCGACGATCGCCTTGGTACCCGATCCAGCGGACACGGTTGCGGCTCCTGTCGGTCGTGAGAGGTACGGCCCCGGTGGCCGCGTGGCCCGATGCTGGCGGTGCCGGCACCGACGATCTTAGGGCGATCGGCGCTCTCAGTCTCCCGGGCGGCACTGGCCGTCGGTGGCCAGGAACAGCTGCGCCGGTGCGTCGACCGAGCTGGCCTTGACCGCCGTGTCGGCCGCGTCCAACCAGAACGACTGACCCTGGACGACGGTCAGCGTGCGCCCCGAACCGGCGGTCACCCGGACCTGGCCGCGAGTGCACAGCACGATTCTCGGACCGTCCATGGGCAGCGGCACCACCTCGCCCGAGCTGCCCGGCGACCAGTCCAGGCGCCACAGCTGGAACTCCTCGGCCACCTGCTGGTACCGGGTCACCGCGCCGTCGGTCTCGCTGCTCGCGACCGGGGCCGGCCCGGCGGCGAAGTCGAGCACCTTGAGCAGTTCGGGAACGTCGACGTGCTTCGGGGTGAGCCCCCCGCGCAACACGTTGTCCGAGTTGGCCATCAGCTCGACACCCAGCCCGGACAGGTAGGCGTGCAGCACCCCGTCGACCTGGTAGAGCGCCTCCCCGGGCGCCAGGGTGACCCGGTTGAGCAGCAACGCCGCCAACACCCCGGCGTCGCCGGGATACCGTTCGGACAGCTCCAGCACGGTGCGCGCCTCGGCCCGGAAGTCCGACCCGGTCGCGCCGCCGGCCGGGTCACCGCCGTTGCCCGTGCCGTGCAGCAGCCGCACACAGCCCTCCTGCACGGCGGGCACCAGCCGGTCCAGCATCTGCTGGGGCAACGTGATCCAGGTGCTGAACAGGGCCCGCAAACCGGCCGGGTCGGGTTGTCCGGCCAGCAGCTCCAGGTGGCCGGCGAGCTCGGGCACGTCCAGCGCGCGCAGCAGCCGGACCGTCCCGGCGGGCTCCCGGAATCCGGCCAGCGCGTGGAACTCGGTGAGCGCGCAGATCATCTCCGGCTTGTGGCAGTCGTCCTTGTAGCTGCGCCGAGCGTCGTCCAGCGGGACACCGTCGGCCTGCTCCCGGGCGAATCCCGCCCGGGCCTGCTCGGTGCTGGGGTGTGCCTGCAGGCTCAGCGGCTCGTCGGCGGCCAGCAGCTTGCACAGGAACGGCAACCGGCCGCCCCACCGGGCGAGGTTCGGCGCACCCAGCCGGCACACCGGATCGGCCCGCAGCTCGTCGAGCAGGGACCGCCGGTTGCCCCGGGCGTCCAGCACGAACGACGGGTCACCGGGGTGCGCGCCGAGCCACAGCTCGGCCTCCGGGTGCGGGGTGGGCACCGGTCGGCCCTGCAACTCGGCGATCGCGGTGCGTGAACCCCAGGCGTAGCGACGCACGGGGTTGTCCAACGACTCCATGGGTTCTCCTCGCGGCCCGCGTCCACCCTCCCCCGGCCAGGGTGCCACTCCCGGCCGGGTCGGTGGTGACCAGATGCGGGGTCGGTTCCGGTGGGTTCGGCCCGGTTAGCGGGTCTCAGGCGGGTCCAGACAGTTGCGGGGCGGTGTCGGGGTCGTCGGCGCGCGGATCGGCCCTCGGGTCGGAGCCGAGCAGGGAGCCGGCCAACCCCAGGTACAGGGCGGCCAGGTCGAACCGGGTCGCGGTGAGCACGGCCCGGGTCAGCACGCCGTGCGGGCTCCCCGGGGGCACCTCCTCGACCAGGTGCACCAGGTCGGCGGACGGCCAGCCCCGCCCGGCCCGTCGGGCCACCGCGGCGGTCGGGTCGACATCGTCGGTGCTCAGCAGGACCACCCGGGGCGGCGCGGCCCCGGTACCCGGGGGCGGGTCGTCGAACGGATCGTGGAACACGTCGTCGGGCCCGGCCGAGGCCACCAGCAACCGCTGCAGCGCCGACGCCCCGGCGGCCTCGGCGACGTCGGCGGCGTGCGCGACGATCCCCGCGTGCCGGGCCAGCGCGGCGGCGGCGTAGCCGGCGACCTCGGTGGCCACCGCGTCGGTGCCCCACAGCAGCGGGGTGCGGTCGGCCAGGCGCAGGGCCAGCGTCTTGGCCGGGTTGACGAACGGCTCGTGCGAGGGGTGGTCGCGTTCCAGCTCCCGGTCGATCTCCGCGGCCACCGTCTCCAGGTCGACCCGCAGCAGCCCCAGCGCGGACGCCGTCACCAGGCCGGTGGACAACGCGCGGGGCAGGTCGAGCCCCGGAGGCACCGGCACCCTCGGCTCGAGCAGCCTCGCCGAACCGGCGCCGGCGGCGGCGATCGGTCCCTCCATCGGCGCCGAGAGCACCACCTCGCACCCCCGCAGGACGGCCCGGTGCACCGAATCGGCCAGCTCCCGGTCGCCCGGGTCGGCGGTGTGCGCCACCAGCACGTCGAGCGGACCGATCCAGGCCGGCGCGCTGTCCGCGAGCACGACCGGCACCGGGCAGGCGTCGCCCAGCAGCGCGGCCAGGATCGGGGCCGCCCACCGGGACGTACCGGGCCGGCGCAGCAGCACCAGCGCCCTCGGCCGGGAGCCGGCCAGCGCCTGTGCCACACCGGACTCCTCGGCGGCCTGCGCGGCGGCCCGGAGCTGAGCGCCCGCAGTGGCCGCGGACCGGAGGAATCCGGCGGTGTCGACCGCCGCGAGGGCGGCCGCGTCGTCGAGCAGGGTGTCGTCGAGCACGGTGATCACGGCTCGCTCGGCGGACCGCCCGCCGGCGGCTGGTCCGCGGGGACCGCCGGACCGGACCGCGCCCCGGGCGGCAGGACGGCCTCGTCGAGCAACAACACCGGCACCCCGTCCACCACCGGGTACTGGCGGCCGCAGGCGGTGCAGCTCAGTGCGTCGGCCTCCGGGTTCTCGGGGGTGCCCACCCGCAGCGGCGCATGGTCCGGGGACGGGCAGGCGAGGATCTCCAGCAGTTGCGGATCCAGCGTGACGGCCATCGCCGACCTCTCTCCGTGTCCTTCCCGGTGGTCCGTTCGCACCCCGGGACGAGTCATCCCCGGGTGGTCCCCGAGGTCGCCCCCACGCCGTTGCGGGCCATCGCCAGCACCTCGTCGCGCAACGTCGCCATCGCGTCCGGGTCGGCGGCCTCGACGTTCAGCCGGAGCAACGGCTCGGTGTTGGACGGACGCAGGTTGAACCACGCGCCGCCGGCCAGCACCACCGTCAACCCATCCATCTCGTCCACCGTGCTTCCCGGCAACTGCCCGTAGTACTCCTTGACCCCGGCCATCCGGGCCGCCGGGTCCGCCACCGACGAGTTGATCTCACCGGAGGCGGCGTACCGCTCATAATCGGCCATCAACACCGAGAGCGCACGGTCTCGCTCGCCGAGCGCTGCGAGCACGTGCAGCGCGGCCAGCATGCCGGAGTCGGCGCGCCAGAAGTCGCGGAAGTAGTAGTGCGCCGAGTGCTCGCCGCCGAAGATCGCGCCGGTCTCGGCCATCGTCTGCTTGATGTAGGAGTGCCCGACCCGGGTGCGTACCGGCCGCCCGCCGTGCTCGGCGACGATCTCCGGCACAGCCCGCGAGGTGATCAGGTTGTGGATCACCGGGGCGCCCGGCTCCCGAGCCAGCTCGCGCACCGCGACCAGTCCGGTGACCGCGCTGGGACTGACCGCCCGACCCCGCTCGTCCACCACGAAGCAGCGGTCGGCGTCGCCGTCGAAGGCCAGCCCGATATCTGCGCCCTCCGCCACGACCCGCGCGCACAGGTCGACCAGGTTGGCCGGGTCGAGCGGGTTGGCCTCGTGGTTGGGGAACGTGCCGTCCAGCTCGAAGTACATCGGCACCAGGTCGACGGCCAGCCCGGTGAACACGCTGGGCACGGTGTGTCCGGCCATCCCGTTACCGGCGTCCACCACGACCTTCAGCGGGCGGATGCCGGACAGCTCGACCAGGCCGCGCAGGTAGCCGGCGTAGTCGGCGAGCAGGTCGCGCACGACGACCGTGCCGGGCACCTCGGCCGGCGGCACACCGGAGCCCAGGTCGGCGGCCATCGCGGCCAGCCCGGTGTCCTCGGCGATCGGTACCGCTCCGGCCCGGCACAGCTTGATGCCGTTGTACTTCGCCGGGTTGTGGCTGGCGGTGAACATCGCCCCGGGCAGGTTCAGGCTGCCGGACGCGTAGTAGAGCATGTCGGTGCTGGCCAGGCCGATGTCGATGACGTCGAGGCCGGTGTCGGCGACTCCCGCGGCGAACGCGCCGGCGAGCTCCGGTGAGCTGTCGCGCATGTCCCGGGCGACCACCACCGCCGACGGGTGGGACCCGGCCACCAGCCGGGCGAACGCGGCACCGAGCGCGCGGGTCACCCCCGCGTCGAGGTGGTCGCCGACCACACCGCGGATGTCGTAGGACTTGAACGCCGGCAGCGCGTCGGTCAGTTGCAGCACCGGGCGAGCCTAGCCGTTGCCCGTCGGCCTAGTCCTCGCGACCGCGCAGCACCCGCAGATGGCGCCCGGTGCCCAGTGCCGATGCTCGTTCCGCTGGCGCTGCTCTCGGTGGCGCAGGCTCGCCGTGCACCGCCCGGCCCGCCTCGCGGACCGCCTCGGCCAGCGCGGTGAGCTCGTCGTGGGACGGCACCGAGGGCAGCTCGCCCTCGTAACGCAGCACGTCCCATCCCCGGGGCACGGTCAGCCGGCCGGCGTGGGCCCGACACAGATCGTAGGAGTGCGGCTCGGCCTGCAGGGCGAGCGGACCGACGACGGCGGTGGACTCCGCGTAGACGTAGGTCAACGTCGCCACGGCGGGCTCGACACAGCCGCTCCGTGAACACCTCCGTACGTCCCGCACGGGCGCACCTTATCTCCTGCCCATCACCGGAGGGCGCAGCGACGCGTACCCTCGCCGCGTGAGGTCAGCACGAAGGGTGTCCCGGCGGCGTACGACACGGCGTGACCGGCGCGGCCGGGGCCTGCGGGGCCTGCGCTATCCGACGACGACGCCGGTGTTCAAGAACCGGGCGCAGCGGTTCGACGCGATGGTGCTGGAGGCGCTGGAACCGATCGAGGAACGCTGGGGCGACGAGCTGACCGAGCTCGACCTCGCGGTGGACATGGTCCCGGAGATCGAGCAGACCGACCCCGAGGCCAGTACCTGGCCGCCCGAGGTGGTCGAGGACATGGGCGTGCCGCTGGCCCAGCTGGTGCCGGCCGGGGTGGACCGCCGGGGTCTGCCCACCCGGGCCCGGATCGTGCTCTACCGCCGCCCGCTGGAAGCCCGCTCGCGGGACGGAGTGGATCTGGTGGACCTACTGCACGAGGTACTTGTCGAACAGGTCGCCTGCTACCTCGGCGTCGAACCCGACGCCCTGGAGGGCGAGGAGGCGGAGTAACGCCCCGTACTCAGCCCGCGGCGCGCTTGAGGCGGCGGCGCTCCCGCTCGGACAAACCACCCCAGATCCCGAACCGCTCGTCGTGCGCCAGGGCGTACTCGAGACACTGGGCGCGCACCTCACATCCGGTGCAGATGCGCTTGGCCTCGCGGGTCGAGCCACCCTTCTCCGGGAAGAAGGCCTCGGGGTCGGTCTCGGCGCACAGCGCCCGTTCTTGCCAGTCCTCCACCTCGTCGGCCTCACACACGGCCTCCAGCAGCTCGAACGTGTCCAGACCGAGAAACGTACCGGGCTGGTTGAGGAGGGATCCCCCACCATCCTGGTCGCTACGGCCTGCCGCCCCGACGATCACATCTACCCGCCCATCTCCCCAGTACCGGCCACCGCCGCACGCCTACCCGACCGGAGCACCCTCACCCGTGAAATCCCGACCCGGTCAACGGTCCAGCTGCGTCGAATGACACTACTGTGATTACACCGGGCTGATACTAATAGGTCAAGGGCGGCGGGGCTAATTCGGAGGTCGATTCGCCCGGACGATGACATGATCGGCAGACTGGTCCGGTGCGCAGCCACCGGTCACAGCTCCGACCCAGCCCGGTCTTCCTCCTCCTGGTCGCGGTCACCGTCGGTGGCGGGGTGCTCTGCACCCTGGGCAACCCGCTCGCGGTCACCGCCGGAGTGGTCCTGCTGGTGCTCGGCGGGTGGGCGGTATCACTGTGCCTGCACGAGTTCGGGCACGCCGCGACCGCCTACCGCAGCGGCGACACCTCGGTGGTCGACAAGGGCTACCTGACGCTGGACATCCGGCGCTACACCGACCCGGTGCTGTCCTTCGTGTTGCCGCTGTTCTTCCTGCTCGCCGGCGGCATCCCGCTGCCCGGCGGCGCGGTCTGGATCAACCACCGGGCGATCCGCTCGCCAGCCGCCCGCAGCCTCGTCTCGCTGGCCGGACCGCTGGTCAACCTGGTTCTGGCGGTGGCGCTGACCATGCTGGTGGCCGGCGTGTCGGTGCCGCTGGGGCTACTCGTCGGGTTGTCCTACCTGGCGCTCGTCCAGGTGCTCGCGTTCGTGCTCAACATGCTGCCGGTACCCGGGCTGGACGGCTTCGGCGCGCTCGAGCCGTACCTGTCCGAGCGCAGCCGGGAACTGGCCGCGAAGGTCCGCCCGTGGACCCCGCTGGTGCTGTTCCTGGTGATCGTCAGCGTGCCCGGGGTGAGCCGGCTGCTGTTCGGCGCCGGCTCGGCGCTGTTCGCCGCCGTGGGCGGCGACACCACCGCCGCGAGCATCGGCTACTCAGAGTTCATGTTCTGGCAGCGCTGATTCCATCGAGCCGCTCTGCGGACACGGTCGTTCCAAGATCATGTGTGGTTGAGGTGAAGTAGGTCGAAGGCGCGGTGCATGCGGCGGGTGGCCCAGCGGGTGGTCTCGGCGATGTCTCGGCGGCCGAGGAGATGGATGGCGCCGATTGCCAGGTTCCGTA
>JAJCYC010000069.1 GCA_029263115.1 Pseudonocardia sp. | reverse complement strand
GAACCCGACCAGGTCGAAGTTGCCGGCCAGGTACTGCCGCTGGGCCTCGGCGATGGGCACCGGCTCGACCACCACGGTGACCCCGATCGCGGCGAGCTGCTCGACCACGGCCCGGTCGATCTCCGCGCCGACCGGGTTGGGACCCGGCTCCAGCAGCCGCAGCCGCAGCGGCCGACCCTCCTTGACCCGGGGCTGGCCCGGGGCCGGGCGCGACCAGCCCAGCTCGTCGAGCTCGCGGTTCGCGCCCGCCTGGTCGTAGGGCAGCACCCCCGCGTTGTCCTGGTAGTCCTTCGAACCGAAGGCATAGATGTGGTTGCCGTGCTGGGTGGCCTCGGGAACGATCTGCCCGATCAGCCGCCGGGCGATGGCGGTGCGGTCGATGCCCTTGGCGACGGCCCGGCGCAGCCGCACGTCGGCCAGCGCCGATCCCGGCGCGCCGTTGAACGTGATGTGGTTGTAGCTGCGGTCCGGTGACTGCCGGATCACCACCCCGGGTACGTCCTGCGCGCGGCGCAGCAGCTCCACGCTGGACCCGATCCGGTAGAAGTCGATCTGGTCGGTGGCCAGTGCGTCGGCCAGCTCCGCGCGCGGGAACACCCGGTACACGATGCGGGACAGCTTCGGCGGCGTGCCCCACCAGCGCTCGTTGCGTCGCAGGGTGATCGTGCGGGCCGCCTGGTCGATCCCCTCGAGGGCGAACGGGCCGCCGCTGACCGGCAAGGCCTTCACCCAGGCGGTGTTGAACGCGACCGGATCGGAGTTGGTGCGCTCGGGGTAGAGCAGGCTGAACAGGCTGCGCCACTCGGCGAACGTGCGGGCGAAGGTGACCACCACGTGCTTGTCGTCGCGGCCGCGGCTGACCGAGGCGATGTCCTCGTAGCCGGTCTTGCCGGCCGACTGGAAGGCCGGGTCGGTGCCGCGCAACGCCTTCCACTGGGCCTCGAAGTCCCGCCAGGTGATCGGCAGCCCGTCGCTCCACCGGGCCTGCGGGTTCAGCGCGTAGGTGACCACCTGCGGGTTGGTGCCGGTGACCTCGGCCGAGTCGAGGTAGTCGGTGTTCAGTGTGGTGCCGCCGTCGGCGGTGCCCCGGAACATGCTCGGCAGCAGCGCGCCGACGATGTCCACCGTGGGCCCGTCGATGCCGCCCCGGTGGTTGGCGTTGAGGTTGTCCGGCATCGAGTCGACCGGCCAGCGCAGGTCGCCGCCGTCGCGCACCGTCTCGCCCGGCTTCGGGTTGATGTCGTTGCCACCGCGGGTGGCCGGCGGCGGCGCCCCGGCTCCGTCACCACCGCCGCACCCGCCGACGGTCAGGGTGAGGGCGGCCGCCAGCACGAGGACCCCGAGCCGGCGCACCGACCTCACCCTTGACATGCCGGGAAGATTACTTCTGCCAGCCGATGGTCTCCGGCGTGGGGATGAAGAACCGACCCGCGCCGACGTTGGCCAGGCCCTGCTTCACCGCGAAGATCGACGGTCGGCTCAGCGCCGGCATCACCCCGTAGGTGGCGAACGCCTTGGTCTCCACCGCGTTCGCCGCGTCGTACTGCTCCTGCGCCGTGGGCAGCGTGTTGACCCGCTGCACCTCCGGGTCCAGTGCCGGGTCCAGGACGCCGGACTTGATCAGTTGGCTGTTCGAGCAGTAGAACTGGCAGATGTAGGCGATGCTGTAGGGGTCCGACGAGACGACGCCGGAGAGGAACATGTCGAACCGCTTGCCGGTGATGATCGAGGAGAACTCGGCGGACGGCACCTGCTGGATGTTCAGCCGCACCCCGATGTTCTTCAACATCGCCGCGGTCGCGCTGGCCACGGCCTTGAAGACCGCGTCGTCGCCGGTGTTGACGTAGGTGAACTCCAGCGGCTTGCCGTCCTTGACCCGGATGCCGTCCGGTCCGGGTGTCCAGCCGGCCGCGTCCAGGCCCTGTTTGGCTTGCTCCGGATCGAACTTGACCAGCTTGCTGAAGTTGTCCTGGTAGCCGTCCTGGAAGTACTTCCGGTAGAGCGATCCGGGAAGCTGCGCGGTGAGGTCCAGCCCCTGGAAGCGGATCTCCTGCAGCTGCGTGCGGTCGATGCCCTCGAACACTGCCTTGCGCACCCGTGGGTCGGCGAGCACCGGGCTCTGGCCGTTGAGGGTGAACAGATTCACCGCCGGCTCCACACCCTTACGGATCTCGATTCCGGCCATGCCGTTTACCTGGGCGAACCGGTCGGCGGTGGCTACCCCGGTGGCGTCGAGCTGGCCGTTCTTGAACGCGTTGATCGACGCCGCAGAGTCCATCGTGAGGTAGGTGCGGGTGTCGAGCTTGCCCGGTTTGCCCCACCACTTGGGGTTGCGGACGAAGCTGATGGTGCCGTTCTGCCGGTCGAAGTTGCCGATGGTGTACGGGCCGGCCCCCCACTCCGGGTGCGGGTTGTTCAGGTAGCCCTGGTTGTACACCTGCGGGTCAGCCGCCTTCGGGTGCAGCAGCAGGTTGTAGAGGCTCTTCCACCACAGGTTGGTGCCGTTGAAGGTCACCACAGCCTGGCGGTCGTCGACCCCGCGGGTCACCGAGCTGATCCGGTCGTAACCATCGCTGGAACTCACGATGTATGCCGGGTTGGTGGCGTTGTGTGTCCGCCAGGTCACCTCGAACGTGCGCCAGTCGATCGGCGTGCCGTCGTTGAAGGCGGCCTTCGGGTTGATCGTGAAGGTGATCCGGGTGTTGCCGTCGACCGTCTCCTCCTTGACGTCGGTGAGGTAGTCGGGGTTGAAGACCGCCTCCCCGTCGGCGGTGAAGGTGATCAGCATCGGGTTGTACCAGCGCCAGACGG
>JAJCYC010000068.1 GCA_029263115.1 Pseudonocardia sp. | reverse complement strand
GGGTTGACCCTGGTGGACCCGACGGCTCCCGGCTCGGCCGCCCAGCCCACCGCGCTGCTGTTCTGGTTCTCCCGGTTGTCCGCCGTGGCGATCGCCGCCGCCGCGCTGGTCGCCACCCGGCGCGGCGGGTTGTGGTTCGCCGAGCGGGTGTTCAGCCGAGGGCTGGCCTCGGTGCTGGTGGTGGCGCTGGTCGGTGGCGGCTGGGTGGTCGTCCGGGCGGTGATCGACCGGCTCTACGGGCTGCCGACCGCGTGGGCCTCGATCGCGGCCACCCTGGTGTGCTCGGTAGGGTTCCTGCCGCTCTACCAGCGGGTGGAGCAACTGGTGGAGCGGCTGCTCTACGGCAGCCGGCCGACGCCCTACCGGGTGCTGGCCGACGTCGCCGCGCTGTCCGGGTCGCGAGCCGGCGGGCCCAACCTGGCCGCGGTGGCCGAGGCGATCGGCCGGGCCCTGGGCGCGCGGTCCTGCCGGCTCACCGTGCTGCGCCCCGGCCTGCGCGACCGTACGTACGGCTGGGACGCCGACACCGGCCCCCGGGAGTGGACCGGCGACTCTCCCGGCGAGATCACCGCGGGCGAACCGGCCGACCACCTGGTGCTGCCGATCCGCTCACGCAGCGAGCGGATCGGCACCATCGCGGTGGACCGCGGCGCGGTGGCCGGCCTGCAGAACGAGCGCCGCCACCTGCTGGAGGACGTGGCGGACAGCCTCGGCGCGGTCCTGCAGGCCAGCCGGTTGGGTATCGAGCTGGAGCGCCAACTGCGGGCCGCGCTGGCGCACGCCGAGGAGATCGCCAGGTCCCGGCGGGCGGCGGTGGCCGAGATGGACAGCGAGCGCCGGGCCATCGAGCGCGACCTGCACGATGGCGCCCAGCACCACCTGGTGACGCTGCGGCTGGCGCTGGGGCTGGTCGAGCACGAGGTCGCCGGCGGGCGCCTGGACTCGGCCCGGGACAAGATCGGTGAGCTCGGCGCCCGGTTGCGGACCGCGGAGACGGTGCTGGCCAAGACCGCCACCGGGGTGTCCTCGATCGTGCTGGCCGAGCAGGGACTGGTCGCGGCGCTGCGCGCGGACCTGGCCGGCGCGCAGCCGCCGGTGAGCGTGGTGGCGGGCGGGGCCGAGCGGCTGCGGTTCCCGGTCGCGGTGGAGGCGGCGGTCTACTTCTGCTGCCTGGAGTCGGTGAACAACGCCCGCAAGCACGCCGGTGACGCGCCGGTGACCCTGCGGGTGGACGTGTCGGAGCGCGCGCTGGACTTCGAGGTGCGCGACTCCGGGCCCGGGTTCACCCCACCGACCATCGGCTCGCCCGGCGCCGGTGGGCGGGGTCTGCGCAACCTGAGGTCCCGGATCACCGGGGTCGGCGGCACCCTGACCATCGAGTCCGCCCCGGGCAAGGGCACCACCGTGCGCGGCCGGGTCCCGCTCGCCGAACAGCCACGCCCCGTTCCGGACACCGCCGTTCCGGACACCCCCGTCCCGGACCCGGCCCCGGCAGTGGCCGCCACCGCGGACACCACCCCGGAGCAGGTCGACCACGAGCTGCTGCGCTCGGTACGCGACCTGGTGGAAGCCGCGGTGCACCACGGCTCGGACCACCCGGCACGGGCCGAGCTGCGGCGGTTGCGGGACGGGATAGCCGGACCGCTGCGGCTCGGGGTGCTCGGGCGGCCGGACCTGGTCTCCCGGCTGGCCTCGGCCGCGCCGCCCGGGGTGACCGTGCTCGGGACGGTGACCGGCGACTCCCCCGCCGAGCAGGTGCACGCGGTACTCGTCCCGCCGGCTCCGGACGAGGACGCTCCGGGGCTGTGGGTACTGCCGACGAACGGCGCGCTCACGCCGACCGCGCTGCTCGAATCCGACGCGTACCCCGATGAGCCCGAGCCCGACCGATCCGCCGCCGACGGGCACGGCCCGGGTGGGAACCGCACCCGGCTCCGGCCCGACGCGACCGCGACCCGGCTGACGACGCGGCCGGTCGCCGCCGGCGTCTTCACCGGGTCGGTCCCGCTCGCGGCGGTGTTCGACGGTCCGGTTCTCCGGCGGGCCCGGTCACTGCGGGCGCGTGCCGCCCTGGTGGAGTTCGACGAGCTGGTCCGGGGCGTACCCGGCACCGCCGAAGCGGTCCTCTACCAGCTCGAACAGGTACGTGCCGGCACCCACGAGCTGGCGGAGATGGAGCTGCTGGACGCCCTGGCGGACGGTTCGATCCTGCTCCACGTCGACGATCGGGCGGGCGCCGAGCGGTTGCTGGGCCTGACCGACGACCGGCCGACCGCCCGGCTCGGGCTGGCGGCCGATGCCACGCCCGACGAACTCCGCGCGGCATTGACCGATCGGCTGACCTATTGGCGCCGCCAGAGCGGACACCCGGCGGCCACCAGCTCGACCCGACGGGCCGCCGAGATCCTGGTGCGCACCTGCGAGTCGCTGCTGGCCAGGGCCGCCGGTGATCGGCCCAGGGCAGCCGGGGTCACCGAGACGGCCGGGGCGACCAGAGCAGCCGGGCCGGCCGGATAGCGCCGCGGATAGGTCCGGGTGTGCCGATTTCGGCACATCGAACTCGAGCGACCCGACGGAGAGACACTCGCACGTCGAGCGGGGCACCGAGACGACCTCGCCCGTCCTACCCGCCGCCGGCGTCGTCCCCGGTCGGCTCGTCCCCGGTCGGCCCGTCCCCGGTCGGCGGCGTTTGCCCCGCCGGCGGCTGCCCACCGCCACCCGTGGCCCCCGGTGTCCCGTCACCGGCGCCGCCGGCCGCCCCCGAACCACCGGTCCCGCCAACCGCGCCGGTCGCGCCGGTCGCGCCGGTCGCGCCGGTCGCGCCGGTCGCGCCGGTCGCGCCGACGGCGAACGGCGAAGCCCCCGAGCTGCCCCCGGCCGCGCCGCTGTCCCCGTCCGGAGCCGTCCCGCCGGTCTCCGACTTCTCCTGCTCGCCCGGCGGGTCGACGAACCGGCCGGTCTCGTCCTGCACCTTGCCCTCGGCGAGCCGGTCGCACACCTTCGTGTCCTTGACGCTGGCCCGGCAATCCCGTATTTGTTCCTCCGACCTCGCGGCGCCGTCGGTCGAGCCCTCCGGCGCCTTCCCCTCCTTCGATTCGCCCGGCTCCGCGGAACCCGACGACTCGTCCTTGTCCCCGTCCCGGTCGCGCTTCGAGGAGTCGCAACCGGACCAGTCGGGGTGGTGGTCGCACCAGCGGCTCGGGTTGGGCCGGTCGCAACCCTTGGCGTCAGGGTTGCGGGAGCACCAGGTGCCCTTGACGACGATGACCTTCTTCGTGACGTTGTAGTAGTTGTAGTTCTTGACCACAATGGTGGTCGGCCGGACGTAGGTGTAGCCGCCCGGGCGGAAGGTGCTCCAGCGCTCGCCGCGGTAGCCGGCCTGCGCGAGGTCGGCCGGCCGGGTGAGCGGGTTGCCGCTGAAGCACTTCACCGTCGGTTCGCCGAATCCGTTCACGAACACCGCGGTGCCCGCCTGCAGCACCGCCGGGTAGGAGGTGTAGCGCGGTTCGGCGTAGCCGTGCTCGGTGACCGCGGTGTCGGCGCGCAGCACCACCGGGTTCAGCGACTGCGCGAACGCCGGAATGTCCTCCACCCGGACGTTCAGCGCCTGCGACCAGGCCGACGCCCGCACCACGTTCGCCCGCAGGTTCGACACCAGCGTCGCGCTGTCGCAACTGGGCCGGTCACCGCTCTCCCCATACAGGCCCGGGGTGTCGCCGGCGAACCACCCGGTAGCCGCGACCGGCGGGACGACACCTGGCTGGTCCTGCCCGACCGGAGTCATGAACGGGTTGTCGCCCGCCGTCGAGTGCGCTTCGAGCGTCACCTCGGCGGCCACCGCCTGGCTCGGCGCCAGCACGGCCCACAGCGCGCCGCCGGCTATCCCGATGGCCAACGCGGCAACCACGAGTACCAGCTTCGACGGGCCCGATCGCGGCCGGACCGGCAGCGGACTCGACATGGCACATGGGTACGTCATCGACCACCCCGCCCGGTACCGCCGAAGGCGGACTTCCGGCTGGTAGCGGCCCTTCGGGCTGGTAGCGGCCCTTCCGGTGGTGACAGCCCTAGGCTGCGCGTCATGCACGGTTCGGAGTTCACGTTCCCGGTCAACGTCCGCTACATGGAGGTCGACGCCCAGGGCGTGGTGTTCAACGCCTGGTACCTGACCTACTTCGACGACGCGATGACCGCGTTCCTCCTGGCCGGTGGCCTGCCCTATCACACGATGCTGGACGCCGGGTTCGACGTGCAGCTGGTCCGCTCGGAGATCGACTACAAAGCCGGGGTCCGCTGGCAGGACCCGATCCTGATCACGGTGTCCTGCTCGCACACCGGCCGCACCAGCTTCACCCTGGACTTCGAGGTCCGCCGCGGCCCCGAGGTGGACGCCGAGGTGTGCACCCTGGGCCGCACGGTGTATGTGGTGATCAGCACCGACGGGTCCGGCAAGCGCGAGATCCCGCCGATCCTGCACGCGGCACTCGGCGCGGACCCGGAGCCCGGTTAGCCTCGGCTGGCGCGACCCGGTTCAGGCCGAGCCGGCACCCACCGCCGGGAGCACGCGGCCGCGGACCTCGCCCAGCGGCTGCCGCCCGCCGCCGACCCCCGGCGCGGACGCGGTGATCAGCACCTCGTCACCGTCGCGCAGGTAGCCGATCTCGGCGCCGTCGGCCAGCGCCAGCGGCTCGCGGCCGTGCCAGGTCAGCTCCAGCAGGCAGCCGCGCTGCTCCCGGTCCGGCCCGCTCAGGGTGCCCGAGCCGAGCAGGTCACCGGGGCGCAGCACGGCCCCGCCGCTGCTCAGGTGGGCGGCCAGCTGCCCGGGTGTCCAGTACAGCCCGGCGGCCGGTGGGACGGCGATCACCTCGCCGTTCACCGACACGCTCAGCGTGAGGTCCAGGCCCCGGTCGGCCGGCCCGAGCAGGTGCTCCGGCGGCTCCGGCTCGCGCGGCGGTGGGGGGATCCGGGCGGCGGCCAGCCGGTCCAGCGGGGTGACCCAGGTCGAGACCGAGGTGGCGAACGCCTTGCCCAGCAGCGGGCCGAGCGGGCGGGACTCGAAGAACTGCACGTCCCGGGCCGACCAGTCGTTCAGCAGCACCACCCCGAACACCCGCTCGGCGGCCTCGGCCAGCGTCACCGGCTCACCGAGGATGCTCGCCGGCCCACCCAGGACGTAGCCGAGCTCGGCCTCGAAGTCGAGCATCCGGGTCGGGCCGACGTCGCCGGGGCCGCGCTGCCCGTGCGGCCGCCGGATCTCGGTGCCGGACGCGACGACCGTCCCGGCGCGTCCGTGGTACCCCATCGGCTGGTGGCGCCAGCTCGGCGGCAGCGGGTCGGGGTCCTCGGGTCGGAAGATCCGGGCGGCGTTGACCGCGTGCTGCTCGCAGGCGAAGAAGTCCACGTAGTCGGCGACGGTGAACGACAGCGCCGGGATCACCCCGCCCACCGGGCGCCGGTACGGCGCGAGCGGTGCCGGGTCCGCGAACAGCTCGGCGAGCCAGCCGTGCACCTCACGCCAGACGGCCGGGCCGGCGGTGAGCAGCGCGTCCAGGGTCGGCTGCAGCAACAGCTCCGGCCAGGGCAGGTCGAGGCCGGCCAGCTCGCTCAGGTCCAGCACCAGACCGTCGTCGGTGAGCACCCCGAGCCGCTGGTGGCGCCCCGGCGGCCGGAACGCCCCGTACCCCACGACCGTCACCCGGACCAGCCTGCCGCATCCGCCATGCCTGACCTCCCGCCGATCAGCCCTTGCCGGTGACCGAGGCCAGATAGTCACGGGTCCAGGAGTCCCGGGTACGCCGGACCCAGATATCGGCGACCTCCGCGTCCTCGTCGACCCGGTACCGCCCCATCCGCTCGACGGTCTCCCGGCGGAGCTGCTTCTTGGTGAGGGCGAACGCATCCGCCGGGAAGCCGGTGGCCAGTTCGGTGGCCACCTCGATCGCATGCTCGGCCAGGTGATCGGGCCCCACCATGCCATCCACCAGCCCGAGCTCGACCGCCCGCTCCGGCGGGTGGGTGTCCGCCCCACGCACCAGCAGCGCGGCCCGCGGGGCACCGAGAGCGTAGATCATCACCTCCAGCGCCACCCGGGGGTACGCCACTCCGGCCCGCAACTCCGGCACCCCGATCCGCCCCTTGCCGGTGGCCATCAGTCGCACGTCCGCGCAGCAGGCCAGCACGCAGCCACCCGCTATGGCGTGTCCGTTCACCGCGGCCACCACCGGCCGGGGAAATCTGAACACCACCTCGAGCATCTCGCTCAGCGCCGGCAGGAACTCAGCCACGTAGTCCGGGCCGCCGTCGAGGTAGCTGCGCAGGTCGACCCCGGCAGAGAAGGCACGCCCGGAGCCGGTGAGCACCACCGCCGCCGGCGGGTCGGCCGCCAGGTCACGGAACGCGCCGGCGACCGCGCGCACCAGGTCGAGATCCATCGCGTTCACCGGGCCGTGCGCCATCGCGAGCACCGCGACCGACCCGTCATCCTTGCGTTCGATCATTACCGGAAACTACCCGCACACCATCCGCCCGGCACCCGCCGGCCGCGAGCCCGTGGCAGGCTGGCCCCGAACGCATGCACGGGTAACCACCCCGACATGTTCGTCCACGACGCGGGAGTCAGCAATGGCGCAACAGGTACGTGGGGTGGTCGCGCACTCCAAGGGCAAGGCGGTCTCGGTCGAGACGATCACCGTCCCGGATCCGGGTCCGGGCGAGGCCGTGGTGAAGGTGCAGGCCTGCGGGGTCTGCCACACCGACCTGCACTACCGGGAGGGCGGGATCAACGACGAGTTCCCGTTCCTGCTCGGCCACGAGGCCGCCGGTCTGGTCGAGTCGGTCGGCGAAGGCGTCACCGACGTGCGGCCGGGCGACTTCGTGATTCTGAACTGGCGGGCGGTCGACGGCACCTGCCGGGCCTGCAGGCGCGGCGAGCCCTGGTACTGCTTCTCCACGCACAACGCCGCCGAGCCGATGACGCTGGAGTCCGGGCAGGCGCTGTCGCCCGCGTTGGGTATCGGCGCTTTCGCGGAGAAGACGCTGGTGCACGCCGGGCAGTGCACGAAGGTGAACCCGGCCGCCAGGCCCGAGGTGGCCGGCCTGCTCGGCTGCGGGGTGATGGCCGGCATCGGCGCCGCGATCAACACCGGCGGCGTCGGCCGGGGCGACTCGATCGCGGTGATCGGCTGCGGCGGGGTGGGCAACGCGGCCGTCGCCGGGGCGAAGCTGGCCGGCGCGACCACGATCATCGCGGTGGACATCGACCCGCGGAAGTTGCAGTGGGCGCGCGAGTTCGGCGCGACGCACACCGTGAACGGCGCCGAGGTCGACGTGGTCGAGGCGGTCCGGGAGCTCACCGGCGGCAACGGCGCGGACGTGGTGGTCGACGCGGTCGGCCGTCCGGAGACGTTCAGGCAGGCCTTCTACGCACGCGATCTGGCCGGCACGGCCGTCCTGGTCGGCGTGCCCACCCCCGACATGACCTTCGAACTGCCGCTGATCGACGTCTTCGGCCGCGGCGGGTCGACCAAGTCCTCCTGGTACGGCGACTGCCTGCCCGAGCGCGACTTCCCGATGCTGATCGACCTGCACCTGCAGGGCCGGCTGCCGCTGGAGAAGTTCGTCAGCGAGACGATTGCGCTGGACGACGTGGAGGAGGCGTTCCACAAGATGGAGCGCGGCGAGGTGCTGCGTTCGGTGGTGGTCCTCTAATGGGCGCCGTCGAGCATCTCGTCACCTCCGGGACGTTCTCCCTGGACGGCGGGACCTGGGATGTCGACAACAACGTGTGGCTGGTCGGCGACTCGTCTGAGGTATTGATCATCGACGCGGCGCACGACGCGGAGGCGATCGCGGCGGCCGTGGGCGACCGGCGGGTCGTCGCCGTCGTGTGCACCCACGCGCACGACGACCACGTCAACCAGGCACCCGCCCTGGCCGACCGCTTCTCCGCACCGATCCTGCTCAACCCGGCCGAGGCGCCGCTGTGGGAGATGACCTGGCCGGACCGCAAGCCCGACGGGGAACTCGTCGACGGCCAGATGATCTCGGCCGGCGGGGTCGAACTGCGCTGTCTGGTCACCCCGGGACACTCCCCCGGCTCGACCTGCCTCTACTCGCCGGAGCTGTCGGTGGTGTTCTCCGGAGACACCCTGTTCAACGGTGGCCCGGGCGCCACCGGCCGGTCGTACTCGAGCTTCGACACGATCATCGAGTCGATCCGGACGACGTTGCTCACGCTGCCCGGGGACACCGAGGTGCGTACCGGGCACGGCGACTCCACCCGGATCGGCGCCGAGTCACCGCACCTGGAGGAGTGGATCAGCCGCGGCTCGTGAGCCAGGTAGCACATTGGCGCTACCATAGGATGAT
>JAJCYC010000067.1 GCA_029263115.1 Pseudonocardia sp. | reverse complement strand
CGTTGACCAGACGCTCCAGGCGCTCGGCGAGGAGGTTGCGGGGGCAGCGCAGCACGGAGTGGATCTGCTCGAAGCGCGAGGCCCCGTAGAACAACTCACGCAGGATGAGGATGGTCCACCGGTCGCCGATCTGCGCAAGAGCCAGCGCCACCGTGCAGTTGGAAGCGGTCTCGTGGGTGCGGACGGCCGGCGAGGTCATAGACCTAGGGTACCGCAGGCTGCATTGACTTTCTGAACTCTGGCATGGGATGGTACCGCCGCTCCTGGTGCTCCGGTACAGGGCCGGACGCGGAAGCGATGCCTCCACGCTGTCCTCAAGGCATCCCGCGCCCCGCCGTGTGTCGAGTCATCTCGCCGATGTCCCCCTCACGCTTCGGAGGTTCCCATGAAGGTGGCCTACGTCTTCTCCACGTCCGGTCACACCGCGAGCTACAAGCTCGGGAAGATGATCCTTCCGCAGCTCGAGGAACGCCGACACGGAGCGGACGTGGTCGGCATGATGTTCTTCGACGACAACACCTTCGTACTCCGCGACGGTGACCCCCTGGGTGCGCGCCTCTCGACGGTCGCCAGCGAACAGGGCATGCTCCTGATGATGTGCGACCAGTGCGCCATCGAGCGAGGACTTGCCGTGGGCGAGCCAGGTTCCTGCAAGGTGCAGGGAACGGTCCCCGGCGTCACCGTCGGATGCTTCCCCGACCTCTATGACGCGCTCGCCGGAAACCCCCCAGACCACATCATCACGCTCTAGGCGCCGAGAGCCAGACACGTGTGCCCGACACCCGGTCAACGCGCCCCCCGCCTACTGGCGCGAGCCACGGCCAAACTTCACGTGGTGGTGTTCGACGTCCTCCTTGTCACCGTCGGGCTCCTCCTCACTGTTGCCAGCCGATTCCACCGTGGGCTCCGATCCCAAGTCACCAGAGACGTGCTCTTCGAGTTCTCGAGCGACGACGGGGTCACCCGACGCTTCGGTCTGCACGCCGCGACGCGCACTATCAGTCTCGAACCGATGAGCCGGGCCCGCCCGGACACCTCGGTCCGTTTCGGTCGTGCCTGGGACGGGATTCGCGCCCTCGTTTCCACTCGCACCGTCGCGCACATCGTCGCGGGTATGAACTACGGCGACACCCGGCTGGACGGCAACCCGGTGCTGCTGCTGTGGTTCCACGGCCTCACTCGCACCGTCCTCCCCATCGGCAGCTCCCGTCGCCCCCGCAAGAGGCATCTCCCGCCGATCAAGGCCCGTGAACCCGAACGCCACGCACCATGGTCTGCTCGGATCACCCGCGAACCGGCGCTCGACGAGCTCGACCCGACCTGGACCGCGGCGTGGGAGGCACGGGCAAAACTCCTGCAGGTGCGTGCGCCTGCCGGCGAACCGCTCCCCCCTGGCTGAAGGAAGTAGTCCATGAGCACCACCGCCCTCAACGATCGCGCCCGGGGATGGCTCCGTTTTATGTGGGAGAAGACGACAACCGCGGACGACTGGTCGAGTCAGGGTGAGCCATTGCCCTGGTGGGACCGTGACTCCACGGCACCGATGTGCGCGTTTCCCCGCTTCGAGCTGAGCGAGAACACCTATCCGTTGCTGCAGTACGCCGACACCACACCGGCGTGGCGGGAGGTCTACGAACGCGTCGCTCTCGAGCTCTGCCGACGTCACACGTCTTTCTGGTCGTCGATCGACAACATCACACTTATCGGTAACGATCCCAACGTCGATCGCTACCCGCCCGAATGGCAGGTCTTCCTGCCCGAGCGCCTTCGAGGCCGATACAATTCGCCCGGCTGGGTGGGAAACGGCCTCGCTCCATGGGGCCTGAATCCCGACCCGATCGGCGCTGATGGGAACGTCTTCGTCCGGGGGTTCTTCAACCTCGTCTTGTCGGTCTACCGATACGTGTCCGGGCGCGACACGTTCGATGCCCCGTTCCAGGTCACCGGCTACCGAGACCGGCAATTCTCCTGGACGCACCCGGAGATGGCCGATTTCATCAGTTCCCAACTCGCGGATCGGCCCGAGGGTCCACATTGCGAGAACACCAAGATCTGGCCTTTCTGCGTCAGCGCCACCGGGCTCGGCCTGAAACTGTTCGACGCCGCCAGGGGAACCAATCTGCAGAGCCCCTTCGGCGCCTGGTGCGAGTACGCTCAGCGCCATTACATGGGCCTGACTCGCCGCGGAGACCTCGAGTGGTTCGCCATGTACTACGACCCCATCGAGCAGGAAGCATGCACCCTGCCGGAGGGCCTCGCGGGCTACATGGCCCTCGTCATCCTCCCCTACGTCCTGCCGCAGCAGCCCGAATGGGCAACGCGACTCTACGAGTTGTCCATGCGAGGGCTGGGCTGGAGCGATCCACGCGCCCGTCTCAACCAGTTCCACCCCGACCCTCGATTCCTATCCATCGGCTACTTGATCTCGAAAGAGCTCGGCGACTGGACCACGTTCGACCGGCTCGCCGCCGTTGTAGAACGCGACTTCGAGCCCCGGTTCTTCGGTGAGGACAACAGCCAGTTCGGCTACTTCTTCGGCTGGGGCGAGGACTGGCCCCGCGGCCAACAAAGCGCGCTGCTGATGGCCGGCGAGCTGGCCACTCCCGGCAGCTGGTCGAAGCCCTTCAACCAGCCGAACCTCGCGAAGTTCACCGAACCGACTGTCGAAGGCATCGACTTCCCCACACTCGGTATCTCCGCCGCACACAATTTGACGGACGTCGGCGAACTGCACGTCAGCACCTATGCCGCGACGCCGTCGGCGCGGCGTACACCGACGACGTGGCGGATCACGAACCTGCCCGACCCCTCAAACGTTCGCATCGTCTGCGACGGCCAGGAGTTCAGGAACTGGCGTGTCCTGGACGACTCGACCGTCGAGCTGCGACTGGACGTCGACGATCACGACCTGATCATCGCAACCACGTCTCAGGCGACGGCCGGGCGCACCCAGGACACCAGCCGGGCTCGAGAGCGCATGAGCACGCAGGCGTCCCGGGTCGCCGCGACACAAGTCAGTGCGCCGCCGAGGGCCCGCCGCCCAACCATCTGCGGTTGTTGCGCCTGACCTTCGTCGTTACTGCTCCTTCATCGCATCACGCACTTCGCCCCCGCGAGTTACTCCATCAGCCGGGCCTTCTGCACCTTGCCCATGGCGTCTCGCGGCAGCGACTCAACACACCGCACCTCGCGCGGCCGCTTGTGCACCGACAACTGCGAGGCCACGTGCTCGATCAGGTCCTCCGGCCTGGCCCGCTCCCCCACCACGAACGCCACGATGCGTTGCCCCAGGTCTGGGTCGGGCAGGCCGACCACCGCCGCCTCGGCCACGTCGGGGTGGTCCAGCAGCACGGCCTCCACCTCGCCGGCGCCGACGCGGTAGCCGCCACTTTTGATCAGGTCGGCCGAGCGGCGGCCGACGATCCGGTGGTGGCCGGCCCCGTCGAGCACGGCGGCGTCGCCGGTGCGGAACCAGCCGTCATCGGTCCAGCTCGCCGCGGTCTGCTCGGGCCGGTCGAGATACCCGTCGAACAGGCAGTCCCCGCGCACCTGCAGGTCACCGATCGTCTCGCCGTCCGGGGCGACCGGGTCGCCGGCGTCGGTCAGCACCCGGGTCCGCACCCCGTCGATCG
>JAJCYC010000066.1 GCA_029263115.1 Pseudonocardia sp. | reverse complement strand
ACGCATTTCCGGTCGCGGTCGCGGGCGGTGGTGGAGATTCCGTACGACCCGCATCTGGCCACCGGCGGCCGGGTCGATCTGGGCGCGTTGCGGCCGGAGACCCAGCACGCGTTCCTCGAACTCGGCGCACTGATCGCCGACCGATTCTCTGGTTGAGTGCCCGCTGGCCTATCCTGGGAGGTGATATGGCAGACGGTGGTACGACCAGACGTCAACGTGACCAGCGCGCAGACCGCGCGCGGTCGAACAGTCCCTGGGTGATCAGTACCCGCGAGGTGGGCCGTCGGCCGGGCGCGATGCGTACCGACCGGCGTTCCATCCCGGCCCCGGCCGGCTTCGGGCTGGAGGTCATCCGCATCCCCGAGGCGTTTCCCGTCGAGTTGGAGCTGCGGCTGGAGTCGGCCTCCGAGGGGGTGTTCGTGTCCGGCTCGGCCAGCGCCGACGTCACCGGCGAGTGCGCCCGCTGCCTGGAGCCGATCGCCTATCCGCTCACCGTGCCGCTCGGCGAGCTCTTCGCCTACCCGGACAGCGTGACCGAGGCCACCACCGATCCCGACGAGATCAGCCGGGTGGTGGACGAGACCGTGGACACCGAGGCCATGGTCCGGGACGCGGTGCTGCTGGCCCTGCCGTTGGCGCCATTGTGTCGGCCGGACTGCCGCGGGCTCTGCCCGGAGTGTGGTGACAGGTGGGCCGACCTCGGGCCCGACCACGGCCATGAGACACTGGACGCTCGATGGGCCGCCCTGCGAGGCAGGCTCACGTCTGACGCCGACGAGTAGTGCCGGTCACCGAGTCGGTCACTCGAGAAGAGAACCTGGAGATACGTCGTGGCTGTTCCCAAGCGCCGCATGTCGCGGTCCAACACGCGCTCCCGCCGCGCGCAGTGGAAGGCCGTCGCGCCGACGCTCGCGCCGTGCTCCAACCGCGCCTGCCGTGAGCTGAAGCCGCCGCACCTGGCCTGCCCGAACTGCGGGCAGTACGACGGCCGCCAGGTCGTCTCCCCGGCCTGATCGAGCAGCAGGCGTATCCGCTCGTGGGGGACCGGGCGACCCAGGGGACGGACGAGAACCGTTCAGCGTTGCTGGAACAGCTCGACGTCGACCTCGACGTCGAGCTGCTCACACTCGCCCTGACCCACCGCTCCTACGCCTACGAGCACGGCGGCCTGCCGACCAACGAGCGGCTGGAGTTCCTCGGCGACTCGGTGCTCGGGGTGATCGTCACCGAGCGGCTCTACCTCAGCCATCCCGACCTGCCGGAGGGCCAACTCGCCAAGCTGCGGGCCAGCGTGGTGAACATGAATGCGCTGGCCTCGGTGGCCCGGGGCCTGGGCCGCCCCGACGGTGACCCGGACGGTGACCCCGGTGCGCGGTACGGCCTGGGCCGGTACCTGTACCTGGGTCGCGGTGAGGAGCTGACCGGCGGGCGGGCCAAGGCCAGCATCCTGGCGGACGCGACCGAGGCGCTGATCGGGGCGGTGTTCCTGCAGCACGGTCTGGACATCACCCGCACGGTGGTCGAGCGGCTGTTCGACGGCCTGTTGCGGGCGGCGCCGCTGCTGGGCGCCGGCCTGGACTGGAAGACCAGCCTGCAGGAGCTGACTGCGTCGGCCGACCTCGGAGTGCCGGAGTACCGGATCGCCGAGGACGGCCCCGACCACCTCAAGACGTTCACCGCGATGGCCGTGGTCGGCGGCCGCGAGCTCGGTTCCGGGGTCGGGCGCACCAAGAAGGAAGCCGAACAGAAGGCGGCACAACTGGCGTGGCGGACCCTGAGCGGGGCCGCCACCTCGGACGGCCGTGCCACCTCGGACGGCGACGGGGGCGCGCCCGGCGCGGACGCGGCCGGTCCCGACCAGCGCTGAGCGTGCCCGAGCTACCCGAGGTCGAGGTGGTCCGGCGGGGCCTCGCCGAGCACGTCGTGGGCCGCCGGGTGTCCGAGGTGGCGGTGCTGCATCCGCGCGCGATCCGCAGGCACCTGCCCGGCGCGCACGACCTGGTCGCCCGGCTCACCGGCCGTACGGTGACCGCCGCCCGCCGGCGGGGCAAGTACCTGTGGCTGGAGACCGACTCGTCGGACGCGGTGCTCGCGCATCTCGGGATGAGCGGCCAGCTGCTGGTGTCCGACCGGGGGAGCGCGGCGCAGAAGCACCTGCGGGCGCGCCTGGTGTTCGCCGATGCCGGACCGGAGTTGCGGTTCGTCGACCAGCGGACGTTCGGCGGCCTCAGCGTGGAACAGATGCGCGGCGACCCGGACCGGTTGCCGGCCCCGATCGCGCACATCGCGCGGGATCCGATGGATCCGCGCTTCGACCTCGACGTCGCGGTCTCCGCGATCCGCCGCCGGCGCACCGAGCTCAAGCGCGCCCTGCTGGACCAGACCCTGGTCTCGGGCATCGGGAATATCTACGCCGACGAGGCGCTGTGGCGGGCGCGGCTGCACGGGGCCCGGCCCACCGCCACGCTCAGCCGGGCCGCGGTGCGCGGCGTGCTGAGCGCGGCGAGTGAGGTGATGACCGAGGCACTTGCCCAGGGCGGCACCTCGTTCGACGCGTTGTACGTCAACGTCAACGGCAACTCCGGGTACTTCGACCGGTCGCTGAACGTCTACGGGCAGGCCGACCGCCCGTGCGCGCGGTGCGGTTCGTCGATCCGTCGCGAGCCGTTCATGAACCGCTCGTCCTACTCCTGTCCCACCTGTCAGCCCCGACCGCGCGGCTAGAGCCACCCCTTGCGCTTGAAGGCCAGGTAGAGGACCAGCGCGAGCAGGAGCATCGCGGCGACCGCCATCGGGTAGCCGAGCACCCAGTTGAGTTCCGGCATGTGGGTGAAGTTCATCCCGTAGATCCCGGCGACCAGGGTCGGGGCGAACAGGATCGCCGCCCACGAGGAGATCCGCTTGACCTGCTCGCCCTGCTGGTAGCTGGCCTGGGTCAGCCGGGTGATCTCCTCGTTCTGGCGCTGCGCGACGAGCGCGGCGTTGACCTGCAGGATGTTGATCAGCAGCTGGCGGAACGCCTCGGTGCGCTCGACCGCCCGGGTGGCGTGGTCGGCCACGTCGCGCAGCATCCGGCGCAGCTCCAGATCGGCCTCGCCGGCCCGGTCCTTGAGCAGCTCGCGCAGCTCGACGAGCACGTCGGTCAACGGCTCGACCGCCCGCTGGAACTCGATCACCTCGCGGGTCAGCTGATAGATCCGCCGGGACACCCCCGGGTCGCCGTCGAAGACCTGGACCTCGATCTCGTCGATGTCGTTCTGCAGACCGTCGAGCACCGGCCCGTAGTCGTCGACCACCTTGTCCAGCACCGCGTACAGCACCGCGAACGGCCCCCGCCGCAACAGCTCCGGGCTCGCCTCCAGGCGGTGCCGGACCTCGGCCAGGTTGGGCCGCTCGGCGTGCCGCAGCGCGACCACGAAGTCCGGGCCGAGGAACAGGTGCACCTCGCCGATCTCCACCACCTCGACCTTGTCGACGTACCAGGCCGGGCGGAGCACGAGGAACACCGTCTTGCCGTAGATCTCCAGCTTGGGCCGCTGGTGGGCGTCGATGGCGTCCTCGACGGCGAGATCGTGCAGGTCGAACTCCTCGGCCACCGCGCGGACCTCCTCGGCGCTGGGGCGCAGCAGGCCGATCCAGCAGAAGCTGTGCCCGGAGTCGGGGCAGCCGCGCAGCTCGTGGAACGTCTGGTCCAGCGAGCGCGGGTGCACGGCCCGTCGGCCGTCGATGTAGATCACGTTGTCCACCGTCGACATGGCGGTCCCCTTTTCTCACCGCTGCGCGGGCCGGTCCAGCATGCCGCACCGATCGGTGCGCGGCAGCTGCGCCGCAAGTTGGAGCCGGACCCCGGGCACCCCCGCCATCTGATCACCGAGCCCGGGATGGGCTACCGCTTCGAGGCCTGACGCGGCCGGGTACCGCCCCGCCGGGCACCACCGGGGGCTCAGCGGCCGAAGTTCTGCGTCCAGTATTTCCCGGCGGCCACGTAACCGACGCCGATCGTGGTGAAGTCGCAGTTCAGGATGTTCTTGCGGTGGCCGGGGGAGTTCATCCAGCCCTCCATCACCTCGGCCGCCGTGTCCTGTCCGCGCGCGATGTTCTCGCCACCCGGCTTCGGGTAGCCGGCGGCGCGTTCCCGGTCGGCGAAGTCACGTCCGTCCGGGCTGTCGTGGTCGAAGTACTGCCGGGCGGCCATGTCCACGCTGTGCCGTTGGGCGGAGACGATCAACCGCGGGTCGATCTTCAACGGTCGGCAGCCGGCGTCCGCGCGCTCGGCGTTCGTGATCGAGACGACCTGGGCCGCAGGCCCGCTGAGCAGTGGTCGGGGCGGCTTCGGCTTGGGAGGTCTCGGCGGCCGGGGCGGCGTCGGTGGCCGGGGTGGAGTGAGCGCCACCAACAACTGCGGGGTCAGCGGCAGGGTCAGCGGCAGCAACAGCGGAACGGTGACCGGCAGCGCGTGGGCGCCCGGCGGTGGGGCCGGCGGTGCGGACGGCCGGGCCGGCGGTGCGGACGGCCGGGCCGATGGCGGGGTCGGCACGCCCGGGGGCGGTGGTTGCGCCCGGGCGGCGTCGGTGGGTGCGACAGCGTCGGTGGGTGCGACAGGGGAGGTGAGGGTGACACCGGCGGTGGCCGCGACGGCGGCGGTGACCGGCGTGCCGACCGGGCGGTGGGACGGCGACGCGTCCAGGGTGACCAGCGCGATCACCAGCCCGAGCAGACCCAGCATGGCGGTGGTGCCCGGGCCGGCCGGCCGGCCCGGCGCCACCGCGTGCGACCGGATGAGCACCGGTGCGTGTCGCCGATACCCGCGGGTGGTCACGGCGCGGGAAGGTAGCAGACTGCCGGGGATGGACTCGGATACCGCCGTTCGGCTCACCGCCTGGGTGCACGGCGAGGTACAGGGCGTGGGTTTCCGCTGGTGGACGCGGTCCCGCGCGCTCGAGCTGGGGTTGGTCGGCAGTGCGTCGAACCTGCGTGACGGCCGGGTGGAGGTGGTCGTTGAGGGCCCAAGGGTCGCCTGCGAGCGACTACTGGCGATGTTGCGCTCCGGCGCCACCCCGGGTCGGGTGTTCCAGGTCACCGAGCTGTGGGCCGAGGGCCGCGGTGGGCTGAGCTCGTTCGTCGAACGCTAAATTCGTCCGATGCACCTCAAGCGCCTGACGTTGAAGGGATTCAAGTCCTTCGCCTCGGCGACCGAGCTGCGCCTGGAGCCGGGGATCACCTGCGTGGTGGGCCCGAACGGCTCCGGCAAGTCGAACGTGGTCGACGCCATCCAGTGGGTGTTCGGCGAGCAGGGAGCCAAGGCGCTGCGCGGCGGCAAGATGGAGGACGTCATCTTCGCCGGCACCGCCAACCGGCAGCCGCTGGGTCGGGCCGAGGTGACGCTGACCATCGACAACGCCGACGGCGTGCTGCCCATCGACTACTCGGAGGTGTCGATCACTCGCCGGATGTTCCGGGACGGCGCCGGCGAGTACGAGATCAACGGCAGCCAGTGCCGGCTGCTGGACGTGCAGGAGCTGCTGAGCGACTCCGGGATCGGCCGGGAGATGCACGTCGTGGTCGGCCAGGGGCAACTGGCCGCGATCCTGGAGGCCAAGCCGGAGGAGCGCCGAGCCTTCATCGAGGAGGCCGCCGGCGTCCTCAAGCACCGCAAGCGCAAGGAGAAGGCGCTGCGGAAGCTGGACGCGATGCAGGCCAACCTCACCCGGCTCACCGACCTCACAGCGGAGCTGCGCCGCCAGCTCAAGCCGCTGGGCAAGCAGGCCGAGGTGGCCCGCCGTGCGCAGACCGTGCAGGCCGACCTGCGTGACGCCCGGCTGCGGCTGGCCGCCGACGACCTGGTCGCCCTGCGCACCGAGCTGGCCAAGGAGGAGGCGGACGAGGCGCAGGCCCGGGCCCGGCGCGCGGTAATCGAGCGGCTGTCCGGGGCCGCCAGGGCCCAGCTCGCCCAGCGGGAGTCCGAGTTGGCGGCCGCCCAGCCGGCGCTCGCCGCCGCCCAGGAGACCTGGTACCGGCTGTCGTCGCTGCAGGAGCGGCTGCGCGGCACGGTGCGCCTGGCGGCCGAACGCGGCCGGCACCTCTCCGAGCCGGTGAACGCCGGCTCGACCGGCCCGGACCCGGACGAGCTGGAGGCCGAGGCCGAGACGGTGGCCGAGCACGAGGCCACCCTGGTCGCCGACGTCGCCGACGCGCGCCGGTCGTTGAGCGCGACGCTGGAGACCCTCGCCGAGCGGGAACGGACGCTGGCGCACGCCGAGCGCGAGCACGTGGCGGCGGTGCGGGCGATCGCCGACCGGCGCGCCGGGCTGGCCACCCTGGCCGGGCAGGCCGAGGCGCTGCGCAGCAAGTCCAGCGCCACCGCCGAGGAGATCGAGCGGCTCGCCGGCGCGTTGGCCCAGGCGCAGAACCGGATCGAGGAGGCCGACGCCGAGCTGTCGGTGCTGCAGGCCGACTTCGGCGCGCTCGACGACGGCCCGGACGGCAGCGCCGGGCTCGACCAGCGTGGGCGTGGCGCCGTGGACGCGCACGAGCACGCCCGGGCCCGGGTCGCCGAGCTGGTCGCCACCGAGCGCGAGGTGGAACGGGACCGCGCGCACTGGAGCTCGCGGGTGGAGGCGCTGTCGCTGGGCCTGCGGCGCAAGGACGGGGTCGGTGCGCTGCTCGGTGCCGGTGAGCGGCTGCCGGGGTTGCTCGGACCGCTGGCCGGGATGCTCACGGTGACATCGGGAGCGGAGGCGGCGCTGGCCGCGGCGTTGGGCGGTCTGGCCGAAGGGATCGCGGTGGCCGGCCCGGACGATGCGGTCGCGGCCCTGCGGCTGCTCAAGTCCGAGGGCGCCGGCCGGGCCGGGGTGGTCATCGATGCCGCCGCGGCCGCCCCCGGGGTGCCCGGCGAACGGCCCGGGCTGCCCGCAGGGGCGCGCTGGGTAGACGAGCTGGTCGAGGTGCGCGGCGGGGTGGGCGGCTCGGTCCGGGCCGCCCTGCACGGGGTGGTGCTGGTCCCCGACCTGGACTCGGCGCTGGCGACGCTGCGGGTGCTGGCCCCGGCGCTGCCGGGAGTGCGGGTGGTGACCGCCGACGGTGACCTGCTCGGGCCGGGCTGGGCGATCGGTGGTTCGGTCCGCGACCAGAGCGTGATCGAGGTCCAGGCGGCGATCGACGAAGCAGCGGAGGCCTCCGAACGGCTGGACACCCGGTTGGAACGGGTGCGCGCCGCGCTGGACGGCGCCCGCGCCGAGGAGGCCGCGCGGCTGGCCGACGTGGAGGCGGCCCAGGACGCGCAGAGCGCCGCGGACGCCCGCCGGGCCGCCCTCGCGCAGCGGCTCGGGCGCGCGGACCAGGCCGTCCGCTCCGCGACCGGTGAGGCGGAGCGGCTGCGCCGGCAGCGCGACGAGGTGGAGGCCAGCCGGGTCGCCGCCCTCGGCGCGCTGGACGAGGCTGAGCAACGACTCGACGCCGCCCGCGACGAGCCGACCGAGGACGAGCCGGACACCGCCGTCCGGGACGCGGCGGCCGAGGCGCTGACCGCGTCGAGGGCCGAGGAGATGGAGGCCCGGCTGGCCCTGCGCACCGCCGAGGAGCGGGCCAGGGCGATCGCCGGGCGCGCGGAGTCGCTGCGCCGCCGCGCCGGCTCAGAGCGGGACGCGCGGGCCAGAGCGGCCACCGCGCGGGCCGCCCGGGAGCGGGGCGCGGCAGTGGCCGAGGCGGTCCGCCGGGCGGGGGAGACCGCGCTGGGCCGGATCGAGGAGTCGCTGGGCGCGGCCGACGCGGAGCGGGAGACCGCCCGCGAGGCCCGCGACAGCGGTGAGGCGGCGGTCGGGGAGGTGCGGGCCCGGGTCTCCCAGCTGTCCGGCGAGCTGGACCGGCTCACCGACACCGTGCACCGCGACGAGGTGCTGCGCGCGCAGTCCCGGCTGCGGGTGGAGCAACTGGAGTCGCGGATCGCGGCCGACTTCGGGATCGGCCTGACCGAACTGGTGGCCGAGTACGGTCCCGAGCAGCCGGTGCCGGCGGGTCCCGGTGAGCTGGCCGAGTACGAGGCAGCCCGCGAGCGCGGCGAGGACGTCGTGTCGCCGCCGCCGGTGCGGTTCGACCGGTCCACCCAGGAGCGGCGTGCGCAGCGGGCGCAGAAAGACCTCACCCTGCTGGGCAAGGTCAACCCGCTGGCGCTGGAGGAGTTCGCCGCGCTGGAGGAGCGCTACAGGTTCCTGTCGACCCAGTTGGAGGACCTCAAGGCCACCCGCCGCGATCTGCTCATCGTGGTGCGCGAGGTCGACGACAAGATCCTCGAGGTGTTCACCACCGCCTACTTCGACGTCGCCCGGGAGTTCGAGATCGTCTTCCGCACCCTGTTCCCCGGTGGCGACGGGCGGCTGGTGCTGACCGATCCCGAGGACATGCTGACGACCGGCATCGACGTGGAGGCCAGGCCGCCCGGCAAGAAGGTCAAGCGGCTGTCCCTGCTGTCCGGCGGGGAGAAGTCGCTGACCGCGGTCGCCATGCTGGTCGCGATCTTCCGCGCCCGGCCCTCGCCGTTCTACGTCCTGGACGAGGTGGAGGCGGCGCTGGACGACGCGAACCTGCGCCGGTTGATCGGGCTGCTCGAAGAGCTCCGTGCGTCCTCACAGCTGATCATCATCACTCACCAGAAGCCGACCATGGAGGTCGCGGACGCGCTCTACGGGGTGAGCATGCGCGGCGACGGGATCACCACGGTGGTCTCCCAGCGACTGCGCGGGGTGCCCGCCGCGGGGTGACGCCGGGCGCCACCGGCGGTCGGCGCATCGTTCAGCTGAACGCGATCACGGATCCGGTTCCAGCGCCCGGCGGCGCGGTGATCCCGCCGCTCGGCGCGCCTGCCAGGCCAGGGCCGGCCGCGGCGGGCTCGCTGTCCGCCGGTGGCGCCGCCGGGTCGGGTCGACCGACGCCGCAATGCCAGGATGGGATTGTGACAGACGATTCGAGCGCCGCCTTGACTCCGCTGGCCCAGCTGTCGTTGCCGCAGGGCACCGTGTTCTGGATCGCGCTCGCCGCGGTGCTGGTGTTGTTCCTGGTGGCGCTGGTCGTCGGACTGGTGATCAGCCGCCGCAGGCGGGTGAGCCTGCGCGACGCCGAGCCGGCCGACACCGAAGAGTCGGGTGAGCCGCGGGCCGGCTATCGCAGCAGCGGTCAGATCAGCTTCTCCGCCGGGCCGACCACGGCGACTCCACCAGCGCCCGGAGCTGACAGGCCCGCACCTGCGCCAACCTCCGACGAGCCGCGGGTACCCGGCGAGACTCCGACGTCCGACCAGGCGCTGGTGCCCGACGTGTCCCCGGCCCCGCCCATGCCCGAGGCACCGCGCATGCCCGAGGCGCCGCCCACACCACCGGCACCGCCCATGCCCGAGGCGCCGCCGTCCGCGCCACCGACACCGTCCGCGCCACGGGTGGACGAGCCGATCGAGCCGATCGAGCCGCCGGAGCGGCGTCTCGAGCGGCTTCGCGGGCGTCTCGCGGGCAGTCGTTCGGCCTTCGGGCAGAGCCTGCTCGGGCTGCTCGGTGGCGGCGAGCTCGACGAGGACTCCTGGGAGCAGGTGGAGGACACCCTGCTCATGGCCGACCTCGGAGCCCAGACCACCGGCGAGCTGATCGAGACGCTGCGCGCCGAGGTCGCCAGCCGGGGCGTGCGCAGTCCCGAGCAGGCCCGTGCGCTCCTGCGCAGTGTGCTGATCGACGCGCTGTCCCCGGACCTGGACCGTGCCGTGCGGGCGTTGCCGCACGACGGTCGACCCGCGGTGCTGCTGGTCGCCGGGGTCAACGGCACCGGCAAGACGACCACCACCGGCAAGCTCGCCCGGGTGCTCGTCGGAGCGGGTCGCACGGTGGTGCTCGGCGCGGCGGACACCTTCCGCGCGGCCGCCGCCGAGCAGCTCGTCACCTGGGGCGAGCGTTCGGGTGCGGCGGTGGTCCGAGGTCCGGAGGGGGCCGATCCGGCCAGCGTCGCGTTCGAAGCGGTGCGCCGCGCGGTCGAGGACAAGGCCGACGCGGTGTTGCTGGACACCGCGGGCCGGCTGCACACCAAGACCGGTCTGATGGACGAGCTGGGCAAGATCAAGCGGGTGGTGTCCAAGCATGGCGAGGTGGACGAGGTCCTGCTGGTGTTGGATGCCACCACCGGTCAGAACGGCGTGATCCAGGCCAAGGTGTTCTCCGAGGTGATCGACGTCACCGGAATCGTGCTGACCAAGCTCGACGGCACCGCCAAGGGCGGGATCGTCTTCCGGGTACAGCGCGAGCTGGGTGTTCCGGTCAAGCTGGTCGGGTTGGGCGAGGGTCCGGACGACCTGGCGCCGTTCGAACCCGCAGCGTTCGTGGACGCGCTCTTGGCCTGAGCATCCGCACACGTTCAGAGGCGCTGACCCGGTGCCTGGTCTCATCAGCCTCACCGACCCAGACGGCTCAGCTAGAACGACGTAACCCGTCCGTAACGTATGCGAGGGCCTCGTTCACCTATGTGAAACAGATCTTGATTCTCCCGGAAACATGCGACTCCGATGATTCCCGGACCTGCCGCTGGCGATTGGCGGCCGACACGGGAGGGAGCCGCAGTGGACGCACTCAA
>JAJCYC010000065.1 GCA_029263115.1 Pseudonocardia sp. | reverse complement strand
ATGGGAGACTCGCACTGAAAGTGCCTCTCTCGAGCGGGGTTGTTCGGTGCCTAGGAACACCCATCATCCCAGCTCAGAAGGCACTTTCCTCATTCACACGCCGCGCACCAACGCAGCTCGTCTGCGGATCCAGGCTTAGGCTCCCTATTGAACATCAGACGGCGGCATCCTGAAGATATGGCAGACATAAGCCCTACTGATCAGAGCGCAGTGATCGTGGTCAATGCACAGGGCCGGGTGACGATCCCGGCCCAGATTCGACGCGAGGCGGGGATCGAGGTGTCGACCCCGCTGGTGGTGTACGTCGAGGACGGTCGGGTAGTGATCGAGAACCGCGATCGGCTGGCCGCGCGAACGCGTCAGGAGGTCGCCGCTACCTGGTCCGACGGTGGTTCCGCCGTCGAGGAACTGATCGCCGATCGGCGGGCGGAGGCCGACCGGGAGAGTCGGCCGTGAGCAAGCTGCTCCCAGATCAGCGACCGGCCGTCCTCGACGCCTCGGCTCGGCCGTGCTCGCGTAGCTACGTGGTGAGCCGGGCGCGGATGTCGTCGATCCGTTGCTCGCCGGCGGCGTCATCAGTGCGGCGAACTGGTCGTAGACGTGGCAGAAGCTCGACCAGCACGGGGTCGACGCCGACCGGGCCACCCGTCGACTGCGCGCGCTCGGACTCGGGGTCGAGGCGCTCACCGCTGTCGATGCCATCGCGGCCGGCCAGCTGTGGGCGCGCACCCGCGAGGCCGGTCTGTCACTCGGGGACCGCTGCTGCCTCGCGCTGGCGTGCCGGCTGGATCGCCCGGCGATCACCGCCGACGCGGCCTGGGGGCGGCTCGACCTCGGGATCACCGTCACGCTGATCCGGCATACCCTGTCCGCATGCCCCACGCGCGCCGCCGTGCCGCGCTGCGCGAGCTCGCCCGCGCCGCCGACTTGGACGCCCTGCTGGTCACCGACCTGGTCAACGTCCGCTACCTCACCGGGTTCACCGGTTCGAACGCCGCCGTGCTGGTGCACACCGGGGACGGTGACCGGGACGAGCGGGGTACCCGGCTGGTCACCGACGGGCGGTACCGCACCCAGGCCGCCGCCGAGGTGCCCGACCTCCCGGTCACCATCGAGCGGGCCTGCGCGAACGAGGCGGCGGCCGCGGCCTCGCGGGACGGGGTCGGTCGGCTCGGCTTCGAGTCCGCGCACGTCACCGTCGAGGCCCACCTCGCGCTGACCGGGGCGGCGGAGAACCTCGAGCTGGTCCGCGCGCCCGATCTGGTGCAGCGGCTGCGGGTGGTCAAGGACGAGCAGGAGGTTGCGACGTTGCGGGCCGCCTGCGCCGCCGCCGACGCCGCGCTGGCAGACCTGATCGCCGCCGGTGGCCTGCGGCCGGGACGGACCGAGCGGGAGGTGGCCGCCGACCTGGAGCAGCGGATGCGTGAGCACGGTGCCGACGGGCCGGCGTTCGAGTCCATCATCGCCGCCGGAGCGCACTCCGCGATCCCGCACCACCGCCCCACCCGCGTCGAGCTGCGCCGGGGCGACCTGGTCAAGCTGGACTTCGGCGCGCTGCGTGACGGCTACCACTCCGACATGACCCGCACCGTGGTGCTGGGGCCGCCCGCCGACTGGCAGCGGGAGATCTACCAGCTGGTGGCCACCGCCCAGGCGGCCGGCCGCGCGGCCCTGGTGGCCGGCGCGGAGCTGTCCGGGATCGACGCCGCCGCCCGCGGGGTGGTCACCGAGGCCGGCCGGGGCGTGGAGTTCTGCCACGGACTCGGGCACGGCGTGGGCCTGCAGATCCACGAGGCACCGCCCCTGGCCGCGTCGGCCGACGGTAGGCTGGCCATCGGCATGACGGTCACCGTCGAACCCGGCGTGTACCTCGCCGGTCGCGGCGGGGTCCGGATCGAGGACACCCTCGTGGTGCGTCCGCACGGGCCCGAACTGCTCACCCGCACCGACCGGGAGCTGCTCGCGCTCTAGCCCGGGGCGGAGATCCCCGGGGTGGGCCTCCACCGGGTGGACGACTCCGCGGTGGACCACCTCGCGGTGGACGACGCGGCGAACGACAACGGCAGGAGACCGGCGGCAGTGGCCAGCACGAACGAACCCGGCGTGGTCCGGAGCATCGACACCGCCCCCCGAGCGGTCGCGCCGAGGGCACGCCGGTGAGGGCGCGGACCCGGGCCCGCAAGCGGGCGTTGGACGTGTTGTTCGAATCCGAGGCGCGGCGGGAGGACCCGGTCGACGTGCTCGCCCAGCGGCAGGAACATCCGGACGCGCCGCCGGTCTCGGAGTACGCGACGATGCTGGTCACCGGGGTCACCGAGCACCGTGAACGGATCGACCAGATCCTCACCGAGCACTCCGAGGGTTGGTCGGTGCCCCGGATGCCGGCGGTAGACCGCGCGGTGCTGCGGATCGGACTCTACGAGCTGCTCTGGGTGGAGGAGATCGACGACCCGGTGGCCATTACCGAGGCGGTGGAGCTGGCCCGGGTGCTGTCCACCGACGACTCGCCTCGCTTCGTCAACGGCGTGCTCGGGCGGATCGCGGACATCGCCGAGTACCTGCGTCCCGGCCTGCGTCCCGTCGCCCCGGTGCCGGCCCTGACCGACGCCGACGACGTGCCGGACCCGGACGAGGTGCCCGACACGTCAGAGCCGGATGACGCGCCCGACGCCCGCTGAGCGCGCCCGCCCCGGTCAGTCCTCGCGGACCGGCCGGGCTTCCGGCGGAAGCACGCCCCAGTCGACCAGCTGGTCGGTGAGCTCACCGGGGGTCATGTCGTAGATGATGGCCAGGGAGCGCAGGTCCTCGGTGCGGATCGAGAGCACCTTGCCGTTGTAGTCGCCGCGCTGGCTCTGGATCGCGGCCGCGTAGCGGGCCAGCGGGCCCACCTTGTCCGCCGGCAGCTGTTGCAGACGCTCCAGGTTGATCACGATCTTGGTGGCCGGTTCGGCCCCGGACGGGATCCGTCCCTCGGGCAGCAGTTCGGCCACCGGCACGCCGTAGAAATCGGCCAGCTCGGCCAACTTCTGCACCGTGACCGCGCGGTCGCCGCGCTCGTAGGAACCGACCACGACCGCCTTCCAGCGACCCCCGGACTTCTGTTCGACGCCGTGCAGCGACAAACCCTGCTGCTGCCTGATGGCGCGGAGCTTTGAGCCCAGTGCCTTGGCGTAGTCGCCCATGTGGCGAGTCTCCGTTCGCTGTGCCCTGGTAGTCGCGGCAGCGACGCGGGCCGATTGATCGATACGCAGAGTAATCATGCGCTCGTTTCCGTCACTGGGTCAAGTTGGTCCGCCCCAGCCGCTACAGGATGGGGCCGAGTCCACCCGGACGGTTGATTGAAATATCACGTCTCCGTCCGGGTGAGCACGTCAGGGTGGTAGCGTCGCCGTCGTCGCGTCGGCCCCCCGGGTCGTCCCGGCAGGCATCCTTTAAGGCCCGTCCAGTGAGGCGGGGAAGGAAGGGAGTTCCCGCGTGGCGTCCCCCCGGCGCGCGCGCGGCGACCAGGCGGACCCGGCGGGCACCGAGCTGCTCAGCGCGTCCGACGTCGCCCGCACGGTCGCGCGCATCGCCCATCAGATCATCGAGAAGACGTCCTTCGATGCGGGTGCGGCGACGCGCGTCGTGCTGCTGGGCCTGCCGACCAGGGGAGCGCCGCTGGCCCGCCGGCTCGGCGCGGCGATCTCCGACTTCACCGGAGCGGCCCCCGGGGTGGGCACTCTGGACGCCACCCTCTACCGCGACGACCTGCGCCGACGTCCTACCCGGTCGTTGGAGCCGACGGCGCTGCCCGAGGGCGGGATCGACGACCGGCTGGTGATCCTGGTTGACGACGTGCTGTTCTCCGGGCGCACGGTGCGGGCGGCACTCGACGCGCTGCGCGACCACGGCCGCCCGCGCGCGGTGCAGCTCGCCGTGCTGGTCGACCGGGGCCACCGCGAGCTGCCGATCCGCGCGGACTACGTCGGCAAGAACGTGCCCACCTCCCGTGCCGAGCAGGTCGAGGTGCTGCTCACCGAGGTGGACGGCCGGGACACGGTGTTGCTGCGCCGCGACCCCGGTGCCGATACCGCCGGGGCGGCCCGGTGAAGCACCTGCTCTCCACCGCCGACCTCGATGCCGCGACCGCCACCTCGTTGCTGGACACCGCCGACCGGCTCAGGCAGGCTCTGCTCGGCCGGGAGGTGCACAAGCTGCCCACCCTGCGTGGCCGGACCGTGGTCACCCTGTTCTACGAGGACTCCACCCGCACCAGGGTGTCCTTCGAGATCGCCGGCAAGTGGATGAGTGCGGACACCATCAATGTCAGCGCCAAGGGTTCGTCGGTGGCCAAGGGGGAGTCCTTGCGCGACACCGCGGCCACACTGGCCGCCGCCGGCGCCGACTGCGTGATCATCCGGCACCCCTCGTCCGGCGCGGCGCACCGGGTCGCCGCCTGGTCGAAGGGCGACGCGTTGGACGGTCGCGGTCCGTCGGTGGTCAACGCCGGCGACGGCACCCACGAGCACCCGACCCAGGCGTTGCTGGACGCCGCGACGCTGCGCGACCGGCTGGGGTCGATCGCGGGCAAGCGGATCGGCATCGTGGGCGACGTGCTGCACAGCCGGGTGGCCCGGTCCAACGTGACGTTGCTGGCCACCCTGGGCGCCGAGGTGACCCTGGTGGCGCCGCCGACGCTGCTGCCCGTCGGGGTGGGGGACTGGCCGTGCCGGGTGCGGCACCACCTGGATGCCGAACTGCCCGGCTGGGACGCGGTGATGATGCTGCGGGTGCAGGCCGAGCGGTTTGCCGGGCCTGCCGGCCCCGAAGGCCGTTTCCGCGGGTTCTTCCCTTCGGCGCGGGAGTACGCGATCGGGTACGGACTGTCCGACCGGCGGCTGTCGATGCTGCCCGGGCACTCGGTCGTGCTGCACCCGGGTCCGATGGTGCGGGGCATGGAGATCGCCCCGGCGGTGGCCGACTCGCCACGCGCCGCGGTGCTGCAACAGGTACGGAACGGAGTGCACGTGCGAATGGCTGTGCTGTACCACCTGCTGGCCGGAGCGCCCCAGTGAGCGCGCCCGTGTTGATCACCGGTGCGCGGCCGTACGGCGGCGAGCCCACCGATCTGCTGCTGCGTGACGGTGTGATCGCCCAGATCGGGCAGGTGGCCGACGCACCGGAGGGTGCCGAGGTCATCGACGCCGCCGGCCTGGTCGCGCTGCCCGGTTTCGTCGACCTGCACACCCACCTGCGCGAGCCCGGCGGCGAGGACGCCGAGACGATCGCCACCGGCTCGGAGGCGGCCGCGCTGGGCGGGTTCACCTGCGTGTTCGCCATGCCCAACACCGACCCGGTGGCCGACTCCGCCGTCGTGGTCGAGCACGTGTGGCGGCGGGGTCGGGAGGTCGGGCTGGTCGACGTGCACCCGGTGGGCGCGGTCACCGTCGGGCTGGCCGGTGCACGGCTGGCCGAATTGGGCACCATGGCCGCCAGCCCGGCCGGCGTGCGGATGTTCTCCGACGACGGAATGTGCGTGCACGACCCGCTGATCATGCGGCGGGCCCTGGAGTACGCGAGCGCGTTGGACGTGGTGATCGCCCAGCACGCCGAGGACCCGCGACTGACCGAGGGCGCTCAGGCGCACGAGGGCGCGGTCGCCGCCCGGCTCGGGCTGACCGGTTGGCCGGCCACCGCCGAGGAGACCATCGTGGCCCGGGACTGCGCGCTGGCCCGGGAGGCCGGCGCGGCGCTGCACGTCTGCCACGTCTCCTCGGTGCACACGGTGGCGGTGCTGCGCGCGGCGAAGGCAGCGGGCGTCCGGGTATCGTCCGAGGTCACGCCGCACCACCTTTTGCTCACCGACACCCTGCTGACCAGCTACGACCCGGTGAACAAGGTCAACCCGCCGCTGCGCACCGCCGTTGATACGAAGGCGATGCGGGACGCACTGGCCGAGGGCGTGATCGACTGCGTGGCGACCGACCACGCACCGCACCCCGCTCAGGTCAAGGACTGCGAGTGGGCGGCGGCCCGGCCCGGCATGCTCGGGCTGCAGACCGCGCTGTCGGTGTTGGTGCACACCATGGTGGAGCCGGGGCTGCTGGACTGGCGGGGGGTGGCCCGGGTGCTGTCCGAGCGCCCCGCCGAGATCGCCGGGCTGGCCGACCAGGGCCGCCCGCTGGAGGTCGGCGAGCTGGCCACGCTGACCCTGGTCGACCCGGACGCGGTGTGGACCGTGCGTGGCAGCGAGCTGGCCAGCCTGGCGGCGAACACCCCGTACGAGGGTATGCGGCTGCCGGCCCGGGTGGTGGCCACCGTACTGCGCGGCCGGGTCACCGCCCGTGACGGAAAGGTACGCACATGAGCCGCGAAGCCGCCGGGACGACCGACACCGCGGTGCTGGTGCTGGAGGACGGGCGGGTGTTCACCGGGGTGTCCTACGGCGCGCGCGGGACCGCGCTGGGCGAGGCGGTGTTCACCACCGGGATGACCGGCTACCAGGAGACGCTGACCGACCCGTCCTACCACGGGCAGATCGTGGTGCAGACCGCTCCGCAGATCGGCAACACCGGCTGGAACGACGAGGATGACGAGTCCAGCGGCATCCAGGTCGCCGGCTACGTGGTGCGCGACCCGTCGAGGACCGCGTCCAACTGGCGCTCCACCGGGTCGCTGGCCGACGCGCTCACCGGCCAGGGGGTCGTCGGGATCGCCGGGATCGACACCCGGGCCCTGGTCCGGCACCTGCGGGAGCGGGGAGCGATGCGCGCCGGGGTGTTCTCCGGTGAGGCGCTGGCCAGCCACGACGCCATGCTCGACCGGGTGCTGGCCAGTCCGCGGATGGCCGGCGCCGACCTCTACGGCGCGGTCACCACGAAGCGGCCCTACATGGTCGAGGCGCAGGGTCCGCGCCGGTTCCGGGTGGCCGCCATCGACGTCGGGATCAAGTTCAACACCCCGCGGATGATGGCCGAGCGGGGCATCGAGACCCACGTGCTGCCGGCCGACTCGACCCTGGAGGCGATCACCGACGTGAGACCGGACGGGGTGTTCATCGCCAACGGCCCCGGTGACCCGGCCACCGCCGACAAGCCGGTGGCGCTGGTCCGTGAGGTGCTGGAGCGCGGGCTGCCGGTGTTCGGCATCTGTTTCGGCAACCAGATCCTGGCCCGCGCGCTGGGCCGGGGCACCTACAAGATGCGCTACGGCCACCGCGGCATCAACATCCCGGTGATCGAGCACACCACCGGCCGGGTGGCGATCACCTCGCAGAACCACGGGTTTGCCGTCGAGGGCGAGGCCGGCGAGGAGTTCGACACCCCGTTCGGCCGGGCGAAGATCACCCACACCTGCCCCAACGACGGCTGCGTCGAGGGCCTGGCGCTGGCCGACGGCAGGGCGTTCAGCGTGCAGTACCACCCGGAGGCCGCGGCCGGCCCGCACGACGCCGCCGACCTGTTCGACCGCTTCGCTGACCTGATGGAGGCGCGGCGTGCCTAAGCGCGACGACCTGCGGCACGTGCTGGTGATCGGCTCCGGGCCGATCGTGATCGGCCAGGCCTGCGAGTTCGACTACTCCGGCACCCAGGCCTGCCGGGTGCTGGCCGAGGAGGGCATCCGGGTCAGCCTGGTCAACTCCAACCCGGCCACGATCATGACCGACCCGGAGTTCGCCGACGCCACCTACATCGAGCCGATCACACCCGAGTTCGTGACCAAGGTGATCGAGGCCGAGCGGGCCGCGGGCACGCCGGTCACCGCGATCCTGGCCACCCTGGGCGGGCAGACCGCGCTGAACACCGCGATGGCGCTGCACGAGCAGGGCGTGCTGCAGCGGTTCGGGATCGAGCTGATCGGTGCGGACATCGAGTCGATCCAGCGCGGCGAGGACCGGCTGAAGTTCAAGGACATCGTGCTCGGTCTGGGCGGCGACGTGCCGCGCAGCCAGGTCTGCCACTCGATGGCCGAGGTCCGGGCCGCGGTCGGCGAGCTGGGCCTGCCGGTGGTGCTGCGGCCGTCGTTCACCATGGGCGGGCTGGGGTCGGGCCTGGCCTACACCGAGGCCGACCTGGAGCGGCTGGCCGCGATCGGGCTGGACGCCAGCCCGGTCACCGAGATCCTGGTCGAGGAGTCGGTACTGGGCTGGAAGGAGTACGAGCTGGAACTGATGCGCGATCGCCGCGACAACGTGGTCGTCATCTGCTCCATCGAGAACCTCGACCCGATGGGCGTGCACACCGGCGACTCGATCACCGTGGCGCCGGCGATGACGCTGACCGACCGCGAGTACCAGCACATGCGCGACGTCGGCATCGCGGTGCTGCGCGCGGTGGGGGTGGACACCGGCGGCTGCAACATCCAGTTCGCGGTGCACCCGGAGACCGGCCGGCTGGTGGTGATCGAGATGAACCCCCGGGTGTCCCGGTCCTCGGCGCTGGCCTCCAAGGCC
>JAJCYC010000064.1 GCA_029263115.1 Pseudonocardia sp. | reverse complement strand
GCGGCTGGACCACCTGGTCGAGCTCGGGGTGGACCTGGTCGAGGTGCTGCCGGTGAACGCCGTGGACGGGCCGCGCAACTGGGGCTACGACGGCGTGCTCTGGTACGCGGTCACCGAGAACTACGGCGGGCCGGCGGGGTTCCAGCGGTTCGTGGACGCCTGCCACCACCGGGGCCTGGGTGTACTGCTGGACGTGGTCTACAACCACCTCGGGCCGTCGGGGGCCTACCTGGACCGATTCGGGCCGTACTTCGCCGGCAGCAACATCTGGGGCCCGTCGCTGAACCTGGACGGCCCCGGGTCGGACGAGGTGCGCCGGTACGTGATCGACAACGCACTGATGTGGCTGCGTGACTACCACGTCGACGGGCTGCGGCTGGACGCGGTGCACGCGCTGCGCGACACCCGCGCGGTGCCGATCCTGGAGGAACTCGCGGTGGAGGTCGCGGGGCTGGAGGCGCACGTCCGCCGGCCGCTCACCCTGATCGCCGAGTCCGACCTGAACGACCCCCGGCTGGTCACCGCCCGGGAGGGTGGCGGGTACGGGCTGGCCGCCCAGTGGGACGACGACATCCACCACCAGTTGCACGCCGCGCTCACCGGCGAGCGGCAGGGCTACTACGCCGACTTCGGCGACCTGCCCGGGCTGGCCGACACCCTGCGCGGGGCGTTCTTCCACACCGACACCACCTCGGCGTTCCGGCACCGCCGGCACGGCCGCCCGGTGCGCACCGACCTGATCCCCGGGCACCGGTTCCTCGCCTACCTGCAGAACCACGACCAGATCGGCAACCGCGCCACCGGAGACCGGATCTCGGCAACCCTGTCCCCCGGACTGCTGGCCTGCGGCGCCGCGCTGGTGCTGTGCTCGCCGTACACCCCGATGCTGTTCATGGGCGAGGAGTGGGGCGCCCGCACGCCGTGGCAGTTCTTCTCGCACTTCCCGGATGCCGAGCTACGGGAAGCCGTCCGCAAGGGGCGTACGGCGGAGTTCGCCGAGCACGGCTGGGGCACCGCGGCGGTGGTGCCCGACCCCAACGCCGAGTCGACCTTCACCGACTCCCGGCTGGACTGGTCCGAGCCGGCCCGCGAGCCGCACGCCACGCTGCTGCGCACCCATCGGGAGCTGATCGCGCTGCGCCGGGCACACCCGGACCTGACCGACCCGTGGCTGGACCGCCTGGGGGTACGGGTGGACGAGACCGCCCGGACGATCGTGCTGGAGCGCGGCCGGTTGCGGGTGGTGGTCAACCTGGGTGCCACCGAGGCCGTCGTGCCGCTCGGCGTCGACGCCGCGACCGTCCTGCTCAGCAGCGGCGCTGCCGCCGCGCAGGACCGGGCGGTGCGGGTCGGGCCCGAGTCCTTCGCGGTGCTGGAATCACGGTGGACCGGGGGCGGCGGAGCTGGTTGAGTCACCGGCATGATCCAACCGGAGCCGGGACCGACCGCCCTGGCCGACCGCGCCCGCCCCGGACCTGGCCCGCGGCGTGATGCTGCTGCTGATCGCGCTGGCCAACGCGCACCTGTTCCGCATGGTCGAGTTCGCCGCCCTGCTCGGCACCTGGGCGGCCCGGCGCCGGTTGCTGGAGGACCCGGCACGGCACCGGAACCTGCTGCGTTGACCGGCCACTTCGGCGGCGCGGGGTACGCGGCGCTGATCGCGCTGTGGGCGCTCCGGGGGTCGCCGAACGGCCCGGACCGGTGACCCGCGCGCTGCAGGCCTGCGGCCAGCGCTCGCTGATCTGCTACCTCGCCCAGTCGGTGGTGTTCGTCGCGGTGCTCGCGGCCTACGGCGGCGGGCTCGGGGACCGGCTCAGCGTGGCCGGCAGCGCGGCGGTGGCGGCGGCCACCTGGGCGGCGATCCTCGGGGCCGCGGAGCTCATGCGTCGGGCCGGCCAGCGCGGACCGGCCCGAGGTTCTGCTGCGACGGCTGACCTACCGGACCGGGTGAACCCCGACAGCCGGCCGGCTCGAGCCCGCCACCGGTCCGGGTGAACCACGCCGGGCCCGGGCTATCGACCTCGCCACAGCGGCGCTGCCCCGGTCCGCACCGCGAACTAAGGTGTCGCCATGACGCAGTTGTCAGGCCAGCCGGACGAGGCGGCGCCCCCGGCCAGCGCCCCGCCCCGCGACGAGCTGGTGCTCGCCGGCGACTTTCCCCCGGCGCAGCGCCAGCAGTGGCGCGACCTCGTCGCCGCGGTGCTGCGCAAGTCCGGCCGCGAGGTCGACCCGCAGCACGACGGGGTGGAGGATCTGCTGGTCACCCACCTGTGCGAGGGGGTGGACATCGCCCCGCTCTACACCGCCGACGACGCGCCACCGGCCGGGGCGGGCGTACCGGGCCTGTCCCCCTTCGTCCGGGGTGCCCGGCCGCTGGGCGCGACCCCCGACGGCTGGGACGTCCGCGCCCGGCACGCCGACCCCGACGTGGCGGCCACCGCCGAGGCGGTGCTGGCCGACCTGGCCAGCGGGGTCACCTCGCTCTGGCTGGTGTTCGGCGAGGGTGCGCTGCCGGTGGACGGACTGGCGGGAGTGCTCGGCGAGGTCTACCTCGACCTGGCTCCGGTCGCGCTGGATGCCGGCCCGGCCGACACCGCCGCGGCGGCCGAGGCGCTGTTCGCGCTGGTGGCCGACCGGAAGCTGGACGCGGCGGCGGTGGCCGGCACGCTCGGGGTCGACCCGCTGGGTTGGCTGGCCGGCCTGGACTCCGGCACCGACGTCGCCGCCGGGCTCGCGCTGGCCGGTGAGCTGGCCGCCCGCTGCCTGCGGGACCATCCGAGGCTGCGCGCGGTGACCGTCGATGCCACCGCCTACCAGGGCGCTGGCGCCGACCCGGCCCAGGAGCTGGCCTGCTCGCTGGCCGCCGGGGTGGCCTACCTGCGGGCGCTGACCGACTCCGGGGTGTCCATGAACGACGCGTTCGCCCAGATCGACTTCCGGTACACCGCGCCGGCCGACCAGTTCACCACGATCGCCAAGCTGCGTGCGGCGCGCGGTCTGTGGGCCCGGATCGCCGGCGAGTGCGGGGTGCCGGACAGCCCCCAGCGACAACACGCGGTCAGCGCCGAGTCCGGGCTCACCCATCGCGACCCGTGGAGCAACATGCTGCGCGGCACCCTGGGCTGTTTCGGCGCCGGGGTGGGCGGCGCCGACGCGGTCACCGTGCTGCCGTTCGACACCGCGATCGGGTTGCCGGACGCCTTCTCCCGGCGGATCGCCCGCAACACCCAGTCTCTGCTGATCATGGAGTCACACCTGGCCCGGGTGGTCGACCCGGCCGGTGGCTCCTGGTACGTGGAGTCGCTCACCGACGCGCTCTCCCGGCGGGCCTGGGAGGTGTTCACCGGGATCGAGCGGGCCGGTGGCCTCGCAACGGTGCTCGCCGACGGCTCGCTGGCCGACACCATAGGCACCGCCTGGCGGGAGCGCCAGCAGCGACTGGCCACCCGGGTCGAGCCGGTCACCGGGGTCAGCGAGTTCCCGGACCTTGCCGAGAAGCTGCCCACCCGACCGGCCGTGCGCCGGCCCGCACCGCGTGGCGTCCTCCCCCGGGTGCGTCCGGCCGCGGCGTTCGAGACGCTGCGCGCCCGCTGCGACGCCCACGCCGCGCGCACCGGCGACCGGCCCGCAGTGTTCCTGGCCACCCTGGGCCCGGTGGCCACGCACACGGCGCGGGCCGGGTTCGCGACCAACATGTTCCAGGCCGGTGGCCTGGCCACCCCGGCCGGTGGCGGCGGCACCGCAGAGATCGTCGCGGCCTACCGCGCGGCCGGCACGGCCGTGGCCTGCCTGTGCGGCTCGGACAAGGTCTACGCCGCCGACGCCGCCGAGGTGGCAGGAGCGCTGGCCGACGCGGGCGCCACGGTGCTGCTGGCCGGCCCACCCGGGGCGGTGGACGTGCCCGGGGTGGACGGGCACGTCTTCACCGGCTGTGACGCGATCGAGGTGCTCACCGGCACCCTGGAAAAGCTGGGGGTCGAGCTGTGAGCACGGGTGTCCCGAACTTCGCCGAGCTGCCCTACCAGGCGCCGGACGCACGGACCGACGAGAAGCACTGGGCCGACGCGGTGCGCGAGCAGACGGGCAAGGACTCGAACGAGCTGTCCTGGCTCACCCCGGAAGGCATCGAGGTCCCGCCGCTCTACACGGCGAAGAACACCGAGAGGCTGGACTTCCTCGGCACCTACCCCGGGGTCGTCCCCTACCTGCGCGGCCCCTATCCGACGATGTACCGCACCCAGCCGTGGACCGTCCGGCAGTACGCCGGGTTCTCCACCGCCGCCGAGTCGAACGCCTTCTACCGGCGCAACCTGGCGGCCGGGCAGAAGGGCCTTTCGGTCGCGTTCGACCTGCCCACCCACCGGGGCTACGACTCCGACCACCCCAGGGTGCCCGGCGACGTAGGCATGGCCGGGGTGGCCATCGACTCGATCTACGACATGCGCCAGCTGTTCGACGGCATCCCGCTGGACAAGATGAGCGTGTCGATGACCATGAACGGCGCGGTGCTGCCGGTGCTGGCGCTCTACATCGTGGCCGCCGAGGAGCAGGGGGTGACGCCGGAGCAGCTGGCCGGGACCATCCAGAACGACATCCTCAAGGAGTTCATGGTCCGTAACACCTACATCTACCCGCCGAAACCGTCGATGACGATCATCTCGGACATCTTCTCCTACACCAGCCAGAAGATGCCGAAGTTCAACTCGATCTCGATCTCCGGCTACCACATGCAGGAGGCCGGGGCGACCGCCGACCTGGAGCTGGCGTACACCCTCGCGGACGGTCTGGAGTATCTGCGGGCCGGGGTCGGCGCCGGGATGGACGTGGACACGTTCGCGCCGCGGCTGTCGTTCTTCTGGGCGATCGGGATGAACTTCTTCATGGAGGTCGCCAAGCTCCGCGCCGGGCGGCTGCTCTGGGCGAAGCTGGTCAACCGGTTCGAGCCGAAGAGCGAGAAGTCGCTGTCGCTGCGCACGCACAGCCAGACCTCCGGCTGGTCGCTCACTGCGCAGGACGTCTTCAACAACGTCGCCCGCACCTGCGTGGAGGCGATGGCCGCCACCCAGGGGCACACCCAGTCGCTGCACACCAACGCGCTGGACGAGGCGCTGGCCCTGCCCACCGACTTCTCCGCCCGGATCGCCCGCAACACCCAACTGCTGCTGCAGCAGGAGTCCGGCACCACCCGGGTGATCGACCCCTGGGGCGGCAGCTACTACGTCGAGCGGCTCACCCGTGACCTGGCGGTGAAGGCA
>JAJCYC010000063.1 GCA_029263115.1 Pseudonocardia sp. | reverse complement strand
ACGCATTTCCGGTCGCGGTCGCGGGCGGTGGTGGAGATTCCGTACGACCCGCATCTGGCCACCGGCGGCCGGGTCGATCTGGGCGCGTTGCGGCCGGAGACCCAGCACGCGTTCCTCGAACTCGGCGCACTGATCGCCGACGAGTTCTCGGCATAAGGGAGCTACCCGCTCGGCGCGCGCGTCCGACCGACCGGATTCAGCGACCCGTCCGTGCCGACCCGGCAGGCGGCCTCCCGGTCCGCGCCCCGGGCGAACCGCCCGATGCAACCGCCGAGCTTGCCGTGACCGACGGCGTTGGGGTGGAACGACTCCTGCGCCAGGTGCCCGGCAGCCGCCGGGCCGGCGTCGACGAACACCCTCGGGTTCACCGTGAGCCGCCGCTGCCACTCCACGTCCGTCGCGGTGCACGCCTCGTGGCCCTCGGTGGCGCGGGACAGGTCCAGGAACCGGCCTCCGGACCGCTCGGCCACGCCGCGCAGCGTGGCGGTGAGCTGGGGGACCGCCTCGGTCCGGCCCCAGCCGGCGTCCCGGGGCCGGAACGGGCAGCCGGTCAACCCGTGCGTGCGGGTCATCGTCTCGGTCACCGGCGACGGGTAGGACAGCATGATCAGCTGATAGTCCTGGTCACGGTAGCCGGCCCGGCGCAGCGCGGTGCGGACGTCGGCCACCGCGCGCTGGACCCGGGGGGCCATCGCGGCGAGCTTCCCGGGCCACTCGCGGGCCAGCGCGGCCGAACACCCGGCCGAGGCGGGGTTGAGGAAGGCCGCGACGCAGCGGACCACGGTGCCGCCGAACGCCGGCTCGTCATTCGCGCCCAACTGCACCAGGACGTGGGTGACCCGGTACGTGCGGGCCACCTGCGCCAGCCGGCCCGCCTGCGAGCCCTCGGTGTAGTGGCCGGGCGCGCCGAACCCCACGTCGGCGGACCGGGCACCCGAGCAGGCCAGGTTGACCACCTTCGAGGCCAGCCCGGTCCGCTCCACAGCCGCGTTGGCCGAGCGGTGGCACCAGTTGCCGCCTTCGCCCCGGGTACCGCTCCGGTAGGCGCCGCCGCCTTCACCCGCGGCCGAACTGTCGCCCAGGGCGACGACGGCGGTGGGCCGACCGGTCGGCGGCGCCGAGTACCCGGAACCGGCCGATTGGCCGACCGCCGGGCCTGCCGCACCGGGGGTGCCGGCCCGGGCGGCGGTACCGGGCGCGAGCGCGGCGAGGCAGGAGGTGGCGATCAGCACCGCAGCCAGGGACCACACAAACGGTCGGGCACGGCGGCGTCGGGCGGGGCGGGCCACTCGATCACGGTAGCCACCGAGGTGCGTGTGGGTGAACGGCCGATCGGGTGGCGCGGCCTCCGGGCTACCCCGGATGCCGGATCAGGGCCGACCCGGAGGTTCGCGGCACCCCGTGCGGGCACTCTGGAGGACGGCACGGCGTTGTCGGAGTACGGCGGCGTCGCACACCGATCGGCGCCGTCACCGGGCGGACACCGTGCCCGACGAAAGGGGATGTCGTGGGATCGACGCTCAACCGGCCGCAGGACGGTCGCGTCATCGCCGGGGTGTGTGCCGGGTTGGCCGACCGGTTCGGCATGCGCCCGTTCACCGTCCGGCTGCTGTTCCTGCTGTCCTGCCTGCTGCCCGGTCCGCAGTTCGTGGCCTACCTGGTGCTGTGGATCGTGATGCCGAACCGGGCCACCGTGCAGATGTGACGCGGGCCGGGCGGCGCCCGGGGTGGGCTGCTCGGGTGTGAGTCCGGGCGCCCCGGGGCCGGCAACTAATCTGACGGGGTGATCCGACCCCCCACCGCGACGATGCACCGGTCAGCCCCGCCGTCCGGCCCGGTGGTGGCGGCGCGCCGCGTCGGGGCCGCGGCGCGGCTGCTGGCCGCGCCGGCCGGTGGGCTGCTGCTCTACGCTTCCTGCGCGCCGCGGACGCTGTGGTGGCTGGCGGTTCCCGCGTTCGCGCTGCTCGCGGTCGCCCTGCGCGGCCGAGGCAACCGCGCGGCATTCACCGCCGCCCTGTTGTTCGGGCTCGGCTACTACCTGCCGCTGCTGCCATGGGTCGGGATCTACGTCGGCCCGGTGCCGTGGTTGGCCCTGGCCGGCTTGCAGGCCGTGCTGGTCGGTCTCGGCGGCATGCTGATCGCGCGGGTGCAGCGGTTGTCGCTGGGCATGCTGTGGGCCGCCGCCGGGTGGGTGGCCACCGAGGCGCTGGCCGCCCGGGTGCCGTTCGGCGGCTTCCCGTGGGGCCGGGTGGCGTTCTCCCAGGCCGACGGTCCGTTCGTCCGGCTGGCCGCGCTCGGCGGACCGCCGCTGGTCGGCTTCGCGGTGGCGCTGACCGGATTCGCGCTGGCCGAGTTGATCCAGCGGGCCCTGGCCGCCGCGCGGACCGGGCCGACACCGCCGGCCGGGCCGGTGCCGCGGTGGCGCCCCTGGATGCCGCCGGCCGCGGGCGCGGTGCTCCCGCTGGTGGTCGCGCTGCTCTGCCCCGCCTGGATCACCGGCGCCGGTGGCGAGGTCGGCCCGGACGAGGGTGTCACCGTCGCCGCCGTGCAGGGCAACGTCCCCCGGATGGGGCTGGACTTCAACGCCCAGCGCCGCGCGGTGCTGGACAACCACGTACGGCACACCCTCGAACTGGCCGACGACGTGGCCGCCGGCCGGGCACCGGAGCCGTTGCTGGTGGTGTGGCCGGAGAACTCCTCCGACATCGACCCGTTGCGCAACCCCGACGCGGCCGCGGCGATCAGCTCGGCGACCGACCGGATCGGGGTGCCGGTCATGGTCGGCACCGTGCTGGTGCTCGACGGGCGGCGCACGACGAACTCGGTGCTGGTCTGGGAGCCGGGGGTGGGCCCGGTCGAGCAGCTCGACAAGCGCCGCGTGCAACCCTTCGGTGAGTACCTGCCGTGGCGTGGTTTCTTCCGGTTGTTCTCCGACTACGCCGACCGGGCGGGGTACTTCGAGCCCGGCACCGGCACCGGGGTCGCCTCGGTGGACGGGGTCGAGGTTGGCGTGGCGATCTGCTGGGAGGTGGCGTTCGACGACCTGGTCGCACAGAGTGTCGACAACGGTGCCCGCCTGCTCGCGGTGCCCACCAACAACGCCACCTTCGGCATCTCGGAGATGACCTATCAGCAGCTGGCCATGTCCCGGGTGCGAGCCGTGCAGCACGACCGCGCGGTGGTGGTGGCCTCCACCAGCGGCGCCAGCGCGATCATCGCCCCGGACGGGTCGGAGATGCGGCGCTCGGCGCTGTTCACCCCGGCGACGCTGGTCGAGCGCGTGCCGCTGCGGGCCACCACTACGATGGCCACCCGGCTCGGCTCGCTGCCCGAGTGGCTGCTCGTCGTGGCCGGGGTCGGGGCACTCGCCTGGACACTGCGCCGGCGCCCGCGCCGCGAGCCGGCCGGCGGCCCGGGCGAACCGACCGCCACCACCCGAGAGGACAACGATGGCTGACCCGCGTACCGGGACCACTTCGGTGCTCGTGGTGATCCCGACGTACAACGAGCGGGACAACCTCGCAGCGATCACCACCCGGATCCGCGCGGCCCTGCCGGACGCGCACGTCCTGGTCGTCGACGACGCCAGCCCGGACGGCACCGGCGCGCTCGCCGACCAGATCGCTTCGCGCGACCCGCTGGTGCACGTGCTGCACCGGGCCGGCAAGGACGGTCTCGGCGCCGCCTACCTCGCCGGGTTCGGGTGGGCGCTGGAGCGGGACTACGCGGTCGTGGTGCAGATGGACGCCGACGGCTCGCACCCGCCGGAGAGCCTCCCCGCGATGCTCGACCGGCTGGCCGACGCGGAGATGGTGCTCGGCTCGCGCTACGTCCGCGGCGGTTCGGTGGTCAACTGGCCGAAGCACCGCGAGGTGCTCTCCCGGGGCGGGAACCTCTACTCCCGGTTGGCGCTGGGCCTGCCGCAGCGCGACATCACCGCAGGCTACCGGGTGTTCCGGCGCGAGGTGCTCGCCGGGTTGGCCCTGGGCGACGTCAGCTCGCAAGGGTACTGCTTCCAGATCGACATGGCATGGCGGGTGGCGCGGGCCGGGTTCCGCATCGCCGAGCATCCGATCGTGTTCACCGAACGGGAGCGGGGCGCCTCGAAGATGAGCGGCTCGATCGTGCGGGAGGCTCTGTGGCGGGTCACGCTGTGGGGCGCGGGCCGGATCGGCTGGGGCTCCCGGCGCACTCAGAACGCGCTCTCGACCTGACGCACGGGTCACCCCGGAGTTACGCCCCGGCCTGGCGCCCTGCTCCGCTCGCGAAACGGCCCGACCCCCGGGGAAGGGGATCGGGCCGCCAGGCTCGGAACGGTCAGGCGCTCTTGGAGCGCCGGCCCCGCAGGTCCTCCAGCCGCTCGGACAGCAGTTCGTCCAGTTCTGCGATCGAACGCCGCTCGAGCAGCATGTCCCAGTGGGTGCGCGGCGGCTTGACCTTCTTCGTCTCCGGCTCCACCCCGTCAATCAGCTTCGAGACGCTGCCGTGCAGGCGGCACTCCCAGTTCATCGGCGGCTCGGCGTCGTCGGAGAACGGCACGTCGAAGTCGTGCCCCTTCGGGCAGGCGTACTGGACCGACCGACGGGGCGCCAGATCGTGGTTGCGGTCGGTCTCGTAGCTGACTGCGCCGAGCCGGCTGCCTCGCAGCACACGGTCCGCCATGGGATCAGTCCTCTCCTCACTTCGTGGCCCGGAGGAGGGATCCCCGGTCCGTAGCACGTCGTGTAACGTCGCCCATAAGGCGAACGTTCCCTCCCGGCACGTCAGACGACGTGGCGTCGATAACACTCGCCGACTGGGCACCGCTCCTGAGTGTCCCGTATCAGCCGCGTTCGCAACCCGGAATGTGACCCGGTCGCCATGTGTGAGCTACCTCACATTTCACCGCCGGTCAGGCGCGTCACAGGACCCGGGGCACCGGATTTCCCGCCGCCTCGACGGCCCTGCGCACCGGTACCAGCGCGACGACCACGAACCCGATCACCAGGAACGCCACCAGCGACAGGATGGCCGGCCGGAACGACCCGGTCTGCTGGGCCACCAGCGAGAACACCAGCGGACCCAGCCACGAGGTACCCCGCTCGCCGACGGTGTACACCGCGAAGTACTCCGCCTCCTCACCCCTGGGCACCAGCTGGCTGAACAGCGCCCGGGACATCGCCGCCGTGCCGCCCAGCACCAGCCCGATGCCGAAGGCCAGCGCGTAGAACTGTCCGCGCTGGCCCGGCTGCACGAAGTAGGCCGCCGAGATCACCTGCACCCACACCACCAGGCTGACCATGATGGTGCGCTTGGCCCCGATCCGGGCCGCCAGCCAGCCGTGCGCCAGCCCACCACCGAAGGCCACGAACTGCACGATCAGGATGGTGATGGTCAGTACCTCGATCGGCAGGCCCAGCTCCTCGGACCCGTAGAGCCCGGCGGTCTCGGCCACCGTGTTGATCCCGTCGATGAAGATCAGGAAGCCGGCCAGGAACGCCAGGGTCAGCGGGTAGCTCCGGGCCCGGCCCAGGGTGGCCCGCAGCTGCTGGAACCCGGCGACCAGCAGCGCGGCGCCACGCTCGTCGCCCAGTGGCGCCCGATGCTCGCGCAGCCCGCGCAGCGGCACCAGAGTGAACCCGGCCCACCACAGCCCGCACACGACGAAGCAGATCCGGATCGCGTCGGTCTCCGAAAGCCCGAACACCTCGCGCAGCTGCAGCAGCGCGATGTTCAGCGCGAGGCAGAATCCGCCGCCGAGGTAGCCGAACGCCCAGCCGCGCGCGGACAGGTGATCGCGCTCGTCCGGCCCGGCGATCTCGGGCAGGAAGGCGTAGTAGACGACGATCGATCCGTAGTAGCAGAGGTTCGCCACCGCGAACAGGGCCGCGCCGAGCTCCCAGGCGGTACCGGTCATCAGGCCCAGCCCGGCGGTGGCCACCGCGCCGACGAATGCGAAGCCACCCAGCAGCGCGCGCTTGTTGCGGGCCCGGTCGGCGATCGCGCCGGTGATCGGCAGCACGAGCAGCTGCACTGCGGTGGACGCGGCGAGCACGAACCCGAAGATCGACCCGGCCTGCAGGTCCAGGCCGGCCACCGATACCGCGCAGTCGCGCAGCGCGCTCGGACACGGCTGGCCGGAGGCGCGCGCATCGGCCTCGGCCACCGAGGTCAGGTACAGCGACAGGAACACGGTGAGCACCGAGGTCTGGAACACCGAGTTCGCCCAGTCGTAGGAGCACCACGCGCGCTGCTCAGCGTTCAGCCGGGACCGTGCGGGCCTCACGCGGGCCACTGGCCGCGCTCGGCGAGCACCTCGCGCAGCAGGTCCGGGCGGTCGGTGACCAGCCCGTCCACCCCCATCTCCAGCAGCTCGCACATCTCGTCCGGGTCGTTGATCGTCCAGACGTGCACCTCCATCCCGACGGCGTGCGCGGCGGCGACCAGGTGCGGATCGACCACGGTCAGCAGGCCGTTGCGCCGGGGCAGCTGGGCGAGCTGGCCGCCCACCGGCGCCCACCGCCCGAGCCCGCCGAGCCCGAGCTGACCCAGCCACACCCGGGTGCGCAGCCCCACCGCGTCCAGCGGCGAGCACGCGGTGATCAGCCGAGGACCGCCGGCCGAGCGCATCCGGGCCAGCCGCGCGGGGGAGAACGCGGCCAGGCACACCCGGTGCCACGCGTCGAGCTCGGCGACCAGCCGCAAGGTCGGCTCCACCCCGGAGTCGGCCTTGACGTCGATGTTCAGCAGCGCGTCCGGCAGCTCCTCGAGCACCGCCCGCAGGCTGGGCACCGGTTCCTGACCGGCCACCCGGGCGCCGCGCACCGCGGTCCACGGCTGACCGTCGATACGGCCGCGGCCGTCGGTGGTGCGATCGAGAGTGGCGTCGTGGCAGACCACGACGACCCCATCGGCGGTGGCGTGCACGTCGATCTCCAGGTACCGGAACCCCTCGCGGACCGCGCGGCGCAGCGCGGCCATCGAGTTCTCCATCCGGGCCAGCTCGTCGAGGTGCCACCCACGGTGGGCCATCGCCCGGGGGTACGGGCCAGCCAGGTAGGGGTGCGCCCCCGTGCCGAGCCCGTGCGGCCTCACGAGTCGGTGAGTCTAGGGCGGGCCGGCAGTTCGTGCCCCCCGGCCAGCAGCGGGGCGAGCAGGTCGCCGTGCCCGGCCAACCGGCCTGGTAGCGCGTCGGCGGTGAACACCAGATCTCGCACCTGTCGACAGGCCCGCACCTCGTCCCAGGTCAACGGGGTGGCAACGGTCGGATCCGCGCGCCCGCGCAGTGAGTAGCTGGCCACCGTGGTCTTCGCCGGGTTGTTCTGGCTCCAGTCGATGAACACCTTGCCCCGGCGCCGCTGTCGGGCCATCACCGCGGTGACCCGCTTCGGGTCGTCGGCGGCCAGGTGCTCGGCGAGCGCGCGGGCGTATCCGCCGGCCCGTGCCGAGTCGTCGACCCGTATCGGGGTGTAGAGCTGCATGCCCTTCCCACCGCTGGTGCGGGGGTACACCGGCAGATCGTCGGCGGCCAGCACCTCGGCGACCCGAACCGCGACCCGGGCGCAATCCACCAGGTCGGCGCCCTCGCCCGGGTCGAGGTCGAATACCAGCAGGTCGGGCTCGCGGCGCCCGCCGTCGGGTCCGACCGTCCACTGTGGCACGTGCAGCTCCAGCGCCGCCAGGTTGGCCACCCAGGCCAGTCCGGCGGCGTCGTCGATCAGCGGGTAGTCGATCGCCCCGCCGTTGATCGAACCGGCGCCCCGGGAGCCACCGAGCGATCCCAACCGTACGGTCCGGATCCAGTCCGGGGCGTGCCGCGAGACGTTCTTCTCGAAGAACGGGGTGGCCTCCACCCCGTCCGGCCAGCGCCGCAGGGTCACCGGTCGGCCCGCCAGGTGCGGCAGCATCACCTCGGCCATCGCCAGGTAGTGCGCCAGCACGTCGCGCTTGCGGAACGCGCGCGCCGGGTAGAGCACCTTGTCCGGGTTGGTCAGGCGGACCCGGCGGCCGGCCACCTCGACGGTGCCCGCCCTGGTGGCGGCGGCCTCGAGTCCGGTGGAACCCGCCACCTCGGGTCCGGCGCCGGTGACGACCCGCACCCAGTCGGGCGAGCACACCCCCGGCCGGTAGCGGGAGTCGGACCGCTTCGCCACCACGTAGGGCAGCCCCTGCTCGGCGGCCGCCGCCAGGACCGCCGCTCCGCCACCGGGGTAGGACGGCACCAACCGCCAGTGCGCGCCGGTCAGCGGCAGAGACTCGGCCAGTGCGCGTCGTTCCCGGTAGGGCAGGTCGGTGCGGTCATGGCCGTCCAGGTGCAGCAGGTCACTGATCCACAGACCCGGGGGAGTGCCGCCGATCTCCCCGTCCAGCAGTACCTCGGTCGACCCCAGCGCGGCGCCCAACCCGCCGACCTCCGGGTGTCGCCCGGTCCGGTCCGTGCCGTCCGGGCCGGTCAACCGCACCCGGCCAGCCGCGACCCGCGCCAGCACCCGCGCGCCGCCGAAGCCGACCTCGTAGTGCCAGTCCCCGCCGTCCAGCGGCAGGTCGCCGGGTTCGGCTGTCATGGGGGAGAGGTCGACCGGCAACGGCTTCCGGTCCGGGTCCAGGGCCGCGTCCATCCGGCGCAGCAGCCAGTGCTTCGGCTCGCCGCCCCGGCGCAGCAGCACGTACCGACCCGGGGCCCGCTCGCCGTGCAGTACGAACTGCACCTCGCGGTCGGTCCACTTGACGGTGTCGTAGCTGCCGCGGTCCCAGATAGTCATTCGCCCGGCGCCGTACTCGCCGGCCGGGATCTCCCCGGAGAACTCCAGGTACTCCATCGGATGGTCCTCGGTCCGGACGGCTAGCCGTACGGTCTCCGGATCGGTGGGCAGGCCCTTCGGCACCGCCCACGAGGCGAGCACCCCGTCGCGCTCCAGCCGCAGGTCCCAGTGCAGCGCCCGCGCGTGGTGCTCCTGGATCACGAAGACCCGGCCCCCCGGCCGGTCGACGGTCGGGTCGGCGAGCGGCATCGGCTCCGGCGTGCGCCCCGCGCGGCGCTTGCGTCGGTACTCCTCGAGCGGCACCCGCCCAGTCTGCCCGTCGACCCTTGCGCCTGCGGTCGACACATGGTTTCCTTAGCCTTGCCTCACCTAGTGAGTACTTCGATCGAGCGGGGGGTCGCCGTGTTCGTATGCATGTGCATGGCGGTGACCGAGGCCGGGATCCGGGCCTGCCTGCACGCTGGCGCGACCACTACCGAGCAGGTCAGCGAGCGCTCGGGCGCGGGCACTGGCTGTGGCGGCTGCCTCGAGACGGTCGAGCTGCTCGTCGAGGGCGGCAGCATCCTGCACCCCGACACCGAACCCCGCAGGGGGTGCCGCCTACCACGCAGCGCATGAGCGGGCGAGACCTGGGCAGGCTCACTTACCTGATGCTCCCCTAACTCTCTGTGGTCATGTCCTAATACGGATAGTGACGTGTAGATTCCCCCTTGTTCAGTCAAGATCACAAGGGGGTCTTCCGCCATGCGTGGCGACGACGAGGTCATTGCACTGTTGAACGAGC
>JAJCYC010000062.1 GCA_029263115.1 Pseudonocardia sp. | reverse complement strand
AGCGTCTCCTCACAGAACCGGGCCACCTCGTCGAACAAATCACCCTGATGATCAGCACGCCCCAGCGTCACCCACCGATCCTCCCGCATCAGGCCGCCGGACCGGGCGACCGCCACGCGAAAGACACCAGCCACCTAGGGCGCGATGCAGGCCTCGGTAGCCCCAGAAGCGGCCGACGCTGCCCAGCTCCACCACGTCCGCCTCGAACGAGCCGCAGTCCGGGCACTCGTCGCGGTCCTGGTCGTAGGAGCAGCCGCAGCCGGTGCAGACCAGCTCGGTGGTGAGCCACTCGCGCGGGACCTGGTGCTGGTACTCCTTGCCGCCGCCGGTGCCGTACTTGGCGAAGTAGACCGCCATCCGGCGCGGGTCGGTGAGCGAGAGGCCTTGGGCGTAGTCGACGCCGGTGCCGGCGGCCAGGTGCCGGCGGTACTGCTCGGGGTCGGGGTGGGCGACGATGTCGGCCCAAGTGATCGACAGCCAGCGGCGGAAGTCCATCGTCACGGTCTCCCCACCAAGGCCGGTGACCTCGGTGAAACCCATCGGTGGGGTGGTGGAGATGTGGAAGTGCGGCGCGCCCCGGCGCTGGAACTCCTTCTTCCACGGCCCGCGCAGCGGCTCACCCCACGCCCGCTGGTAGCGCTTGCACAACGCCTGGAAGTGCCGCATCGCGGTCGCCGAGTCCGGCACCACCGTCAGCCAGTCCCCGGGGTAGGTCAGCGTCAGCATCGCCGGGAGCCGGCCGGTCCGGTCCTCCACCGTGTGCGCCGAGGAGGAGCAGCGCGGGCACAGCGACAGGTAGTGGTCGTACTCGCCCCGGCAGCCGGCGCAGATCTTGAACCGGCCGTACAGGCGGGTGTAGTCCAGGTCGCCCAGGCGCTCAACGAGCCTTGCGCGGGACTTGCGGGTCCAGCCGGTGATCGTGCCCCGGGTGGGCAGGGGTTCGGGCACGTCGCCCTCCCAGGTGGTGTCCATGTCGATCTGCTTGCGGTGCCGCTCCACCTCGCGCTCGTGGCGGCGCTCAGCCTTCGCGTAGTCGCGGGTGCGGACCCGGATCACGCCGGGGCTGACCACGATCTCCCAGCGCGGGCCTTCCGCCAGCTCGGCCGCCCAGCCGGACTCGTCGCCGATGCTCGGCAGGAGATCGGCCGCGTGCTGCACCAGCTCGGCGCTCGGGAACCTCGGCTGCCACAGGCCGGCCCGCTCAGCGCTGAGGTCTTCTTTGTCCTCTTGGCGGACAGTTATGGCATATGGGACAAGCCCAGCCGGGCCGCCAGGCGCGGCCCCGGCACGGCCGCGCCCCCACCCGGCACCCCCACCGCTCCTGCCTCCGGCCCGCGGCGGGCGGCCGGGACCGGGCGCGGCCAGCGCCGGTTGGGCACGGCGGCCCGGCACATCGACCCTCACCACGTCTGTCCCGCGAGGTCGGAAGCACTCGTGACCGAGGCTGTGAGTGGCCGGGTACCCGGACGTGATCTTGACAGCGCGAACTGACAGCGACGACCTCGGACGGAGCCGGCCGGACAAGATCGCGCGCGAACGCCTGTCGGCTGCTCACGGACGTCGGCGGACCTGGGGTGATCGCTTTGGGAGCGAGGGGTCGTGGGTTCGAATCCCGCCACCCCGACCAGGTCTGACGGGGTGCGCACCGCCGCACTACGTCTGACACGGCCGGATATGTAGCCACCGCATGGCAACGGGTCGCCATCAGACGATCACGAGCTCCCCGCAGGTCCCTACCCATCGATCTTGTCGAGGGCCTCGCGCATGGCGTCGAGGTTGGTGGCGTTCCACGAACGCCTGCTGGACGAGCAGTGCGCGGCGCGGTTCCCGATCCCCGATCCGGGGATCGAGATCGCGGCGGTCGGTTCGGTGCACGTCGGCGGCGGCACCGGGGAGCGGCTCGCTCCCTTCCGGGCGGTCGGCAACCTGCCGGCAGGTCGGGCCTGATGGTCACGCGGTGGCGTCGAACAGGGCGATCACCTTGGTGGGGCGGATCCGGACCACCAGCTCGCCGGGCACCGCGTTGCGCCGGCCGAACTCGTCGGCCCGCTCGGCGCCCATGTAGCGCGCCCCGCAGGCGGCGGCGACCTGGTAGAGCTCGTCGGGCTCCTCGATGAGCTCAGCCTCGCCTTGGACCTGCACGAATGCGAACGGCGGCCGCTCCAGGTCGACGCAGAGCACCACCCGGGGATCGCGGGCCAGCGCCCGACCCTTGGCTGTGCCGGCGCCGGTGTTGAAGGCGATCAGACCGTCCCGGACCACGAACCAGACCGGCGCCACCAGCGGGCGGCCGTCGGCGGCGGTGAAGCCGAGCTTGCCGGTACGGGTGCCTTCGGAGAGGAACGCGACGACGTCCTCGGACAATGCGGCCACCCGAACCACCCTAGTACTCCAGCCGTAGATTGTGATCTACCTCCGGCGTGGCGGTCCCCGATGTAGGACGGCCACCGCGGATCATCGTCGGTTGTGTCGACTTCAGATGATCAAGCGGTGGCCGTGGGTCACAGAGTAGAGCCTGCGCGATGGCAAGCCGAGACCGACAGGCTGCTCGAACGGATGGCCGGTCGGTTCGCTCGGGTCGAGACCCGCCGCCGCGCTCGTGGTTTCCTGCTCGGGCTGCTCGCCGACCTGCCGCGCAAGAACTGCTGGACGATCGCCGA
>JAJCYC010000061.1 GCA_029263115.1 Pseudonocardia sp. | reverse complement strand
TCGGGCGGCGCGCTGACCAGCAACGACGACCCGATCAGGCGAAGGCGCACCGGCCAGGGGGTGGTCCGGAACAGTCCAGCCATGGCCGCCGCGGTGGCGAACGGCCGTTCGCGACCGTCCAGATAGGCCGCCCGGGAGTGTTCGGGAAGCCGAAAGAAGCCTTCGAAGAACTCCGGCAGCCGCCGGTCGGGCATCCGTAGCAGACACTCCAGCCCCCGCCGGCGCAGCAGATGGGTCGCTCGGGCGGCGGGCGACCACAGCGCGGAGCGAGCCGCGGCCAGCGCGGCGACCGGTCCGTCGACCCAGCGCCCGGCCAGCGTCGCGGCGACCACCGGTGCCGCGCGCAGGGCTGTGGCCAGCTGGTATCCGGTCGCCGGGTGGGTCAGCGGCGCCGCCGCCCCGAACCCGAGCACGTCGGGTGCCCGGTGCCGGGGGGTGTCCAGGCGGAAGCGGACCAGTTCCCGCTCGGCGTCCGGCGGGACGGTGACGCCGTGGCCGGCGAGCCGGCGGCGCAGCCGGTCGGCCAGCACATCGGGCGCCATCCCCGGGCGGCGCGCCAGCGAGGTCTCCTCCAACAGCACCCGCCCGCCACCCAGCGGCACCGCGTACAGGAACGTCGGGTGCCCCGAGTCGGCGGGGCCGCCGGGGACCGGGCGCCAGTCCATGAACAGCGCCTCACCGTCGTCGAGCAGCGGCCGGGCCACCTCGGCGGCGACCACGAGGCCGTACGCGGTCTGCTCGGCCGGCGTACGACGCGTCGGGCGGGCGTTGAGCGGTTGCCCGGCGCCCCCGGCATCGACGACCACCCGGGCCGGGGGAAGGGCCCCCACCCGCGCGTGGCCCCGCTCGACCCGGACCCCGGCCGCCGCCATCCGCGCGTCCAGGTGCGCCCGCAGCGCCAAGACGTCGAGCACCGCGTACTCCCGGTCCAGCCGGTGGCGGGTCAGCCCGACCGCGATGCCGGCGGCACAGGCCGCGACCACGCCGGCCGGCAGGTCGACGGGCAGCTCGTCGGACCAGGCCCCGTAGGTGGCCCGCCAGGGCCGGGTGGGTGCCGGGTCGAGCAGAGTGGTGTTCAGGCCGCGTTCCGCGCACGCGGCGGCCACCGCCCGGCCCGCGGGCCCGGCCCCCACCACCAGCACGTCATGCACCTGCTCGCTCCGCTCGCCGGTGAGTGCAACGTAGCGCCCTGGCACTACTGTGCCGCACCAGGCGTCAGCCCAGGGAGCCGGTGGACAGGATGCCGCCGTCCACCCGCACGGTCTCCCCGGTGATCCACGCCGCAGCGTCGGAGGCCAGGAACCCGACCAGCCGCGCAACGTCCTCCGGGGTGCCGAGTCGCTTCATCGGGTACGCCCGGGACACCTGCTCCTCACCGCTGTCGTAGAGCGCGGCGGCGAACCTGGTCTTGACCACTGCCGGCGCGACCGCGTTGACCCGGATCGAGGGCCCCAGCTCCCAGGCCAGCTCCTCGGTGAGCCGGATCAGCGCAGCCTTGGAAGCACCGTACGCGGCGATCACCCCGGTGGAGCGCAGACCGGCCGACGAGGCGATGTTGACCACGGCGCCGCCGTGCTGGCCCATCCACGCCCGGTGCGCCTGCTGCAGGTAGCCCAGCGCGGCGACCACGTTGATGTCGAAGATCTTCCGCACGCCGCCCAGGTCGGCGTCCATCAACGGACCGTAGACCGGGTTGATGCCGGCGTTGTTCACCAGGATGTGCAACCCGCCGAACCGCTCGACGGTACGGGCCACGGCCTCGGCGCGGGCCTCGTCGTCGCCCGCGTTGCCGGGCACCCCCAACACCCGTTTCGCCTCGGGGTCGCCGGCCGCCGCGGCGAGCTCGCGCACTGCGAGCTCCAGCTCGTCCGGCCTCCGCGCCGTGACGGTGACCGACGCCCCCCGGCCGAGCAGCTCAGCGGCGATGGCATAGCCGATGCCGCGGCTGGCGCCGGTGACCAGGGCCGCCCGCCCGGTCAGGTCGGCAAGTGCGGAGACCGGGGCGGCCGGGTCCGGTGCGGTGTCGTGGCTCATGGTCACCGACCCTAATCGCCTCCCACGCGTCCTTTACACTGGTCGGGTGGTTCGGACGAGCTGATCTAGCGCTGGTAGCCCGCCGGCCGTCGCCGGTGGTCCGCGCCGCTGTGCCCGCCACCCGCTGTTGGGAGCACCCCGAGAAATGATCACCGCCACCGATCTGGAGTTACGCGCGGGCTCACGCGTGCTGATCTCCGGGGCCACCCTGCGAGTCGCCCCGGGAGACCGCATCGGCCTGGTCGGCCGCAACGGTGCGGGCAAGACCACCACCATGCGGGTACTGGCCGGCGAGGGCCAGCCCTACAGCGGTCGGACCGAGGCCACCAGCGCGGTCGGCTACCTTCCCCAGGATCCCCGCGAGGGCGACCTCTCGGTCACGGCGAAGGACCGGGTGCTGTCGGCCCGCGGCCTCGATCAGCTGCTGCGCGAGATGGAGAAGGCGCAGTCGGCGATGGCGGAGCTGGTCGACGGCACCGAGCGCGACCGCGCTGTCCGCGAGTACGGCCGGATCGAGGAGCGATTCTCCGCGCTTGGCGGGTACGCCGCGGAGAGCGAGGCCGCACGGATCTGCGCCCACCTCGGCCTGGCCGACCGGGTCCTCGCTCAGACGCTGTCCACCCTGTCCGGCGGGCAGCGCCGCAGGGTGGAGCTGGCCCGGATCCTGTATGCCGCCAGTGACGCCGGTGCGGGTGGCCGGTCGGCCACCACGCTGCTGCTCGACGAGCCGACCAACCACCTCGATGCCGACTCGATCGCCTGGCTGCGCTCGTTCCTGATGCGCCACGAGGGCGGGCTGGTGGTGATCAGCCACGACGTCGAACTGTTGGGCGACGTGGTGAACAAGGTCTGGTTCCTCGACGCCGTGCGCGGTGAGATCGACGGCTACAACATGTCCTGGCAGCGCTACCTCGACGCCAGAGCCACCGACGAGAAGCGCCGCCGGCGGGAACGGGCCAACGCGGAGAAGAAGGCCGCGCAGTTGCACATGCAGGCCGCCAAGCTCGGCGCCAAGGCCACCAAGGCTGTGGCGGCGAAGAACATGGCCCGCCGCGCGGACACCCTGCTGGCCGGGTTGGACGAGGTGCGCCGCAACGACAAGGCCGCACGGATCCGGTTCCCCGAGCCTGCGCCGTGTGGGCGCACCCCGCTCACCGCCGAGGGGCTCGCCAAGTCCTACGGCTCGCTGGAGATCTTCGCGGGGGTCGACCTAGCGGTCGACCGGGGCAGCCGAGTGGTGGTGCTCGGGTTGAACGGCGCGGGCAAGACCACCCTGCTGCGGCTGCTGGCCGGGGCCGAGCAGCCGGACACCGGTGAGGTGCTTGCCGGGCACGGCCTGCGGCTCGGCTACTACGCGCAAGAGCACGAGACCCTCGATCTGGACACCACCGTCTGGGAGTGCATCCGGCACGCCGCCCCGGACGCCGAGGAGCAGCGGCTGCGCAGCCTGCTCGGGGCGTTCCTGTTCTCCGGTGAGCAGCTCGACCAGACCGCCGGCACCCTCTCCGGCGGGGAGAAGACCCGATTGGCCCTGGCCGGTCTGGTCAGCTCGGCGGCCAACGTGCTGTTGCTGGACGAGCCGACCAACAATCTGGATCCGATCAGCCGGGAGCAGGTGCTGGACGCGCTGCGCAGCTACCAGGGCGCCGTAGTGCTGGTCACCCACGACCCGGGCGCGGCCCGCGCACTGAACCCGGAGCGGGTGATCGTGCTGCCGGACGGCACCGAGGACCACTGGTCGGCCGACTACCTGGAACTCGTGACGTTGGCGTGATCATTCGGCGCTTGAGGGCCTCCGGTGGGCGATCACTCGATCGCGCACAATGATCACCCGGACGCGAGAGCCATTCGGGGCAACCGTTCACCGATAGCTCTGTCGATCTCCTGGCGTCCACCGCACGCGTGGATCATCATGACGCCACCAGGGGATCAGCGGATGATCCCGTTCCGACGAAGGAGGGCCGCCCGCGTGGCCGACCTGAAGAAGGGCGCCCGGATCACGGGAACCCAGCGCGACAAGCTAGCGACCGATCTGAAGAAGAAGTACGAGAAGGGCGCCAGTATCCGGGCGCTCGCGGAGGCGACCGGCCGCTCCTACGGCTTCGTGCATCGGGTGCTCACCGAGACCGGGGTGCAGTTGCGCGGTCGGGGTGGCGCCACCCGGACCAAGAAGAAGTAGCCCGGAGGTACGACCGACTGTCGTCGGGCGGCGGGGCCCGGGGGGTCCGCCGCGCCGATAACCCGGAGCTCCGTGGCCGAGGACTCGCTATGATCATGGCGCGCATCGGTCGGCGAGCGACACGGACCGGCTTGGGGAGCTCATGCTGTACTTCGGTGGACTCTTCGGGTTGCTGGTGCTGGCCCTGTGGGTGTTCAGTCTGGTCGACATCGTCACCACAGCCGAGGACGAGGTCCGGCATCTGCCGAAACTGCTGTGGCTGCTGCTGGTGCTGCTCATCCCGCTGGCCGGCTCGCTGGTGTGGTTGCTGGCCGGCCGACCACGGCAGATCTCCGCCCGGTCGGACGGACGGTTCCAGCGGGACCGGCCGGACTACCCGGAGTACGACCACCCCGGCCGGTTCACCGCGCCCGACCCGGAGGCCGACGAGCGGTTCCTGCGCGAGTGCCGCCGCCGGGCCGAGGAGCAGCGCCGCAAGACCCGCGACGACGACTGAGCACGGTGCGGCGGAGTCATCGGCTGCGCACGCTGCCCTCGACCACGTCCAGCACGGCGCGCAGTTCACCGGCCGGCAGGCCCATCGCCAGGTGCGAGATCAACCCCTCGAAGCTGAGCTCCAGGTAGCCGGCCAGCACCTCGACCGGCACGTCGGAGCGGACCACCCCGACCTCCCGCTGGCGGGTCAGTCGCTCCCGCACGGCCCGGGTCAGCTCGGCGGAGTGCTCGTCCCAGTCGGCCCGGAACGCCGGATCGGTGCGCAACCGCCGGGAGACCTCCAGCCAGGTGCCCAGCCAGCTGACCGCGCCGGTTCCGTCGCCCTCGCCCGATGCGGACTGGGCCAGTACGTCCCGCATCACCTGGACCAGGCCGTGCTCGGCCACCACCCGGGCCATCCGCCGGCTGTCGAGCTGGGCGAGCTCCAGGAACAGTGAGTCCTTGTCGCGGAAGTGGTGGAAGATCGCGCCCCGGGACAACCCGGTCGCCTCCTCCAGCCGGCGCACGGTGGCCCCCTCGTAGCCGTACCTGCTGAAGCACGTGCGCGCACCACCGAGGATCTGCTCACGGCGCGCGCTGAGGTGTCCGGCGCTGACCCGAGGCATCGACTCAGCGTAGTCGGCGGCCGGACGTCCGTACGGAGAGCGTCACATCTCGACCCCTGCGGGTGTCGGTGCTTGTTGTGTAGCGTCGAATGTCGACCAATGGCGGGGGGTATGTGCCTGTGTCACCCGAGAAGATCTCGACCGCGCGGGTCACCGGTGGCGAGCCGTCGGGGCCGGTCACCGCGGTACTGCGCTCCCGTGAGCAGGCCGAGGCCTATGTGGCGTCGGTCTGCTTCAAGCACGGTCCCCCGCGGCTGCTGGGCGTCGAGCTGGAGTGGCTGCTCCGCCGCTCCGACGGCGCCCCGCCCCTCGACCTGGAGACGCTCGTCACCGCGCTCGGCCCGCACGCCCCCCGCACCATCGATCCCCGGTCCCCGGCTCTGCCACTACCCGCCGGCTCCCTGGTCACCGTCGAACCCGGCGGCCAGGTCGAGCTCGCCAGCCCGCCGCTCCCCGGTCTCGGCCAGTTGTTCGACACCGTCGAATCCGACGTCGCCGCGCTGCACACCAGGTTGCGGCGCCACGATCTGCAACCCCGTCCCTCCGCGGGTGACCCGGTCGGCCAGCCTCGCCGGCTGCTCGCGGTGCCCCGGTACCGCACGATGGAGGCGGCCTTCGACCGGGTCGGTCCGCACGGCCGCAGCATGATGTGCTCCACCGCCGCCGTACAACCCTGCTTCGACCTGGGCGAGCGGCCCGACCTGTGGCATCGCTGGACGGTGCTGCACGCGCTCGGCCCGGTGCTGCTCGCGGCCTTCGCCAACTCACCGGTCCTGCACGGTCAGCGCACCGGTTGGAAGTCCTCGCGGATGGCGTGCTGGTGGGCACTCGATCCGCCCCGCACCGAACCGCCACCGCTCACCGCCGACAATCCGGCGGTGGTCTACGCGCGCCGGGCGATGCAGGTCGAGCTGCTGTGCCTGCGCCGGGGCGAGGCGTCGTGGGACGCCCCGGCCGGGGTCAGCTTCGCCGACTGGCTGGCCGGGGCCCTGCCCGAGCCACCCACCACCGCGGACCTCGACCTGCACCTGTCGACCATGTTCCCGCCGGTGCGTCCGCAGGGGCACCTCGAGGTGCGCTACCTCGACGCCCAGCCCGGGCGGCAGTGGGTGGTGCCGGCCGCCGTGCTCGCCGCGGTGCTGTCCTCGCCGCGGGTGAGCTCGGCGGTACTGGACGCGTGCCTCCCGGTGGCCGACCGCTGGTCGCTCGCCGCGCGGGTCGGGCTGGCCGACACCGGTCTGGCCCGGGCCGCTGTGACGGTGTTCACGCTTGCCCGGGAGGCGTTACCGAACGTGGTCGGCCCCGGCGCGGTGCGCGACCTGGTGGACCGGGTGGTCGAGCGGCGGGTGCTGCGCGGCCGGTGCCCGGCGGACGAC
>JAJCYC010000060.1 GCA_029263115.1 Pseudonocardia sp. | reverse complement strand
CCGGCGCGACCGGTGGCCGCGCGGGCCAGCCGGATCGCGCTCATCGTCGCCTCGGTGCCGGAGTTGACCAGCCGCACCTGCTGGACCGGGGCGACCCTCGCGGTGATCTCCTCGGCCAGCAGGATCTCCCGCTCGGTGGGGGCGCCGAAGGACAGCCCGTGCCCGGCGGCCTCGCGCACCGCCTCAACCACGGCCGGGTGCGCGTGGCCGAGGATCATCGGGCCCCAGGAGCAGACCAGGTCGACGTAGCGGGCGCCGTCCACATCGGTCAGCCACGGGCCCCGGCCGGAGGCCATGAAGCGCGGCGTCCCGCCCACCGCCTGGAAGGCCCGCACCGGGGAGTTCACCCCGCCGGGGACCAGGGTGCGGGCGCGGGCGAACAGCTCGTCTGAACGGGTGGTCGTCGCTCGTACCGTCACGACCCCACTCTTCCAGATCGGTCCGCGGCCTGATGCGAACGCCTCCACCGGCGACCGCCGGACCGGCCCGCTACACGGCCGCGACCAGGAACTCCTCCGAGCGCGGCAGGTACAGCAGCGCCACGCCGGCGCCGGCCAGCAGAGTCATGCCGATGCTCACCGGATCCGGCGCGGTGACCACCATCGCGAACACCAGCAGCGCCATCTCCAGCGCGGCCAGCACGGTGACCGCGGTTCGGGCCCGCCGACGGGGCCGCAGTGCCAGCCAGGCGAGTGCGACGAACACCAGCCCGACCGCCGCCAGCACGCCACCGCCGGCCTGGAACGCCAGCACCACCTGCGCGACGTCGGCGCCCGGCGCGGCCTCGGTGACCCGCTGCCGCAGCGTGGTGCCCAGCGGTCCGACCAGCAACGCCAGCCCGGCGCCGATCAGCACCAACGGCAGCGCCGCGAGGGTCAGGAACACCGCGCCGAGGTACATCTCGGGCGGTCTGCCGATCCGCAACCGGGCGGGAGCGGGTTCGACGGCCGTGGTGTCGACAGCTGCGGGGTCGGGGACCCCGGGGTCGGGGATGGTGCTCATCAGTCGCGTGTCCCTGGGTCGAAGTACCGTCCGTCCACCGTGGTCCCGGGTCCCCTACCGGAAGTAGGTCTGGTTCGCCGGGCGGTACATCTTCCAGGCCGCCGAGCCGATCAACGCCATCTTGGTGCTGACGAAGAGCAGGGTGAGCACCACCAGGGGATCCCGACTCTGGCCGACCGCGCCGAGGAGCACCATCAGGGCCAGCACGCCGAAGGCGAAGAACACCCCGGACAGGCTGAGCATGGTCAGCCTGGCCCACAACCGGCCGGCCCGCATGTGCACGCCGAACGCCACGAACAACGTCGCCTCGATGATCGCGCCGACCAGGACGGTGTCGCCGCCGAGCCCGAACACCACCTGCAACGCCGCGTTGGCGAGCGAAAGTCCGGCGGCCGTCAGGTAGAGCGCGAACGCGGTTCGCACCAGGGCCGGTGGGGTGATCTGAGCGGAGCTCATAGGGCACCGTAGCGGATCAGGTGGCGTCCACCACCGCTGCTCGCTCGTCGGCCGGCACCGACCCGTCCTCGGGCCCCAGGTACCGCTCCACATCCGGTTGGTAGGCCAACACCAGCCCGGCCAGCGACCCGAGAACGACCGCCAGCCCGCAGATGACCCGGCCCGGGTGCGGCGGGCCGGCAAGCAGCACCATCACCAGTCCGACGTCGAGCACCCCGGTGAGCAGGGCAATTCCGGTACGAGGCCGGCGACCTCCCAACCAGGTGAACACCGCGAGGGCCAGGTAGGCAGATCCGAACATCCCCAGCAGCACCGCCGCGGCCGGGGCGCCCGCGACCCGCAGCGCGAGCGCATCGAGGACCGGCCGGGGCAGCCCGGCCAGCAGCGCCGCCACCCGGGGCGACGGCCCGCCGAGCAGCGACCCGGCGAGCGCCAGGAACGGCAGCGCCGAGGCCACCAGCAGCGCCCCACCGGCGGTCAGTACGAGCGGCCGCCCGGTCGGTCCGGTCCCGGTCATCGTGGGTCGGCCAGCCAGCCCGCCGCCTCGGCCGCCCAGTAGCTGAGCACCACGTCGGCTCCGGCCCGCCGGATGGAGGTCAGGGTCTCCAGCACCGCGCGCTCCCGGTCCAGCCAGCCGTTCGCCGCGGCCGCCTCGATCATCGAGTACTCGCCGGACACCTGGTAGGCCGCGACCGGCACGTCCGCGTGTTCGGCCACCGCGCGCAGTACGTCCAGGTACGCGGTGGCCGGTTTGACCATCACCAGGTCGGCGCCCTCGGCCAGGTCGAGCGACAGCTCACGCAGCGACTCGCGGATGTTGGCCGGGTCCTGCTGGTAGGTCTTCCGGTCGCCGCGCAACTGCGAGTCGACGGCCTCCCGGAACGGTCCGTAGAACGCCGAGGCGTACTTCGCGGTGTAGGCCAGGATGCCGACGTCGCGGTGGCCGGCGACATCCAGCGCCTCCCGGATCGCCCCGACCTGGCCGTCCATCATCCCGCTGGGCCCGACCAGGTGCGCCCCGGCGGCGGCCTGGGCCACCGCCATCTCGGCGTACACCGTGAGCGTGGCGTCGTTGTCCACCTTCCCAGCGCGGTCCAGTACGCCGCAGTGGCCGTGGTCGGTGAACTCGTCGAGGCAGCAGTCCGACATCAGCACACACGCGTCGCCCAGTTCGGAGCGCAGGTCGGCGAGCGCTACGTTGAGCACTCCGGCGGGATCCACGCCGGCGCGGCCGGTGGCGTCCCGATGGCGTGGGACGCCGAACACCATGATCCCGCCGACCCCGGCCTCGATCGCCGCAAGTGCGGACTTGCGGAGCGAGTCCCGGGTGTGTTGCACCACCCCCGGCATCGAGGTGATCGGTACCGGTTCGACGGCCCCCTCCCTGACGAACACCGGCAGCACCAGATGCCGGGGCCGCAGGTCGGTCTCGGCCACCAACCGCCGCAGCGCCGGCGTGGCCCGCAACCGCCGGGGCCGTGAGGTCGGAAACATTGGTGGTCAGCCTACGACCGGCGGCACTACCGGCGGCGGGCCTTGGCCTTGCGCGGCGGGGGCAGCGCGCCCTCGGCACGCAGCTGGGCGGCGTGCGAGGCGAGCGCGTCGACCAGCGCGGGCACCTGGGCGTGCTCGGGCCGCACGTCGACCCGCAGACCGAACTCCCGCGCGGTCTCGGCCGTCTTCGGGCCGATGCAGGCGACCAGTGTGCGGGTGTGCGGCTTGCCCGCGATCCCGACCAGGTTGCGCACCGTGGAGGACGAGGTGAAGCACACCGCGTCGAACCCGCCGGTCTTGATCGCCTCGCGGATCGGTGCGGGCGGCGGGGCGGCCCGCACCGTCCGGTAGGCCGTCACGTCGTCGATCTCCCAGCCCCGGTCACGCAGCCCGGCGGCCAGGGTCTCGGTGGCGATGTCGGCGCGCGGCAGCAGCACCCGGTCCACCGGGTCCAGGATGTCGTCGTGCGGGGGGAAGATCTCCAGCAGCCCGTCGGAGCTCATCTCCACGGCCTCGCTGGCATCCGGCACCAGCTCCGGCACGATGCCGAACGAGCGCACCTTCGCGGCGGTCGCCGTACCGACACAGGCGATCTTCACCCCGGAGAACGCACGCGCGTCCAGCCCGAACTCGGCGAACTTCTCCCAGACCGCCTTGACCGCGTTGGTCGAGGTGAACACCACCCACTGGTAGCGCCCGTCGACCAGGCCCTTGACCGCCCGCTCCATCTGGGCCGGCGAGCGCGGCGGCTCGACCGCGATGGTCGGCACCTCCTCGGGGATGGCGCCGTGCACCCGCAGCCGGTCGCTCATCGCGCCGGCCTGGTCCTTGGT
>JAJCYC010000059.1 GCA_029263115.1 Pseudonocardia sp. | reverse complement strand
GGACAGCACCGACCAGGCCGGCCGGGGCGCCGGGCGGGGGAAGCGCTCCGAGGAACACGGCCGCACCCGCTCCGGGTCCTCGCCGAGCTCCTCGAACACCGCACGGGCCAGTTCGAACCAGCTCGCCCGCCCGCCGCCGACGCAGTGGTAGGTACCGAACGGCGCGCCCGACCGGGCCAGCTCGACCAGCCCCTCGGCCAGCGGTCGCGACCAGGTGGGACTGCCGACCTGGTCGTCCACCACGTCCAGGGTGGGCCGCCGGTGGCGCAGCCCGGCGATCGTGCGGACGAAGTTGCGCCCGGCCCCGCCGTAGAGCCAGGCGGTGCGCACCACGTAGTGCCGGTCGGTGGCGGCCCGGACCGCCCGCTCGCCGGCCTCCTTGGTCACCCCGTACACCCCCAGCGGCCCGACCGGGTCGTCCACCTCGTAGGGGCGCGGGCCACCGGCGGCGGGTACGCCCGGGAAGGCCCTGCCGGAGAAGACGTAGTCGGTGGACACGTGCACCAGCGTCGCGCCCAGCTCGGCGCAGCCGGTCGCCAGCCGGGCCGGGCCGTGCTCGTTCACCGCGGCCGCGCCGGCCGGGTCGGCCTCGGCGGCGTCCACGTCGGTCCAGGCGGCCGCGTTGAGCACCACCAGCGGACCGCTTCGCCGCCCGGCGCCCGCCCAGGCCCGCAGCGCCCCGGTCACCCCGGCGCCGGCCAGGTCGAGCTCGGCGCGCCCGGCGGCGGTCACGTCCTGCCCGGCCAGCGCGCCCACCAGGTCGGCGCCGAGCTGGCCGCGGGCGCCGGTCACCAACCAGCGGGTACGTCCGGTCACTTGTGCTCGCCCACCCCGCAGCCGGCTGCCGCCGCCGGCTCCGTCCCCCGGGCCGGCTCGCCGAGCGACCGAAGCGGTTCCCACCACGCCCGGTTGTCGCGGTACCAGGCCACGGTCTCGGCGATGCCGTCGGCGAACGGCACCGTCGGTGCGTAGCCCAGCTCGTCGGTGATCTTGCTGATGTCGACCGAGTAGCGCCGGTCGTGGCCCAGCCGGTCGGCCACCGGCTCGACCATCGACCAGTCGTGACCGGTGGCCGCCAGCAGCACCTCGGTCAGCTCCCGGTTGGTCAACTCGGTGCCGCCGCCGATGTTGTAGATCTCCCCCGCGCGCCCGCGCTCGGCCACCAGCGCGATGCCCCGGCAGTGGTCCTCGACATGCAACCAGTCGCGCATGTTCAGCCCGTCGCCGTACAACGGCACCGCCCGGCCGTCGAGCAGATTGGTCACGAACAGCGGCACGACCTTCTCCGGGAACTGGTAGGGCCCGTAGTTGTTCGAGCACCGGGTGACGCACACGTCCAAGCCGTAGGTGCGGTGGTAGGCCCGGGCGATCAGGTCGGAACCGGCCTTGGCCGCCGAGTACGGCGAGTTCGGCTCCAGCAGATGGTCCTCGGTCCACGAGCCTTCGGCGATCGAGCCGTACACCTCGTCGGTGGAGACGTGCACGAACCGGCCAACGTGGTGGTCCAGGGCCGCCTGCAGCAGCACCTGGGTGCCCGCGACGTTCGTGGACACGAAGTCGGCCGCACCGGCGATGGAGCGGTCCACGTGTGACTCGGCGGCAAAATGCACCACCAGGTCGGTACCGGCGGTCAAGCGCCGCACCAGCGCGGCGTCCCGGATGTCGCCGTGCACGAACCGGTAGCCCGGCGCGTCGGCGACCTCGGCGAGATTGTCCAGCGACCCGGCGTAGGTGAGCAGGTCGAGCACCGTGACGTGTGCCCCGGCGTAGGTTGGGTACGCTCCGGCCAACGTCCGACGGACGAAGTGCGATCCGATGAACCCGGCTCCGCCGGTGACCAGGATGCGCATGCGGATCAGTCTGGCATGAGGGTGGGGGCCCCCAGCGAGGACACGAACGAGGAGACGCCCGAGATGCGGTCAGGCCCGTCCACCTCCGGGGGCCGCACGGGCCTGCGGGTGCTGGTCGCGCTGCTGTCCGCGGTGGTCCTGGTGGGCACCGGGATCGGCTGGAACCTCTACCGCGACCTCAGCGGCGGCCTGACCACCAGCGACGTGATCACCGGGCGGCTCGGCGGCGGAAAGCCACCCGGCACCGACCAGAACATCCTGCTGGTCGGGGTGGACAGCAGGACCGACGCCCGGGGCCGGCCGCTGTCGAAGAAGCTGCTCGCCGAGCTGCGCAGCGGGGCCGAGGAAGGTGTGCTCAACTCCGACACGATCATCCTGATCCACGTGCCGGCCGACGGCAGCCGGGCGACCGGCATCTCCATCCCCCGCGACAGCTATGTCGACATCCCGGGCCAGGGCAAGGGCAAGATCAACTCGGCATACCCGGTCGCCAAGATCGAGGCGGCGGCCGACCTGCGTGAGCAGGGGTTCGACGACACGGCGGTCGAGTTGGAGAGCGCCACCGCCGGGCGCTCCGCGCTGATCAAGACCGTGGAACGGCTCTCCGGCGTCACCGTGGACCACTACGCCGAGGTCAACCTGCTCGGCTTCTACAACCTGACCAACGCCGTCGGTGGCGTCGAGGTCTGCCTGAAATCGCCGGTCAACGAGTACCGCTCGGGTGCCCGGTTCCCGGCCGGCCGCCAGACGATCAGTGGCGGCGCGGCCCTGGCGTTCGTCCGCCAGCGCTACGAACTGCCCGAGTCCGACTTCAGCCGGATCCGTCGCCAGCAGGTGTTCCTCGCCGCCGCCGCCCGCAAGATCCTCTCGGCCGGCACCCTGGCCAACCCGGCCAAGCTGCAGGCGCTGGTCGAGGTGGCCAAGGAGTCGGTGGTCCTGGACACCGGCTGGGACGTGCTCGCGTTCGCCCGACAGGCCTCCGACCTGGCCGGCGGCAAGATCGAGTTCCTGACTATGCCGACCGCCGGAGCCGACAACAACTCCAGCGGCGACGTCGTGCTGGTCGACGCCGACGAGGTACAGGAGTTCGTCGCCGAGCGGACCGGTGCCAAGACCGCCCGGGCCGGTGCCACGCCCGAACCGGCCGAGACGATCTCCCCGGCCACGCTCACCATCGAGGTACGCAACAGCACCGGCCGGGCCGGGTTGGCCGCCCAGGTGTCCGAGGAGCTCACCGACCGGGGATACGGCGAGGGCCGGGTGAGCAACAGCCCCGAGCAGACCCGTTCGTCGGTGCACTACGCCCCCGGTGAGGCCACCGCCGGTGACCAGGTGGCCCGGCTCCTGGGCGGGATCGACGCCGAGGAGGACGCCGAGGTGTCCAGCGGCGGGGTGCGGGTGTTCCTCGGCTCGGACTTCTCGCCGTCCGACATCGAGCCGGCGACCGACGACAGCTCCTCGTCGGCCCGGGCGAGCAGCAGCCGCCGCGCATCCGCGACCAGTTCGGTGACACCACCGCCGCCGGCGATCACCGCGGACGGCGTGCCGTGCGTGGACTGAGTCGCAAGCGAGCGAGCATCCTGGGGGACGGAAGCCGGCGAAGCCGGCCGGGGTGGGATCGACACGGTCAGCGGGGGCGAGTGAGTACAGCGAGCGCCAGCGAACGAGGAGCGCAGTGAGCCTGGGCGGCGGAGCATCAGCACCGATCTTCACCGACGCGCTGCTCGAGCCGCGACTGGCCCGCGACCCGGCCGGCCCGCTGGTCACCTACTACGACGACGCGTCCGGTGAGCGGATCGAACTGTCGGCGACGACGTTCGCCAACTGGGTGGCGAAGTCAGCCAACCTGCTGCGCGACGAGTGCGACCTGGAGCCGGGCGGCCGGCTCGCGGCGCTGCTCCCGGCACACTGGCAGACCCTCGCGGTCCTGCTCGGGGCATGGTGGTGCGGGGCCGAGGTGACCGCCGACCCGGCCGGCGCCGACGTGGTCTGCTGTACCGCCGACCGGCTGGACACCGCGCTGGACGCCGGCGCGGGACTGGTGGTCGGGTTGTCACTGCACGCGTTCGGCACCGGCATACCCGGGCTGCCGCCCGGCGTGCTCGACTACGCGGGCGAGGTCCGCCCGCACGGCGACGTCTTCGTCCCCGACGGCCCGGCCGCCGGCCCGGTGCTGGACGGCGCCGGCCCGGAGTCGGTGCTGGCCGCGGCCCGGGCGGCGGCCACCTCGGCGGGCTTCGGCGCCGGCGACCGGGTGCTGACCACCCGGGACTGGTCGGTCAGTGAAGGGCTGGTCGAGGTACCGCTCGCGGTGTTCGCCGCGGGCGCGTCGCTGGTGCAGTGCCGCAACGCCGAGCCGGGCACACTGGCCCGCCGGGTCGACACCGAGCGCGTCACCCACCGCGTCTAGAACCCGCCCGGTGCAAACCCGTGCACCCAGACTCGCCACACGCTGCCCAGGGCACCCGCCGACGCACCCAGACGCGCCGCCCCGCAGGGCACCGCCCGTCGCCCGGGATGGCACCGCTCCGACGCTTCCCAGTGATCAACTGTACCTCAGGCAGGTTTCGCACCCTGATTTCCTGCGCCACGTTCAATTGATCATTGACCCCGCGGGCAGAGCCGATCCGGCCGCGCAGTGCCCGAGACCGCGGCGCCGGACGGCACGGCGCCCGGCGGCACGGCGCCCGGCGGCACGGTGTCCGGCGGCACGGTGCCCGGCGGCCGGGCGGCCGCGCCGGGGGGGCGGAAGTCTTGCGCCCAAACGATAACGACGTTATTGTTCTGGTCGAAACGTAGTTGCCAAACTGTTTGGACGGGAGTGCCACCATGGCCAACACCTACCTCGAGGGCAACTTCGCGCCGGTACGCGAGGAACTCACCGCCGTCGACCTGCCGGTCACCGGCACCATCCCGGGCTACCTCGACGGTCGGTACCTGCGCAACGGGCCGAACCCGGTCGCCGAGGTCGACCCGGCCACCTACCACTGGTTCACCGGCGACGGCATGGTGCACGGCGTGCGGCTGCGCGACGGGGCGGCACAGTGGTACCGCAACCGCTGGGTCCGCGGTCCCGGGGTGACCCGCGCCCTCGGCGAGCCAGCACCGGGCAACGGGCTCCGGGGCAGCGCCCCGCTCACCGCGACGGGCGCCAACACCAACGTCATCTCGCACGCCGGCCGGACGCTGGCGCTGGTCGAGGGCGGGTTGGCCAACTACGAACTCACCGACGAGTTGGACACCGTCGGGCCGTCGGACTTCGACGGCACCCTGCCCGGCGGCTACACCGCCCACCCCAAGCGCGACCCGGAGTCCGGCGAGTTGCACGCGGTGTCGTACTTCTTCGGCCGGGGCAACACCGTCCAGTACTCGGTGATCGGCGCGAACGGCCGGGCCCGGCGCACGGTCGACGTGACGGTCACCGGCAGCCCGATGATGCACGACTTCTCCCTCACCGAGAAGCACGTGGTCTTCTACGACCTTCCGGTGACATTCGACCCGGCCCAGGCCACCGCCGCCGCCCCGATGCCCCGGGCACTGCGCACCCCGGCCCGGCTGGTGATGTCCGCGCTGATCGGGCGGGTGCGGGTACCCGACCCGATCACCGCGATGCTCGACCGGGCGGTGCCCGCCAACGGCTCGCTGCCCTACCGCTGGAACCCCGACTACCCCGCGCGGGTCGGGGTGATGCCGCGCGAGGGCGGCAACCACGACATCCGCTGGTTCGATGTGGAGCCCTGCTACGTCTACCACCCGCTCAACGCCTACGACGGTGACGACGGCACCTCGATCGTGCTGGACGTGGTCCGGCACCCGAGGATGTTCGCCACCGACCTGCACGGACCGAACGAGGGTCCGCCGACCCTGGACCGATGGTCGGTCGACCTGGCCGACGGCAAGGTCCGGGAGAGCCGGTTGGACGATCGACCGCAGGAGTTTCCCCGGGTCGACGAGCGGCTGGTCGGGCGGCGCCACCGCTTCGGCTACGCGATGCAGACCATGCCCGGCACCGGCGCGGTGGCCGGCGACTCGGTGCTCAAGCACGACCTGGTCGGCGGCCGCACCGAGGCCAGGAGCTTCGACCCCGGCCAGCGGGCCGGCGAGTTCGTCTTCGTCCCGGCGCGGCCGGACGCCGACGAGGACGACGGGGTGCTACTCGGGTTTGTCTACGACGGCGGCACCGACCGCAGCGACCTGGTGATCCTGGACGCGGCCACCCTGGAGACCGTCGGGCGGGTGCACCTGCCCGCCCGGGTACCCAATGGCTTCCACGGCAACTGGGTGCCGACCACCAGCTGAGCACCCGGCCCGGCCGCCCAAAATGTAGCCCGGGCCGCTGGGGCGTTGCCACACGGAGCTGACACATCCGCGACAAATGTCGCCGCCGGTGGCCATCCCTGGTTAGCTGCGCACAACTGCGCCGGGATGGGCCCGGGCGGCGGCGCGTCGAGCCGCGCCGGCTGGCGGAGGGAGTACCCGGGTGCGGGACAACGAGTGGCCGGGACCGTCCCTCGAGCAACAGCGGACCTACCCGGTTCGGTCCGGCCGGTCGCCGGACCAGCCGCATGGTTCGACCGGAGACTCCGGCTGGTCCCCGGAGCGGCCGTCCGACGCGTCGCGGCCACCGCACCCGCCCGCGCCGGGACCGCCGAGCTGGCACGACGGTCTCTACCGCACGGTGTCGATGCTGCTGATCGCGGTGTTGACCGTGACCGGCTTCCTCGCGGTCCGCCAGGCCGACCAGACCGCGACCGAGCTCGCCCGGCAACGCGCCGTCGCGGCCGCACCCAAGCCGGTGCGCGGCGCATTCAGCCCCGTCGAGATCGACGCTCTGGCGAGCAAGGTCACCCCGATCCTGGTCGACGTGGAGACCGAGAACGCGAACCTGCTGATCGCCGGTGCGGGCACCGGCATCGTGCTCAGCCCGGGCGGCGAGGTGCTGACCAACAACCACGTGATCAACGGCGCCACCACCATCGAGGTGGTCACCAAGAACAACGGCCGGCGCTATCCGGCCACCGTGCTGGGCTACGACCGCAACCACGACGTCGCGCTGTTGAAGATCAAGAACCCTCGGGGGGTGGCACCCGCGGCGGTCGGGGACTCCGCGGGTGTGCGGATCGGCGAGCCGGTCCTGGGCATCGGCAACGCCGGCGGCAAGGGCGGCAAGCCGATCCGGGCACCCGGCAAGGTCACCGCGCTGAACCGCTCGATCAACACCCGCGATGAGCTCACCGGCAGCAACGAGCAGTTGCGGAAGCTGATCGAGGTGGCGGCCAGCATCGCTCCCGGGCACTCGGGCGGACCGCTGGTCAACGAGGCCGGCCAGGTGATCGGGGTGAACACCGCCGCCTCGGTCAACTTCAAGACCAGCACCCCAAACGGTGTCGGCTACGCCATCCCGATCAACCAGGCGATGGATATCGTCCGGGTCATCCGCGCCGGCCGCTCGACCGACCAGGTGCACGTGGGTCCGACCGGCGTGCTGGGCGTCGCGGTGTCCGGGCCGGCGGTGCGCGAGGACGGCAGCATCCCGCCGGGCGCCAAACCCGGCGCCGAGGTCAACGTGGTCGGCTTCGACTCACCGGCCGACGACGTCGGCCTGGTCGAGGGTGACACCATCGTGCGGCTGGACGGTTCGGCGGTGGACTCGCCCACCCACCTGGTGGCGATCGTGGGCCGGCACGGCCCCGGCGCCCGGCTGCCCATGGAGTGGGTCACCGCAGCCGGTCAGCGCAGGTCCGCCACGGTCGTCCTGGTGGAGGGTCCCCCGCTCTGACCGGCACGGCTGCGACCCGGCTCAGCCGGCGTCCGCCTCGACCGTCTGGTCGGTGCCGGCCCGGTGGAACCGGATGCGCAGCAGGTGCCGGCGCGAGTCGGTGAACCCGTTGCGCCCGTGCAGCGCCACGTGGTTGTCCACGATGAGCACCCCGTCGGTGGGGATCACGGCGTGGTACTCGTCCGGGCGGGCCACCAGGTGCCGGTAGACCACGTCGAACGCGTCGCGGACCTCGGCGCCGACCTTGTCCGACTTCGCAACCAGACCCTTGTCCACCTTGTCCTTACGGAAGCGCCACAGCGGCTCGCCGCCGATCAGTGGCCGGTACATGTAGCCGTCGTCCTCGGCGTTGCCGCCGCGACGGAACGCCTTGGGCACCCGCATCGGCAGCTTGACCTCGGACAGCACCCGCACCGCGTCGCGCCCCTCGGAGGTGGCGTCCAGTTCGCGCAGCAGCACCCGGCCGTCGGCCAGGAAGGTCTGTCCGCCGCCGCAGTCGGCCTGCTGCGCGGAGTAGAGCAGGAAGTAGCGGTCCGGGTTGATCGCGAACGACGCGTCGGTGTGGTACTCGGCCTCCCGGTCGTTCTCCGAGAAGCTGGAGTACTTGGGGGCACCGGTCTGCGGCGCGCCCTTGTCCATGACGTCCCAGACCACCTTGTCGTCCACCGGGTGGGCGAAGGTGACGTCGCCCATCAGCACCGCGAAGGCGAACATCGCCCGGCGCTGCGCGTCGATCTCCAGCTGGGCCAGGCCCAGCTTGCGCACCACGATGCCGCAGGCACCGTCGGCGAACGTCCGGTGCACCCGCTCGGCCAGCGCGACCGACCGCGGCGCGGCGACGGCCAGCCGCTCGCGCAGTCCGGCGTGGTCCTCCGGCACGGTCAGGTCCTCGCCGGCGGCGGGGGGCCCGTAGACCTCCGCGAGGACCGCGTCGATGCGGTCCAGGTCAGCGGCCAGCGGTTCGGCGTTGCCGAACTCGACGATGCTGGCCACGGACGATGTGTCGCGGGCTGTCGAGAGACCAGCCGTCATGGGGTGCTCCTCCTCGGTGCCGACCTGCACACTACTTGCGCGCGACCGTACACCCGGGTGGAGCAGCCTCAGCCGACCAGGCCCGTGAGCAACTGGCGGGCGACACCAGCTGCCGGGCAGCCTCGATCTTCATCGCCACATCGGCGGGTATGGACTCCGGTTCCGCCAGGGCGAGGAAACGTCACGGGATGGGCCGGTGCACGTTCTCCTTCACCTCGTCGGCGCGGTTCTCGGCGATCCACGGACCCTCGATGGACGGGTCGAGCACACCCTCCTCCAGCCAGGTGTAGCGATCGGCGAGCACCCGATGGGCCAGCGTCCGGTCGCTGTCGTCGGAGTTGGTCCACAGCTCGCTGAACAGCGCCTCTACCCGCACCCTGGCCTGCTGACAGAAGGCGTCGGCCAGCTCGGCGGCGCTGCCGCCCTCCGGGTCGCGCTGCGCGCGCACGCACACCGCGCTGATCGCGAACAGCTCGGCCCCGATGTCCACGATCCGGCCCAGGAATCGCTGCTTGTACTCCAGCTTCCCCTGCCAGCGGGACATACCGTAGAAGGTGCTGCGGGCCAGCTTGCGCGACGAGCGCTCGACGAACCGCAGGTGGGCGGCCAGCGGCCCGAACTCGGCGAACGAGCGCGGCGCCTGGCCCTTGCCGGCGACCAGCTTGGGCAGCCACTTGGCGTAGAACACCCCGGCCTTCCCGGCGGCCCGGGCCTTGGCCTTGAGCTCGACCTCGGGATCGATGATGTCGCCGGCCACCGAGAGGTGCGCGTCGACGGCCTCCCGGGCGATCAGCAGGTGCATGATCTCGGTGGAACCCTCGAAGATCCGGTTGATCCGCATGTCGCGGAGCATCTGCTCGGCCGGCACCCCACGCTCACCGCGCGCGGCCTGCGACTCGGCGGTCTCGAAGCCCCGGCCGCCGCGGATCTGCACCAGCTCGTCGGCCACCAGCCAAGCCATCTCCGAGGCGTAGAGCTTGGCCAGCGCCGCCTCGATCCGGATGTCGTTGCGGTCCTCGTCGGCCATCTCGCTGGACAGGTCGGTGACCGCCTCCAGGGCGTACGCGGTGGCCGCGATGAACGCGACCTTGCCGGCGACCGCCTCGTGGTCGCCGACCCGTTTGCCCCACTGCACCCGCTCCCGGGTCCACTCCCTGGCGATCTTGAGGCACCACTTCGCCGTGCCGGTGCAGACCGCCGGCACCGACAACCGTCCGACGTTCAGGGTGGACAGGGCGATCTTGAGCCCCTGGCCCTCCTTGCCGATCAGGTTGGCCTTGGGGAGCCGGACGTCGGTGAACCGGGTGACCCCGTTCTCGATGCCGCGCAGGCCCATGAACGAGTTGCGGTTCTCCACCACCACACCGGGCGCGGCCGCCTCCACCACGAACGCGCTGATGCCGCCTCGGTGCCCCTCGCTCCTGGGCACCAGGGCCATCACCACGAGCAGGTCGGCGACCACCCCGTTGGTGGTCCACAGCTTCACCCCGTTGAGGATGTAGTCGTCGCCGTCCGGTACCGCGGTGGCCCCCATCCGGGCCGGGTCGCTGCCCACATCGGCCTCGGTGAGCAGGAACGCGGTGACCTGCTTGGCGCTGCGCGGCAGCCAGGTCTTCTTCTGTTCCTCGGTGCCGAACATCTTGATCGGCTGGGGCACGCCGATGGACTGGTGTGCGGACAGCAGGGTGGACAGCGTCGGGTGCATCGACCCGGCCAGCGCGCAGGCCTTGTTGTAGTAGACCTGGGACAGACCCAGACCGCCGTACTCGGTGGGGATCTTCATCCCGAACGCGCCGAGGTCACGCAGGCCCTGAACCACCCGGTCCGGGATCCGGTCCTCCCGCTCGATCTGGTACGGGTCGATCGCGGTCTCGCAGAACGCCCGCAGCTGGGCGAGGAACTTCTCGCCCCGCTCGATCCCGACCGGGTCACCGACCGGATGGGGGTGCACCAGATCGAGCCGGAAACGCCCGAGGAACAGCTCCTTGGCGAAGCTCGGTTTCTTCCAGTCCGTCTCCCGGGCCGCCTCGGCGACCTGCCGGGCCTGCCGCTCCGTGACCTTCGCCTGCTGACCGCTCGTCGTCATGCTCGACCTCCCGCTGTCTCCCAGTATGACGACCGTAACGCGGACCGGCACCCGACGCCGACGCCGTTGTCCCACGACCGGGTGAGAACGGTCGTGGGACGCCGGCTCGGGGCCCGAGCTTCGCCGGCGACGCTCGGTCCGCTCCTCACTCGCTGCCGGCTCAGGCCCAGGCGTCGAGGGAGTCCAGGTCGTCGATCGCCGCGGTGATCCGGGTGATGAACGTGCGCGAGACCTCCTCCGGCTGCATCTTCGGCGCCTCCGGCGGTTGGCCAAGGGTGCCGGTCCACCAGGCCAGGGCGGCGAACATCTGCTGGCGGTAGTGCCGGAACGCCTCGTCGCCGTCCAGCTTCGGCCCGCCCCGGGCGGCCAACTCCTCGACGTAGTACGTCACCAGGTCCCGCTCCCAGACCCGCCGGGCGTCCGGGGTGAGCGCGGTCGACAGGGTGTAGGCCACGTCCCGGCCCCAGGTGCCCTTGCTGGTGCACTGCCAGTCGTTCAGCCCCATCTCGCCGTCGCCGGCGACGTGCCAGTTGGCCAGGTGGCCGTCCGAGTGGATCAGCGTGCGGGGCAGGTGCCGGTTGTCCTCGACGCAGCGCAGGGTGGCCGGCCAGACCTCCTCGGCGCGGGCGAACAGCCTCGGCGGGATCACGTCCTCGGCCTGGAGCAGGCCGCGCGCGCAGGCCGGCCCGAACCCGGCCAGCTCGACGGTGATGGAAAAGAACGTCTCCCAGTTGTTGAACACGGTCAGCGTGGTGTCCAGCTCGGGGCTGTCGAAGTAGGCGGCGTGCAGGGTGGCCAGCGTGCGTAGCTGGCTGCGCGCCTGCTCCTGGGTCAGGGTGTCGCGGTGGGTGGTGAACCGGGCCTCATCACCGATATCACGCATGATGACGATCGAGTTGAACGTGGTCGGGTCCCAGCGGGCGAACAGCGCCTCGGGGGCGTGGATGTCCAGCCCGGGCCGGACCAGGTTGAAGAACGAGGCCTCGGCCGCGACCCCGCCGTTCATGCCCAGGATGAAGCGGCTGCCCAGGGACTGGGTGCCCTTGCAGAACACGCTCGGCGGCATGCCGGCGGCCTGCCCGGCGTCGTTTCAGGTCAGGAAGACCCGGCGGCGGCTGGAGGTGCCCTCGGACGGGACGTCGAGACGGTGCCCGACGACCGCCGCTCCGGGTGTCTCCCGGGCCAGGACCGCAGTCAGCCAGGTCGCGGTGACGTCCTCGTAGCTGATCGGCAGGTCGTCCGGATCGGCGAGCTTGCGGTTCGCGGCCTGCTCGGTCTCCAGGTGGAACTGCTTGGTGATCTCGTCGAAGGTGATGCCCATGGCCCTCATCATGGGTGGGCTCGGCCAGGCATGAGACGACCCCCGGGCTGCTCCACACTTTCGTGTGGCCGAGCTGGACGATGGCTCGGAAACCCGGGGGTCGGGTGACTGTCGGGGATTACCGGCACCGGACCGGCTTCCATCGACCGTCAGGATTCTCGGTGCTAGCGGACAGCCACCTCACAAGTCCAATGGCTACTCAACGCTGGACCACCTCCTCTCCTGTGTACCGCCACAGTAGATGCGCGCGGACCGGGGCGGCAACGAGGATTTCCGAGGCCGTTTCGGTCAGGGGACGGCCAGGAGTCTGTCGAGGCGGGGCCCCAGCCGGGGCTTGCGCCCGTACACCACAGCGCAGCGGCTCACGTAACGCGGCGGTCGTGGCGGCCATCAACGCCGCCTACCGACAGTTCGTCCTCGACCACGTCCGGGAGGAGTCGCGGGCGTTGGCTGACGATCCGGCCTACCGGGCCGATGTCGAGGCGGCCCGGGCGGACATGGGTGCCGGCGATGCGTGGTGAGATCTACGAGTTGCGGGCGAACCGGCACGCTGAAGGGCACGAGCAACGAGGCCGCCGCTACGCGGTGATCATCCAGAGCGACGCGCTGCTGCTGTCCACCGTCGTCGCCGCACCGACCTCGACCGGATCGTGGACCAGCTCGTTCCACCCGGAGATCGAGGTGGCGGGCCGTCGCACCAAGGTTCTGGTCGAACAACTCCAGGCCATCGACGCCGAGCGCATGCTGGCGCACAAGGTCGGAGAAGTCAGCGTGGACGAGCAGCGGGAGATCGACCGAGCCCTGGCCCTGGTACTCGGCCTGTTCTGAGTCCCGGGCCCGGCTCAGCCCTCCAGCGACGCTCGCAGGGCGGCGTCCTTGGCGGCCACCTGCCGGGCCAGGTCCACCTGGAACTCCCCCACCCGGGCCAGCAGGCCTGCGTCGGACGCCGCGAGCATGCGCACCGCGAGCAGCCCGGCGTTGCGGGCGCCGCCGATGGACACGCAGGCCACCGGCACCCCGGCCGGCATCTGCACGATGGATAGCAGTGAGTCCAGCCCGTCCAGCTTCGCCAGCGGCACCGGCACGCCGATCACCGGCAGCGGGGTTGCCGAGGCGACCATCCCGGGCAGGTGCGCCGCTCCCCCGGCCCCGGCGATGATCACCCGCAGGCCTCGCCCGGCCGCCTCGGAAGCGTAGGCGAGCATCCGGGCCGGCGTGCGGTGTGCGGAGACCACCGCCACCTCGTGCGGCACGTCGAACTCGGCCAACGCCTCGGCGGCGGCGGACATCACCGGCCAGTCCGAGTCGCTGCCCATGATCACGCCGACCACCGGGCCGTCCTCGAAGGATCCCGTCATCCGTGTGCCTCCCCGTGATCCGCCCAGCGGGCCGTCGACATCCACTGTGCCGCCAGCTCGGCGCGGCCCCGGGTCCGGTCCAGGTCGGTGCCCAGCACAGTGACGTGACCGATCTTGCGCCCCGGCCGCTCGGCCTTCCCGTACAGGTGCGCCTTGGCGTCCGGGAACCGGGCGAACAGGTGGTGCAGCCGCTCGTCCACCCCCATCGCCGGCAGCTCGGCCGCACCGAGCACGTTGGCCATCACGGTGACCGGCGCGGTGGAGGTGGTGTCGCCCAGCGGGTAGTCCAGCACCGCGCGCAGGTGCTGCTCGAACTGCGATGTCCGCGAGCCCTCGATCGTCCAGTGCCCGGAGTTGTGCGGTCGCATCGCCAGCTCGTTGACCAGCAGCCCGTCCGGCGCCGCCGCCGAGGGCGCGACCTCGAACAGCTCGACCGCGAGCAGCCCGACCACGCCCAGCTCGCCGGCGATCCGCAGGCCCAGCCGCTGCGCAGCCTCGGCCCGGGCCGGCGGCAGGTCCGGGGCCGGCGCGATCACCTGCACGCAGATGCCGTGGTCCTGCACCGTCTGCACCACCGGCCAGGCCGCACCCTGCCCGAACGGCGAGCGGGCGACCAGCGCGGCCAGCTCGCGGCGCATCGGCACCCGCTGCTCCACCAGCAACTCCGCACCGGGCAAGGAGTCCAGCACCGACTCAGCGTGCCCGGGGTCGGTGAGCTGCCACACCGCCCGCCCGTCGTAGCCGCCGCGCCGCGCCTTCAGGATCACCGGCCAGCCGTGCTCGGCGGCGAACGCCCGCACCTCGCGAACCGAGCCGACCGGGGCGAACGGGGGGCAGGCCACCCCCAGCCCGGTCAGCCGCTCGCGCATCACCAGCTTGTCCTGGGCGTGCACCAGCGCCTGCGGCGAGGGGCGCAGCGGCACCCCGGCGCCGGCCAGCGCGGCCAGTTGCTCGGCCGGCACGTTCTCGTGGTCGTAGGTGACCGCGTCGCAGCCCCGGACGAACTCGGCCAGCGCCACCGGGTCGTCCGGCCGGCCCAGCACCACGTCCGAGCAGACGACCGCGGCTGGGTCGTCCCGGGCCTCGGCGAGCACTCGCAGCGACTGGCCGAGGGCGATCGCGGCCTGGTGGGTCATCCGCGCGAGCTGGCCCGCGCCGACCATGCCGACGACCGGCGCGCGCGTTCGAGGGTCCACGAGCGGGAGAGCCTATCCGCACAGGCCCGGAAGCGATCTCATAGACTGCGCGGCGTGACGATGGTCGAAGCAGCGCTAGGCTGGCTCCCCCAGCCCTACCGCGCGGTGGCGATCCGTCATCGGGAACTCGTCAAGTTCGCGCTGGTGGGCGGCACCACCTGGGTGATCGACACCGCGGTCTTCCTGCTGCTGAAGTCCACGGTGCTCGAGCCCAAGCCGGTCACCGCGAAGGTGATCGCCGTATTGGTGGCCACCGGCGCGTCGTACCTGCTCAACCGCGGCTGGTCCTTCCGCACCCGCGGCGGCCGGGACCGCCACCACGAGGCCGGGTTGTACCTGCTGATCAGCGGGATCGGGGTGGGCGTCTACTCCGGCCCGCTGTTCATCTCCCGCTACATCCTCGACCTGCGCGAACCGGCCGTGTCGCAGCTCACCGAGCAGTGGGCGGACTTCGTCAGCGGCCAGATCGTCGGAGTACTGCTGGGCATGGCGTTCCGCTGGTGGGCGTTCCGCCGGTTCGTCTTCCCGCACCCCGATGAGCGTACCCGCCGGCCGGTCGCGGCCGGGGAGAGCTGAGCGGTGCGGCAGACCGTCGGATTCGCCGACGACCTGGCGCTGGCGCTGGAACTCGCCGACGTCGCCGACGCGGTGACCGCCACCCGCTTCCGGGCAGCCGACCTGCGGGTGTCGCACAAGCCGGACCGGACCCCGGTCACCGACGCCGACACCGCCGCCGAGGACGCGATGCGCGGGGTGCTGGCGCTGCGCCGACCCGACGACGCGGTGCTCGGCGAGGAACGCGGCGGCCCCGAAGGCGGCGCCGCGGCCGGGCGGGCCTGGGTGCTCGACCCGGTGGACGGCACCAAGAACTTCTCCCGCGGCATGCCGGTGTGGGGCACCCTGATCGCGCTGACCGACTCCGGCCGGCCGGTCGTCGGGGTGGCCAGCGCACCCGCGCTGGGCCGGCGGTGGTGGGCCAGCGCCGGCGGCGGCGCGCACGGTAGCGACGCCGGGGGAACCCGCCGACTGTCGGTGTCGGGCGTGCGCGAGCTGGACGACGCCTGCCTGTCCACCACCGAGCTGTCCACCTGGGTCGAGCTCGGCGCGCTGGACCGCTACCTGGCGCTGTCCGCGCGCTGCTGGGTCAGCCGGGCCTGGGGCGACTTCTGGCAACACATGCTGGTCGCCGAGGGGGCGATCGACCTCGCGGTGGACGGCGAGGCGAACCCCTGGGACCTGGCCGCCGTGCAGGTGATCGTCACCGAGGCCGGCGGCCGGTTCAGCGACCTGGACGGCGTCGAGCGCCACGACGGCGGCAGCGGGCTGTCCTCCAACGGCGCGCTGCACGGCCAGGCCCTGGCCGCCCTGCGCCACCACTGCGCACCACCGGACCCCGAGGAGCACGCCCGTGCCTGAGCTGGCCTACCAGGACTTCACCGTCGGGCGGGTGTTCGAGCTGGGCACGACCACCGCCGAGCCGGACGAGATGCTCGCGTTCGCCCGGCGGTTCGACCCGCAGCCCTTCCACCTCGACCCGGTGGCGGCGAAGGAGTCGCTGCTCGGCGGGCTGTGCGCGTCGGGCTGGTACACCGGCGGGCTGTGGATGCGGCTCTGGGTCGACGAGGTGATCGGCCGGGCCGACGCGCACGGCTCGCCCGGGGTGCAGAACCTGGCCTGGCCGGCCCCGGTCTTCCCCGGTGACCTGCTCCTCGCCCGGGCCGAGGTGGTCTCCGCGCGCGCCTCGAAGAGCCGACCCCGGATGGGCCTGGTCGGCATCGCGGGCACCATGCACCGCGGCGAGACCTGTGTGATGCGGATGGACTCGGTGGCCCTGATCGCCCTGCGCTGACCCGGCCGGGCACCGGAACCGGGCGGCGGCCGGCCGCCGCCCGGGTACCCCGGTCAGCTCTGGTTGCCCGGCTGGTCGGCCAGCTCCTTCTGGTACTT
>JAJCYC010000058.1 GCA_029263115.1 Pseudonocardia sp. | reverse complement strand
ATCTTCGTCATCGAACCAGCCCGCGTCCTGGCCTGCCCCCAAGCCTGGTCAGACTGGCGACGCCGCCACCAACACCGCGCCCGAACCAGCCACTACCAACATCAACAAACCGTCCACGGATGGACATAACGATCTACCGCTGGAGTATTAGCCCTTCGCGTAGTCGACGAAGCCCTGCCAATCGAGCACCACGCACGGCTCGTCGCCGACGATCCACGCGTCGTGACCGGGCGGGCAGCGCATGTAGTCGCCCGCACCGAAGGTGGCTTCCTCGCCGTCATCCATCCGGACCGTCATCTGGCCCGAGATCACGTAGCCCACGTGCGAGGCCATGCAGCTGTCGGTTCCCGCGATGGGCTTGACATGCTTCGACCACTGCCAACCCGGCTGGAACGTCGCGCGCCCAACACCCCCAGCGGCGAGGTCCACCAGCTCAAGCTGACCCATGCCGTCCTTGAACGGCCGCACTTCCTCCGGGCTGCTTAGACTCTTGATGACCAAACCGGACATCGGTACCCCCAGTGATGACGTCGATACCCACACGTTCGAGTGTGAGACGGCTCACCCTAGCAGCGGGCGGGGGCCAAAATATCACAGCTGAGTGAACTCTCATCCCTCCGTCGGGCCGAGCCGAGTTGATGTCAGGTCGCCCCGAAGGCGTCATACAGGACCGTCAACGACCATGCGGCGCTCTGTTTCGCGTCGAGGGCCTGACCGGCCCACCTCACCTGGCCGGCCGGTCGCGGTGAGGTGGGTCACCACCGCCGGTCGCGGACGGCGCGGTCGCCGGGCCGGCGCAGTCGGGGCGGGCGCCGGTCGACCAGGTTGGCCCGACCGGCGGGGTTGGCCCGACCGGCCGGGCGGTGTCCCCCACCGGTGCCCGGCCCGGGCACGGGCTCCGGCCGGACCGGGCTCAGCACCGCGAGCAGTTCGGCGGTGGTGACCGTGGCGTGCTCCTGGTCGCACCCAGCGGGGCCACCGGGTCCGGGCAGCGGCCCGAGTTGCGCGCCGGGTACCTGCCCCGGGCCGGCACCGACCGATCCGGGCGCGATCACGGCGGCCAGCCGGGCGCGCCACCGGGTCACCCGATCGACCCGTCCGGCCCGGTCCGCGCGGGCGGCCGAGCGGGTCCGGGAGCGGCCCAGGCCACGCAGGACCGCCGCGGCGAGCAGCACCGCGACGACGAACAGCACCAGGGTGACCGGCACGTTGTAGCCGCCGATCGCGAGCAACCGGGCGGCCGGCGCGGTGGACGGCGGGAACAGCGAGTAGTCGACGATCCCGGTGCTCTCCAGGTAGTCCATGTGCCGGCCGACGAACTCGCCGACCTGGATGCCGAACTGGCGCACCAGCCGGTTCTGGGTACCCGCGCGCACCCCCTCGACCAGCGGCATCACCTCGCCGTGCGCCGAGCGCAGGATGTTGACGTAGACCCGGTCGAACTCGGGCCCGCCGGCCCGGCCGATCTCGTCCATCCAGACCCGTTGGCCGTCGTTGGGCTGGCTGGGCAGCACCAGGTTCAGCTTGTCCGCCACCCCGCGCAGCGAAGCGTCCAGCTGCGCGTGCTCGACGCCCAGCTTGCGGCCGACCTCGCGGACCGCCGGGTCGGTCGCCCGCTGGGCGGCCAGCTCACTGATCGGGCCCTCCCAGAGATTCACCTGCCGCACCTTGATCAACAGATCGCGGTCCGACGCCCCGAGGGGCCCCCAGGCGGTCGGCTGGGTGCCGTCGCCGAGCAGCGCCGTCACCGACTGCGGGGACGAGGGCGACCGGCCGGCCAGCAGGACCGAGACCAGCACCGCGACCAGTGCCGAACCCAGTACGGCCCAGCGCACGAAGCGGATTGCGGGGAGCACGGACACCTCTCTCTAGACCATGTCGAACTGCTCGGTGTGCACCCGGGCGGGGTCGACCCCGAGCTCGTCGAGCGTGTCGACCACACCGGCGACCATGCCCGGCGGGCCACAGACGAAGTACTCGACCTTGCGCCGGCCGGCAACGACACCGCCGATCCCCGCGCCGATGTCCGTCGCGGCGTCGGTGCCGGCGCCGGGCACCACGTCGGCCAGCAACATCCGGTCTACCCGCCCGGTTCGGCCGGACCAACCGGGCGGTGGCGCGCTGAGCACCTCCACCACGGTGAGCCGCAGCCGCTCGCGCAGCCGCGCCAGCTCGTCGCGGAACAGCAGGTCCTCGACCGTGCGGGCACCGCTGATCAGCACCACCGGGCGGTGGTCGCCGCGGTGGGCCAGCGTGCGCAGCATGCTCATCATCGGGGTGATGCCCACGCCGGCCGCGATCAGCACCAGCACCCGGGTCCGGGCACGCTCGTCCCAGGTGAACGCCCCGTGCGGGCCGTCCACCCAGATCGGGTCGCCGGGGTGCAGGTCGGCGACCGCCGAGGTGAAGTCGCCGACACCGCGGATGGTGAAGGCCACCGAGTCGCTGTCCCGGGCGCTGGAGGTGATGGTGAACGGGTGCTCCTCGGCCGCCACCGAGCGCCGGACCCGCAGCCAGGCGAACTGTCCCGGCTCGAAGCGCATCGCCGCGTCCGGCCGCCCGTGCCGCTCCCGGCGCGGGCCGATCACCAGGGTGTGCACCCCCGGGCCCTCGGGACGGACCTCCAGTACCTGGTAGGCGTCCCGGTGGTCGAGGAACGGCCGCCACACCCAGCGGTGGCTGAGCACCGCCACCAGCACCGCCGCCAACACCCCGAACGCCGACCGCAGCACCGGGTCGGTGACCAGGTGCCGCAGCCACCACACGTGCAGCGCGGTGGCCACCAGCAGGATCGACCCCAGGCCCAGGTGCAGCCACCGCCACAGGGCGTAGCACCGGCCCGCCCGCTGGCGGGTGACCGCCAGCGCGACCAGCAGCACCAGCGCGCACGTCGCGGTCACCGCCGCCCGGGAGGGCCGGGTCCACTGCCGGGGGTCGAACAGCACGACGGCGCCCGGGTTCGTGCCCAGTACCAGCACGATGTGCACCGTCACCAGCAGCGCCACCAGCAGACCCAACGCCCGGTGCACCCCGAGCACGCCGTCGATGCCGAGCGCCCGGGTCAGCGAGCGCAACCGGGACGGGGCGACCACGGCGGCCACCATCAGCGAGGTGGCCAGCACCCCGCTCTGCACCGCCAACTGCGCCGCGATCGGGTTGTCGTTGCCGTTGACCAGCCCGAGCAGGACCGGCCCCAGCAGGACGGCGAGGAACGCGCCGGCCCAGAGGAGCCGTGCCTGTCCGGGTCGCATAGCGGCGACTGTATGGCGCGGTGTCCGGCGCCCGGCCCGACCTGAGAGGCCGGTTGCGTCGCCGTCGTCCACGGGCCCCGGCAGCGCGCCCAGCGCCGATGGACGGGGCCGGCCGGGGGCATCCACTGCGCCGGACGGAGTCGACCCGCACTCAGGTCACCGAGGTCTCCCCACCGGTCGCGGGCCGGGCGCGACGAGTGGCATCGGGCCGCGGCTCGATGCCCGCGGGCGATCGGCACTCACGGTGGGCAGCGCGGACCTCGTCAACCCACCAGGGCGCGCAGTCGGCGGATCACCTCATCGGCACCCAGCGCGCCGCAGACCTGGTGCAGGTCGGGGCTGCGGGTGGCACCGGTGATCGCCACCCGCAGCACGTTGGCCGCGTCCTTGAGCATGCCGGGGTAGGCGTCGGGGTCGGCCTTGTACGCCTTGGGGTTCGGCGCGAAGCCGTGCCGGGCGGCGAGCTCACGGACCTGACCGAACCACTCCGGCTGCTCGTCGGACCAGGTGTAGTGGTCGGCGAAGTCGGCGGTCAGCTTGCGCACCAGGGCGCTGTCCAGCCCGCCGAGCCGCTCGTCCGCGGCGTCGGTCACGGGTGTGAACAGCGACGGGAAGAAGAAGCCGTAGAGGCCGCGGAAGTCCGACCAGCGCACCAGGTCCTTGCGCGGGTTCGCCACGCCCACCCGTTCGACGTCCACCACCCGCTCGGCCAGCTCACGGTTGGCGGCGAGCACCTCGACCAGCTCCGGGTCACGGACCGCGGCCCACCCGCACACCGCGTCCAGGATGCGCGGTCCGGTGAGCGTGGCGATGTGGTCGCCGGCGATGTCGGCCAGCTTCACCATGTCGACCAGCGGCCCGGCCACCCCGCACTCGGCCAGCCGGATCGGCTCGGCCAGCGCCTGTTCCAGCGGCAGCTCGGCCAGCCGGCCGTTGGCCAGCCCACGCAGGTAGTACAGCACGGCCGGGGCCGGGTAGCCGGCGTCGAGGTAGAACTCGACCGACGCCTCCGGGTCCTTGCGCTTGGACAACTTGCGCTTGTTGCCCGCGTCGGTCTTCATCAGCGGCGCGACATGCGCGTAGGCCGGCGGCTCGAAGCCCAGCGACTCGAACAGCTGCAGGTGCAGCGGCACCGAGGAGATCCACTCCTCGCCGCGGACCACCAGGTTCACCCGCATCAGGTGCTCGTCGACGGCGTGCGCGAAGTGGTACGTCGGCAGCCGGGGGCTCTGCGCGGACGCTCGTTCCGCTGACGCGCCTCTCGGCGCCGAGGACTTGAGGATCACCACGTCGTTGCGGTTGGCCTCGTGCTCCAGCCGGCCGCGAATCACGTCGTCGAAGCTGACCCGTCCCTCCACCCCGGGCGAGCGGAACCGCACCACGTACGGCTCGCCGGCCTCGAGCTTCGCGGCCACCTCCGCCGGGTCGGCTTGTGCTGATCCGGGACGCCAGAGGGCCCAGGAGCCGTAGTAGCCGGTGGGCAGTTTGGTGGCCGTCTGCCGACGGGTGATCTCCTCGAGCTCCTCGCGGGTGGCGAAGCACGGGTAGGCCCGGCCGGAGCGCATCAGCTCACGCACGTGGCTGAGGTAGATCGACTCCCGGGCCGACTGCAGGTAGGGGCCGTAGGGGGCGTCGGCGGTCTCGTCCGAGCCGATGCCGAAGTAGTCGAAGGCCCGGTCGAACTGCTCGGTGACGCCGGCGACCTCGCGGGACTGGTCGGTGTCCTCGATGCGCACGAAGTAGACGCCGCCGGAGCGGTCCGCGAGGTCCTTGGCGATCATCGCGGTGTACACCCCGCCGATGTGCACGAAGCCGGTGGGGCTGGGCGCGAACCGGGTCACCAGCGCGCCCTCGGGCAGTGCCCTCGGCGGGTAGCGGGTCTCCCAGTGGGCGGGTTCGGGCAGGTCGGCGGGGAACAACCGGTCGACGACGTCACGCGCGAGCATGGGTGCGAGGCTAGTCGCGCAGGATGAGCAGGCTGCTGGTGGCCGTGGCGTACAGCCGCCCGTCCGGCCCGCGCAGCTCTGCGGTGGCCAGGGCGGTACGCCGGCCCAGGTGCACCACGGTGCCCTCGCAGCGCAGCGGCCCGTCCGCCGCGGCGTCCACGGTGACCCCGCGCAGGAACTTCACCGTGAGGTCGAGGCTGGTGTAGCCGACGCCGGCCGGCAGCAACGAGTGGGTGGCGCAGCCGGTGGCAGAATCCAGCACCGTCGCGTACACCCCGCCGTGCACGCCGCCGATCGCGTTGCAGTGGAACTCCTCGGGTCGCAGCTCGAACACCACCCGCCCGGGCTCCACCACGGCCAGCGCGAAGCCCAGGGTGGCCATCACCGGCGCACCGGGTAGCTCGCCGGCGGCCGCCGCGCGCAGGAACCCCAACCCGTCGAGCGCGGCGGCGGCCGTCGCCGCGCGGGCGGGGTCTTCCCATTCGTGTACCCGCCGCCGGGTTGTCGCCTTCCGGTCCACGACCGGCCGCTCCGCCACCGCGCGCCTCCTAGGTTTCCGATCGCTACCTAGCATCACCGTAGCTGAGTCTCTGCGGGCAACCCAATGGCTATGATCGAGGTCATGCCCGATCCGACATCGATCCGCGTGCCCGCCGGCCCGGCCTGCTCGATCGCCCGGACCATGTCGCTGGTCGGCCAGCCGTGGACGGTGCTGATCCTGCGCGACCTGTTCAACGGGATCCGCCGGTTCGACGAGCTGGCCGCGCACCTCGGGATTGCGCGCAACGTGCTGTCCAGGCGGCTGGCCGGGCTGGTCGACTCGGGCCTGGCCGAGCGGGTCGAGTACCGGCAGCCCGGCCGGCGCACCCGGCACGAGTACCGACTCACCGCCGCGGGCTGGGACCTCCGACCGGTGCTGCTGGCCCTGATGGCCTTCGGCGACGCCCACCTGGCCGGCGACGCGGGGCCCCCGGTGCTGCTACGCCACCAGGGCTGCGGCGGCTCGGTGGGCGTGCGACTGGAGTGCTCAGCGGGCCACCGGATCGAGCCCGGCGACCGTCTGCGCCCGGGGCCAGGCACGCACGGCCCGGTGACCGCCTAGGCGCGGACCTCGACCTTGTCGCCGAGCTTCAGGCTCGTGTAGTAGTACTCGGCGTCGGCGGCGTTGAGCCGCACGCACCCCGACGAGCGCTGGTTCAGGGTGCCCTCGTGGAAGGCGATGCCGCCCTGGGCGAAGAACACCGCCCAGTTCATCGGCGCACCCAGGCAGCCTGGGGTGCCCGGCTTGCAGCCGTGCGGGGCGAAGTACTCGCTGCTGCGGTGGTTCTTGTTCTTCCACTCGACCACGAAGTCGCCGAGCGGGGTCTCCTTGCCCGGGCCGCCGGTGCTCACCGTGGCCGTACGGTCGATCACCGTGTTGCCGACCTCGTCCTTCGTGAACAACCAGGACTTCTTGGCCCCGATCGACACGCAGGCGGTCGCGCTCTTGGTGCACGGCGTGCCCGGCACCAGCTCGTCGGCCAGCTCGTCGGGCACGTACAGGTCGTCCTCCGAGCCCTCGTCGTCGAAGCCCGTGTCGTCGTAGTCGTCGGCGTCCCGCTCCTCGCTGGCGTCGCGGTCCTCGTCCCGGTCGGCCCGCCGCTCACGCTCGGCCCGCTCACGCTCGACCCGGGCCTCGCGGTCCCCCTCGGACCGCTGCACGCGACCGTCTCCCGGCCGGGCGTAGTACCGCTCGGTCTCCTCCAGCGGCGCGGCCGAGCCCAGGCCGCCGTCGCGGTCCGCGTCGGCCTCATCGGCGTTGCCGATCCCGGTGAACACCACGCCGAGGCCCACCAGCAGCGCAGTCAGCACGACCGCGATCCGACGCGGGTGGGACAAACGCCGGCGGGTCCGGAACTCAGACATGCACGGTCCTTTCACGGCAAGGGAACCCTCGTCGCGGGCTGGCCGACCAGCGCTCGATCGAACGGCCTCTGGGGAGCAGCGCAAGACTATCGTGCGACGATCAGTAACGATGAGCTACCCCCGGGTAACGCCACGTTGCACTGCGTGACGAGGGCGGCGACCGCTTCGCACGGCCGTGACCGCGACGATCCTCGGAACCATGCCTACGATGGGGCCCGTCGTAGATGTCGGCGGTCGTCGCGGACGGTCACCATCCGCACCCGGTGACCCGGTCGTTCCGCGACTCCGCGACGAGGCAGGGGGAAACCACGATGCACCAGGCCAGCCAGGGCGGCCCCGACGCCCGAACCGGCGGCACCGAGAGCAGCGCCAGCGGAACGAGCATCAGCACCGAGAGCAGCGCCAGCGGAACGAGCATCAGCACCGGGAGTGCGTGCGCCGAGCTCCCGGACGCGCCGAACCCGGCCGCGGTGGTCGTGCTCGCGGCCGGCGAGGGACGCCGGATGCGTTCGACGACACCGAAGGTGCTGCACGAGATCGCCGGTCGGGCACTGCTCGGCCACGCCCTGCACGCGGCGGCCGCGCTCGCCCCGGAGCACCTGGTGGTGGTCGCCGGACACGGGCTCGACCAGGTACGCGCCTACGTCGCCGGCCTCGCCGGGGAGCTGAGCCGGGAACCGATGCTCGCCGTGCAGACCGAGCAGCGCGGCACCGGGCACGCGGTGGCCTGCGCGATGGACTCGGTGCCGACCACGGTCATCGGCCCGGTCGTGGTCACCTACGGCGACGTTCCGCTGCTCGACGCCGGCACCCTGCGCGGGCTGCTCGGCCAGCACACCGCCGGCGGCAACGCGGTGACCGTGCTCACCGCCGAGCTCGCCGATCCCACCGGCTACGGCCGGATCATCCGGGCCGGCTGGCCGGACGCGGCCGACCCGGCGGGCCCGGTGTGCGCGATCGTCGAGCAGGCCGACGCCGACCCCGAGCAGCTCGCGGTGCGCGAGGTGAACTCCGGGGTCTACGTGTTCGAGATCGACGTGCTGCGGGACGGGCTGGCCCGGTTGGCCGCCCCCGAGGGCAGCGCCAACGCCCAGGGCGAGCAGTACCTCACCGACCTGGTGGGCATGGCCTACCGCGACGGTCGCAGGATCGGCGCGCTGCGCTGCCCCGACCCGTGGCTGGTGCTGGGGGTCAACGACCGGCTGCAACTGGCGGAGGTACGGGCCGAGTTGAACCGCCGGCTCCTGGCGAGCTGGATGCGTGCCGGGGTCACCGTCATCGACCCGGGTACCACCTGGGTGGACATCGGCGTGCGGCTGGCCCCCGACGTCACGCTGCATCCGCACACCCAGTTGCACGGCGCGACGTCGGTGGACGAGGGCGCCGTGGTCGGGCCGGACTCCACGCTCACCGACTGCGCCGTCGGCCCGGATGCCACCGTGCTGCGCACCCACGCGGTCCGCGCGGTGGTCGAGGCACGGGCGAGCGTCGGCCCGTTCGCCTACTTGCGTCCCGGTGCCCGGCTCGGCGAGGGCGGCAAGATCGGCACCTTCGTCGAGGTGAAGAACTCCGAGATCGGCGCGGGGACCAAGGTGCCGCACCTGACCTACGTCGGGGACGCCACGATCGGCGAGCAGGCCAACATCGGCGCCTCCTCGGTGTTCGTGAACTACGACGGGGTGGCCAAGAACCGAACGGTGATCGGCGCGTTCGCCCGCACCGGTTCGGACAACACATTCGTGGCTCCGGTCACCATCGGGGACGGCGCCTACACCGGGGCCGGCGCGGTGATCCGGGAGGACGTACCGCCGGGCGCCCTCGCCGTTTCCGCTGGTGAACAGCGGGTCATCGACGGTTGGGTGGTGCGTCGGCGACCAGGCACCCCGGCCGCCGACGCCGCCCAGCGGGCGACCCACACAGCCACCCCACCGAACCGGACCGACGGGGCGAATTCGGTGATTCGGTCTCACTCGGGTGACACTGTACGAGCCGGAGCCGAGTCCGGGCGGGACGGCCACGCCGGCTGAACGCGCCTGAGAACGCCCAGGAGGGCCGTCAAACGATGAGTGCGATGAGTGCCACGCCGAAGAAGAACCTGATGCTCTTCGCCGGTCGGGCGCACCCGGAACTCGCCGAGCAGGTGGCCAAGCACCTCGACGTCACCATCACCCCGCAGTCCGCGCACGACTTCGCGAACGGCGAGATCTTCGTCCGGTTCGACGAGTCGGTGCGCGGGTGCGACGCCTTCGTACTGCAGAGCCACTGCCGCCCGATCAACGACTGGCTGATGGAACAGCTGATCATGGTGGACGCGCTGAAGCGTGCGTCCGCCAAGCGGATCACCGTGGTCATGCCGTTCTACCCCTACGCCCGCCAGGACAAGAAGCACCGGGGCCGCGAGCCCATCTCCGCCCGGCTGGTGGCGGACATGTTCAAGGTGGCCGGCGCCGACCGGATCATGACCGTCGACCTGCACACCGCGCAGATCCAGGGCTTCTTCGACGGCCCGGTGGACCACCTGTGGGCGATGCCGCTGCTGGCCGGCTACATCCGGGACAACTACGCCGACCGGGAGATCGCGGTGGTCTCGCCGGACTCCGG
>JAJCYC010000057.1 GCA_029263115.1 Pseudonocardia sp. | reverse complement strand
GAGCAGCCCGGCGGTCATCATCTGCTTGAACACCGGTGTCGGCGCGTGCATCTGGCTGCGCGACTGGTTGTACATGGTGATCAGAATCTCGTAGGCGGTATCCAGCCCGATCAGGTCGAGCAGCGCCAGTGGGCCCATCGGGTAGCCGCAGCCGAAGCGCATCGCCGCGTCGATGTCCTCCCGGGAGGCATAGCGGCTCTCGTACATCTGCGCGGCGTGGTTGAGGTAGCCGAACAGCAGCGCGTTGGCGATGAACCCGGCCCGGTCGCCGATCACCACCGGCACCTTGCCCAACGTGCCGGCGAACCCCGCCACGTCGTCGACCACCCCCTGTTCGGTGACCACCGTGCGGACCAGCTCCACCAGCTTGAGCACCGGCGCCGGGTTGAAGAAATGCATCCCGACCACCTTGCCCGGCCGTCCGGTGTGCACCGCCAGCTCGGTGATCGACAGCGAGGAGGTGTTGGAGCACAGGATCACCTCGGGCCGGCAGATCTTGTCCAGCTCGGCGAACAGCCGCGTCTTCAGGTCCAGCCGCTCGGGGACCGCCTCGACCACGAGGTCGGCATCGGCCAGGTCGGCCAGCTCGGTACTGATCGTGATCCGGTCGAGCAGCGCCGCCGCGTCCTCGGCGCTCAGCTTGCCCCGCGCCTGGGCCCGCGCGGTGGAATGCTCCAGGTGCGTGCGGCCCCGGTCGGCGCCGCCGCTGTCCTGCTCGATGCCGATCACCCGAAGGCCGTTGCGGGCGAACACCTCCGCGATACCGGCACCCATGGTGCCCAAACCGACCACGCCGACCGTCTCGAACTGCCGAGCCACCCCGAACCTCCTCGATGAGCCTGCCGCGATCCTGCCACCCCGAGCGCCCGCACGTCGCGCCGGAGGCGCAGATCACCCGTATCTGGCCCGGACCAGTCGCTCGAGCGTCCGCATGCCCCAGGAGCTGCGGGAGAAACTGGTCAGCGAGAACGGGGTGCTGAACCGCTGCCGGGTCACCGCCTGTGCCCGGGCGAACTCGCGCAGGCCGTCATCACCGTGGATCCGCCCGAACCCGGAGTCGCCCACCCCGCCGAACGGCAACGCCGGCATCGCCGCGAACGTGACCACGCCGTTCACCGCGACCATTCCGCAGCGCAGCCGGGAGGCGATCTCCTCGCCGCGGCGGGCGGAGAACACCGCTGCGCCCAGCCCGTGGGACCTGGCGTTGGCCCGCCGCACCGCCTCGTCGACGTCCGGCACCCGGTTCACCGTCAGCATCGGCCCGGAGGTGACCTCGGTGATCGCCCGGCTGTCCTCCGGCACGTCGGCCAGCACCAGCGGTTCGACGTAGGGCGGGCGCACCGACGCCGGCCCGCCGACCACCGGGCGGGCACCCCGGTCCAGGGCCTCCCGCAGCTGGTCGGCGACGACGTCGACCCGCCCGGGACGAGTCATCGGGCCGAAGTCCGCGCTCGGCTCGCCACCGGGGCGGATCGTGCTGGCCCGTTCGGCGACCCGTTCGAGGAACTCGTCCGCCACCGGCTCGACGACGTACACCCGCTCCACCCCGACGGCGGTCTGCCCGGCGTTCGACATGCCGCCCCACACGGCGGCCTCGGCGGCGGCCAACAGGTCCGCGTCGGAGTCGACGATGAGCGGATCGTTGCCGCCGCACTCCACGACCGTCGGGGTCAGCGACTGCGCGCAGGCGGCGAGCACCCGCCGGCCGGTCACGGTCGAACCGGCGAACGACAGCTTGTGCACTCCGGCCCGGCACAGCGCCGTCCCGGTCCGGCCGTGGCCGGTGACCACCTGGAACACGTCCGGTTCACCGACCGCCTCGGCGAACGTCGCGGCCAGCGCCACCCCGACCCCGGAGGTGTACTCGCTGGGCTTGAGCACCACGGCATTGCCGGCCGCCAGCGCCGAGGCGATCGAGCCCATCGGGGTGAACACCGGGTAATTCCACGGGCCGATCACCCCGACCACGCCGTAGGGCAGGTAGGCCGCCGTGGCCCGGTGGTTGCTCAACAGCAGCCCGGGATGGACCCGCCGGCGCGCCAGCACCCGCCGGGCGTTGCGCGCCGCCCAGTCCAGGTGGTCGATCGCCAGCATCAGCTCCAGCCGGGCGTCGTCGGCCGGTTTGCCGGTCTCTGCCGACACCAGCTCCCCGAGCTCGTCCATCCGGGACACCAGCAGCTTGCGCCAGGTCCCGAGCCGGGACCGGCGGCCACGAAATCCCAGTCCGGCCCACCACCGCCCGGCCGGCTCCGCCCGACGCACCGCAGCCTCGACCTGAGCTCCGTCGTGCACCGGGTGCCGACCGACGAACTCCCCGGTCCGGGGATCGAGCGAGTCGAACGTCGCGGCCACGCCGGCGGTGGCCTCGGAGCTGGTCATCGTCGACCTCCAGGGCACGGCGTCCGTCGGTGCCGTGAGCCTACGTGCCGCAGCGCCGGTCGCGGCTGTGTCGATGCTCTCGCCCGGGTCAGAACAGCCGGGGTCAGAACAGACGGAGGTCGTCGCGCTCGATGCCGCGCAGGCCGTCGTAGTCGACCACCACGCACCGGATGCCCCGGTCGAGCGCGAGGGTGCGGGCCTGCGGCTTGATCTGCTGGGCGGCGAACACCCCGGTGACCGGCGACAGCCGTGGATCGCGCCCGAGCAGTTCCAGGTACCGGGTCAGTTGCTCGACGCCGTCGATCTCGCCGCGGCGCTTGACCTCGACCGCCACCGTGCCGCCGCCCGGATCACGGCAGAGCAGGTCGACCGGGCCGATGGCGGTCATGTACTCGCGGCGGATCAGCGTCAGCCCGTCGCCGAGGGTGGTCGGGTGCTCGGCCAGCAACTCCTGCAGGTGTGCCTCCACCCCGTCCTTGACCAGACCCGGATCGACACCGAGTTCGTGCGACGAGTCGTGCAGCACCTCCTCGATGGAGATCACCAGCGACTCGTCGGCCTTGTTGCGTACCGTCCAGACCCCGGGCCGCTCGTCCAGCCAGCACGGCGGACTCATCCAGTTCAGCGGCTTGTAGGCCCGGTCGTCGGCGTGCACGCTGACCGACCCGTCGGCCTTGACCAGTAGCAGCCGGGGTGCCATCGGCAGGTGTGCGGTGAGCCGACCCAGGTAGTCGACCTGGCAACGGGCGATGACGAGACGCACTGGCCAGAGACTACACACGGCCACGCTATACCGTGCCCGGATGTGGAACGGCTGAGCACCCGGCAGGTGTACGTGAACCCGTGGATGGTCGTCCGGGAGGACGCGATCGTCCGTCCGGACGGCTCTCCGGGCATTTTCGGGGTGATCGACAAACCGGACTACGCCCTGGTCATGCCCTTGGACGGCGGCCGGATGCACCTGGTCGAGCAGTTCCGCTACCCGCTGGGACTGCGCCGCTGGGAGTTCCCGCAGGGCACCGCGCCGGACCGGGCGGACACCGAGCCGCTGGAGCTGGCCCGCCGCGAACTGGCCGAGGAGACCGGACTGCGGGCCGGCCGGATGACCCCGCTCGGGCTGCTCGACGTGGCTCCCGGCATGTCCAGCCAGCGCGGGCGGGTGTACCTGGCCACCGAGCTGACCGCCGGGCCGCCGGCCCGCGAGCACACCGAGCAGGACATGCGGACGGCCTGGTTCGCCCGTGACGAGGTGGCGGCGATGATCCGCGACGGCCGGATCACCGACGCGCAGAGCATCGCGGCCTACGCCCTGCTGCTGCTGCACGAGGGGTAGTGGCGAGCGGTACGACCGCCATTCGGCCGATGGGGCCGCAAGCCGTGTGGGTGACCGACACTACTCTGTACCGCGAATGCGATCTGACGTCTGGTGCGTCAAAGTCACCGGGTCAGCAACATCAGGATTCACGGACCATGGGGGAATGACATGAACGGACTTCGCCGGTTGATCGGCGGTTCGGTGAGCGCGGCTGCCCTGGTTGTGGCGGTCGCCGGTTGCGGGGACGCCCAGGATGCGGCATCCGGCGCGCTCGGCGCGGGCCAGGACGCCGCGGGACAAGCGGCGGACGCCGCCGGGCGGGCCGGGGCGGCCGGCGCGGCTGCGGCGAGCCAGCAGATCCAGCAGTTGCTGCAGGTCAACCCGGTGTCCTTCACCACCCAGAGTGCCCAGCTCAGCGCCGAGGACACCCAGTCGCTGCAGCAGATCGCCGGGGTGGTCAAGACGACCGGGGCGAGTATCTCGGTGCTCACCCACGCCGGCTACGCCGATGCGGCGAAGTCCCAGGCGCTGTCCGAGCAGCGGGCGGACGCGATCGTCGCGGTGCTGACCGGCGCCGGGGTCGACAAGGCGAAGATCACCGCCAAGCCTACCGGCAACACCACCGCGCAGGGTGACGCGGCACTGGAGGTCCAGATCACCGCTCCGTGATGAAATAGGCCCCGTTCACACGGGCAATGGTCGCCGAAACGGGTGAGGTACGCGGAAAAGTGTCGACAAAACGTGCGTGCTATTACCTGATCAGCGCGGCCGGATACCCCAACTACGGCGACGAGTTGATCACCGCCGGGTGGTTGCGTCACCTCGCGGTCACCGCTCCCGACGCGGACGTGTGGCTGGACTGCCAGTCCCCCGGCACAGCACAGTTGCTGGTCGGGGGGCTGCACCCGCGGTTGCGGATCGTGGACACCCTGTGGCGACTGTGCCGGGAGGCCCCGGAGCACGAGCCGTGGCGGCTCGCGGCCTGGGTCCAGCGTGCCGTCGTTGATCCGGGGCAGGCACCGAGGCTGGTCGCCGGGCTCGAACAGCTCGTCCGGGCCGATGTGGTGCACCTGCTCGGCGGGGGCTACCTGGCCGGGTTGTGGCCGGCCCACATCGGGCTGGTCGCCGGCGCAGCGGCCGCCGCGCGGGCCGGCGGAGCCACGGCGGTGGCCACCGGGCAGGGCTTGTGCCCGGCCGCGCCCGGCACCGCCGAACTGCTCGGCGCGCTGCTGCGCAGCTTCGCGGTGGTCGACGTCCGCGACGAACCGTCCGCCGCTCTGCTGGCCGGGGCCGGGGTCGGCCATGCGGTTCTGACCTGCGACGACGCGTTCCTCGCGGTCGCCCGCCCGGCCGACGCGCCCAGCGGCAACACCCGGGACGGCAACGGGAACGACGCCCCGCCCGATCGGGCGCACCCCGCCTACATGGTGTGCGCCCAGTCCGACGCCAGCCAGGTCGAGCCGGCCCGGCTCGCCGGGCGCATCCTGGACACGCTGCGCCGCTGGGGAGCGGCGGCCGAGCAGGTCGGGTTCGTCGAGGGGGTCCCCGGTGCCGACCGGGAGGTCTACGGGCTGATCGAGCACCAGTTGCCCGGGGCCCGCTTCTACCCGTTCAGCGAGCTCTGGCGGGACGGCCTCCCGATCGGCGCGCACCAGGCATGGATCTCCACCCGGTTCCACTTCCATCTGCTGGCCGCGGCCGGCGGCGCGCGCGGGCTCGCCGTGAGCGTGCACCCCGCCTACTACCAGGTCAAGCACCGGTCGCTGATCGAGGCGGGTTCGGGATGGACGGTGGCCGGTACGGCGACCGACCCGGTGCCCGCCGAGGCGACGGGTGGCTTCGAGCCGTCCCGGCTCGCGCAGCTGCACGACCGGAAGCTCGCGCTCGCCGCGACCGTCTACCCGCCCGCGCGCCTCCCGGCGTGGACCATCGGCGCCCAGCGGGACCGCCGCGCCCGTCGCGCCGCCTTCCGCGCCTGAGATCGGGCGGCCACCCGGTTCAGCCCCCGATGGGTCCGGTGGCGTCGAAGAACTCGACCAGGGCGCCGGCAGCGACACGTCGGACGGGCACCCGGCGGATCGACCTTGCGGGCGGACCTTCGCACGGGCCCGCGGGCGGTCTACGGTCGGAACATGCCGGAATACCAGCATCTGATCGTCAAACAGGACGGCGACACTGTCCGCGTCACCATGAACCGCCCGCAGCGGCGCAACTCGCTGACCTGGGACCACCTCGGCGAGCTGCACACGGCGTTCGAGGCCGCCGGTCGGTCCGACGCAACCGGCATCGTGCTGGCGGGCGAGGGTCCGGTGTTCTGCTCCGGGCACGACTTCCACGACGTGGCGGCCCGGGACCTGGGCGGCGTGCGCGAACTGCTGCGCCGCTGCACCGCGCTGATGGGGCTGATCCAGTCCGTCCCGCAGGTGGTGATCGCCCGGGTGCACGCGCTGGCCACCGCCGCCGGATGCCAGCTGGTGGCGTCCTGCGACCTGGCGGTGGCCGCCGAGTCGGCCGGATTCGCGCTGCCCGGCGGCAAGGCGGGCTGGTTCTGCCACACCCCGGCCGTGCCGGTGGCCCGCAACGTGGGCCGCAAGCGGCTGATGGAGCTGGCGCTGACCGGCGACGTG
>JAJCYC010000056.1 GCA_029263115.1 Pseudonocardia sp. | reverse complement strand
ATCGTGTTGTTGAAGGTGCTCTTGATGTGCGCGTGGCCGTGCGCGACGTTCTTCTTCTCCTTGCGCCGCACCTTCTTCGGGGCGGCGCCGCCGGAGCGGGTCTTGGGAGGCATTACTTCTTACCCGCCTTCTTCTTGCCGGCCACGGTCTTCTTCGGGCCCTTGCGGCTGCGCGCGTTGGTCTTGGTGCGCTGGCCGTGCACCGGCAGCCCACGACGGTGCCGGATGCCCTGGTAGCAGCCGATCTCGATCTTGCGGCGGATGTCGGCCTGCACCTCGCGGCGCAGGTCACCCTCGACCTGGTAGCTGTTCTCGATGAACTCACGCAGCTTGGTGAGGTCCTCGTCGGACAGGTCCCGGGCGCGCAGGTCGGGGCTGACCCCGGTGGCGTCCAGAATCTCCTTGGACCGGCTACGGCCGATCCCGTAGATGTAGGTCAGCGCGATCTCCATCCGCTTTTCGCGGGGGAGGTCGACGCCGGAAAGTCGTGCCATGCGGCGGCTGTCTCCTCTAATCGTGTCCAGGTGTGCTTCCGACCCGCCCCGGCGCCGCCACCCGGCACGCCCCGGGGGCGTGCGGGTGACACCGGGCCCCGGCCTGGAATCCCGGGGGAGAACCCGCTCCTCATGAGCGGGCAGGTATCGGAAGGCTTCATCTGTTTGTGGATCCGCGCGGTGCGGGTGATCGACGCTGAGCGTGGCTCGACGAGCCCCGTTCAGCCCTGGCGCTGCTTGTGGCGCAGGTTCTCGCAGATCACCATGACCCGCCCGTGTCGGCGGATCACCTTGCACTTGTCACAGATCTTCTTGACGCTCGGCTGGACCTTCACGTCCGTCGCTCTCTTTGTTCGATGGTCGTCACGTCACCGGCCCGGTGTGCCCACCGTTGCCGTGCCGTGCCGTGAGCTGCGCTGTTGCTGGAACCCCGCAGGCTCGATCACTTGTACCGGTAGACGATGCGGCCCCTGGTCAGGTCGTACGGCGACAACTCGACGACGACCCGGTCCTCGGGAAGGATGCGGATGTAGTGCTGCCGCATCTTGCCGCTGATGTGCGCGAGAACCCGGTGGCCGTTCTCCAACTCCACCCGGAACATCGCGTTCGGCAGTGGCTCCACCACCCGGCCCTCGACCTCGAGTGCCCCGTCTTTCTTGGCCATGTCCTCCGCGATTCGTGACTCAGCTTCCGGTGTTCGGACACGCGCCGACACCGGGACCTGAAGTGCGGGAGGCACGACGGAACCAGCGCATCGCGCGCCGTGTCGTCTAGTGTACGTGGCCTTGCGGAGCCACTGAGAACCGGGTACTGAGTGCCGCCACGCCGGGATCAGCGTCCGGACCGGTCCACCCCGCAGCCATGCCTGTCCGGCCGACCAGAGCGGTCCGGCCGGTCGGGCCGGCATCGTCGTCCCCGGCCCGGCAGGTTGCCCTTGGCCGTGATCTGGGGGACGTTGCTGCAGCGGCGGGTACCGCCCCGGCTGCTCGGTCGGGTATCCGGCCTGGACTTCTTCGCGTCGCTGGCTCTGATGCCCGTGTCGATGGCACTGGCCGGCCCGGTCGGCGAGAGGTTGGGCCGGCCGCCGTACTGGGCTGGCGCCTGCCCGCCGACGAGATAGCCCACCCCTTGGACGGCCCACCTCGGACTTCGCATATCCAACCTGCCCGGTGTGCGAAGTCCGAGGGGGCCGGCGGGGCTACAGGGCCTTCAGCTCCTCGGTGACCTCGGTGACCGACTTCTTCGCGTCACCGAACAGCATCGAGGTCTTGTCGTCGTAGAACAGCGGGTTGTCGATCCCGGCGAACCCGGAGTTCATCGACCGCTTGAGCACGATGATCTGCCGCGCCTCGTCCACGTTCAGGATCGGCATGCCGTGGATCGGCGAGCTGGGGTCGTTGCGCGCGGCCGGGTTGGTCACGTCGTTGGCCCCGATCACCAGCGCGACATCGGTGCGGGCGAAGTCGCCGTTGATGTCATCCATCTCCTTGAGCTGGTCGTAGGGCACGTCGGCCTCGGCCAGCAGCACGTTCATGTGCCCGGGCATCCGGCCGGCCACCGGGTGGATGGCGTACTTGACCGTGACCCCCTTGGACTCCAGCAGCTTCGCCATGTCCTTGACCGCGTGCTGGGCCTGGGCCACCGCCATCCCGTAGCCGGGCACCACGACGACCTGCTCGGCGTAGGCCATCAGGATGGCCGCGTCCGAGGCACTGGTGGCCTTGACCGTGCGGTCGCCGCCGTCGCCGCCGCCCACCGCCGCCCCCGACCCGCCGAAGCCGCCGGCCACGATCGACGGGATGGAGCGGTTCATCGCCTTGGCCATCTGGTCGGTCAGGATCGAACCGGAGGCACCGACGATCATGCCCGCGACGATCATCGCGGTGTTGGACAGCGCCAGCCCGGTGGCCGCGGCGGCCAACCCGGTGAAGGCGTTGAGCAGCGAGATCACCACCGGCATGTCCGCGCCACCGATCGGCAGCACCACCATCACCCCGAGCACCGCCGACAGCAGCAGCGCCCCGATGATCAGCAGCTCGTTGGTGCCGCCCAGAACGATCAGCACGGCCAGCACGATCGCCGCCACCAGCAGCAGCCCGTTCAGCGCGGACTGCGCGCGGCCGAGACCGATCGGGCTGCCGGGCAGGATCTCCTGCAGCTTGCCGAACGCGACCAACGAGCCCCAGAACGACACCGAGCCGATGATCAGCGAGAACAGCGAGGCCACCGCGAAGTACGTCGGGTGGGTGGAGTAGCCGGGGTCGTCCCGGAACTCCACCCAGGCGACCAGCGCGACCGTGCCACCACCCACCCCGTTGAACAACGCCACCATCTGCGGCATCGCGGTCATCTTGACCTTCTTGGCCGACGGCACCCCGAGCAGCGTGCCGATCACGATGCCGAGCCCGATCAGCACCCAGTTCGAGATTCCGGGAATGAGCAGGGTGGCCACCAGCGCGATACCCATCCCGACCGCGGCGATCCAGTTGCCGCGCACGGCGGTCTTCGGGCCGGTCAGGCCCATCAGGCCGTAGATGAACAGGGCGAACGAGACGATGTAGAGCGAGACGACCAGGGTCTGCATCAGCTCTTCCCCTCGGTGCCGGCGCCGGCGGCGGTCTTGGCCTTGCCCGGTCCACGGCCCTTGAACATGCCCAGCATCCGATCGGTGACCAGGAAGCCGCCGACCACGTTGATCGTGCCGAACGCGATCGCCACGACCAGCAGGATCTTGCTCAGCACGTCGAGGTCGTCACCACCCAGTCCGAGCACCACGATCCCGCCGAGCAGCACGATGCCGTGGATCGCGTTGGTGCCCGACATCAGCGGCGTGTGCAGCGTGTTCGGCACCTTGGAGATCACCGCGAAGCCGACGAAGCCGGCCAGCACGAGGATCGCCAGGTTGGCCAACAGTCCGGAGTCCATCAGCTCTCACCCCCCGCACGCGCGCTCGCCGGCCTACCGGCCACGCACGACTTTTCCAGCACCTCGTCGGACCAGTCCGGGCTCAGCGCGCCCGAGTCGTCGATCATCAGCTCCAGCAGCGCGGCCACGTTGCGGGAGTACAGCTCGCTGGAGTGCTCGGGCATGGTGGCCGGCAGGTTCAGTGGCGAGGCGATCGTGACGTCGTGCTTGACCACGACCTCGCCCGGCTCGGTCAGCTCGCAGTTGCCGCCGGACTCACCGGCCATGTCGACCACCACGCTGCCGGCCTTCATCCCCTGCACCGCCACCGCGGTCACCAGGGTCGGCGCCTTGCGCCCGGGCACGTTCGCCGTGGTGATCACCACGTCGAAGCCGCCGATCGCCTCCTCCAGCCGCTTCTGCTGCTCGGCCCGCTCCTGCTCGGTGAGTTCCCGGGCGTAGCCGCCCTCACCGACCGCCTCGATGCCCAGGTCCAGCCATTGGGCGCCCAGCGAGCGCACCTGGTCGGCCACCTCCGGGCGCACGTCGTAGCCGGTGGTGCGCGCGCCCAGCCGCTTCGCGGTGGCCAGCGCCTGCAACCCGGCCACTCCGACGCCCAGCACCAACGCCTGCGCCGGCTTCACCGTGCCCGCCGCTGTGGTGAGCATCGGGAAGAACCGGGTGGACCGCTCCGCGGCCAGCAGCACCGCCTTGTACCCGGCGACGTTCGCCTGGGAGGACAGCGCGTCCATCGACTGCGCCCGGGAGATCCGCGGGATGGATTCCATGGCGAACGCGGTCACCCCGGCGGCGTCGAGCTTTCCGACGATCTCCGGGTTGGTCAGCGGCGCCAGGAATCCGACCAGCATCGTGCCCCGGCCCAGCCGGCCGATCTCGTCGTCGTTGGGTGGGGCCACCTTCGCCACCACCTCGGCGTCCCACGGGTCGCCGATCCTCGCACCGGCTCCGGTGTAGAGATCGTCGGGCAGCAGCGCGCCGAGACCGGCCCCCGACTCGACCACCACGTCCAGCCCCTTGCCGACCAACCGCTCGACGACCTTGGGCACCAACGCCACCCTGCGTTCGCCGGTTCCGGACTCCCGGGGTACACCCACCCGGGGCCGGTGGCCGGCCGCCACCTCAGAAGTTGCAGTCACCGGTGGAGCATCGACCACGACGGCGACGACGTCCAGTCGACAGGGCCCCCGGCGTGTCGAGGATAACTCCCGGGTGCGGATTGTGTCGCGCTACGTGGTCTGTCCGACCGGTGCGGTATCAATGCTCACTCTGCAGGCTCCGTTCGGTGAGCACCCACGGGCCGTCCTCGGTGATCGCCACCGTGTGCTCCCAGTGCACCGCGCGGGAACCGTCGGCGGTGACCACGGTCCACCCGTCGTCCAGCGTGTCGGACTTCGTGGTGCCGGCGGTGAGCATCGGCTCCACCGCGAGCACCCCACCGACCGGCAGCCGCGGCCCCTTGCCCGGGGCTCCGACGTTGGGCAGGAACGGGTCCATGTGCATCTCGGCGCCGATGCCGTGGCCGCCGTAGTCCTCGACGATGCCGTAGTCCACGCCGTCCCGGGCCGCCGCCGCCTGGCATGCGGCCTGCACCGCGTGCGAGATGTCCGAGAGCCGCCCGCCGGGCAGCGCGGCGGCGATCCCGCAGTCCAGCGCGGAGCGGCAGGCGGCCGACAGGGCCGAGTCGCTCGCCGGAACCACACCGATCTCGAGCGTCACCGCCGCGTCGCCGTGCCACCCGTCCACGATCGCCCCGCAGTCCAGTGACACCAGGTCGCCGTCGGCGAGCACCTGTGCCCGCGACGGGATGCCGTGCACCACCTGGTCGTTGACCGAGGCGCAGATGCTCGCCGGGAAGCCGTGGTAACCGAGGAACGACGGCACCCCGCCGCCGTCCCGGATGATCTGCTCGGCCAGCTCGTCGAGCTCACCGGTGCTCACGCCGGACTTGGCGTGCTCGCTCATCGCGGCCAGCGCCCGGGCCACCAGCTGCCCGGCCACGTGCATCGCGGCCAGTTCCGCCGGGGTGCGGCGTTGGATGCCCCGACCACCGATCCGGGCCAGACCGGCCCGCAGGCCGGCGAAGGAGGTACGCATCAGCGGGGCCTCACGTGCGGGTGCGCAGCGCGTCGAGCACCCGCCCGGTGATCTCCTCGACCTCGCCGACGGCGTCGACAGTGACCGTCCGGCTGGCATAGTGCCGAAGCAGCGGGTAGGTCTCCTCGCGGTAGATCTGCTGGCGGCGGCGGATCACCTCCTCGGTGTCGTCGCCGCGGCCACGCCCGAGCAGCCGGGCGACCACCACGTCCTCGGGCACCTCGAGTGCCACCACCGCGTCGAGCTCGTGGTCGTCGCGGGCCAGCAGCTCGGCGAGCGCGTCGGCCTGGGCCACCGTGCGCGGGAAGCCGTCGAGGATGAAGCCGTTCTCGGTGTCCGGGTCGGTCAACCGGTCGGCCACCATGCCGACGGTCACCTCGTCGGAGACCAGCTCACCGGCGTCCATGAACCGCTGCGCGGCCAGACCCAGCTCGGTGCGCCGGCTCAGGTTGGCCCGGAAGAGGTCACCGGTGGAGATGTGCGGTACACCGAGGCTCCCGGCCAGCCGGATCGCCTGCGTTCCCTTGCCCGCCCCCGGCGGACCTACCAGGACCACTCGCACTCCAGCCACCGACCTTCCTCGCCCGTGTGTCTCGACCGCTTTCGAAACCTAGATCCAGCCTCTCATCAACGCAGGAAACCCTCGTAGTTGCGCTGCATGAGCTGGCTCTCAATTTGCTTCACCGTGTCCAGACCGACCCCGACCATGATCAGCACGGCGGTTCCGCCGAACGGGAAGTTCTGATTCTGGCCGGTCTGGGTGATGCCGAGGAAGAAGTTCGGCAGCACCGCGATAGTGCCGAGGTACAGCGAACCAGGCAGGGTGATCCGGGAGAGTACGAAGCTCAGGTACTCGGCTGTCGGGCGCCCCGGCCGCAGACCCGGAATGAATCCGCCGAACTTCTTCATCTCGTCGGCCCGCTCGTCCGGGTTGAACGTGATGCCGACGTAGAAGTAGGTGAAGAACACGATCAGGGCGAAGTACAGCGCGATGTGCACCGGGCTCGACTGGTTGACCAGGTAGGTCTGCACGAAGGTCTGGAACGGGCCACCCGAGTTGCCGGCCAGCCGGGCGATCAGGTCCGGCAGGTAGAGCAGCGACGAACCGAAGATCACCGGGATGACCCCGGCCTGGTTGACCTTCAACGGGAGGTAGGTGGAGGTGCCGCCGTACATCCGGCGACCTACCATCCGCTTGGCGTACTGCACCGGGATCCGACGTTGGCCCTGCTCGACGAAGACCACGCTGGCGATGATCGCCAACCCGAAGAGGCAGACACCGCTGAAGACGAGGACACCCTGGCTCTCCAGGATGGCGCCGCCCTCGGCGGGGATGCGGGAGGCGATCGAGCAGAAGATCAGTAGCGACATGCCGTTGCCGATGCCGCGCTCGGTGATCAGCTCGCCCAGCCACATGATCACGGCGGTCCCCGCGGTCATCGTGATCACGATGATGGTCAGCGGGTAGATGCCGGAATCCGGGATGACCGGCACGTCGCAGTCACCGAACAGCTGGCCCCGGTCGGCCAGCGCCACGATCCCGGTGGACTGCAGCACCGCCAGCGCGATCGTGAGGTAGCGGGTGTACTGGGTCAGCTTGTTCTGACCCGACTGCCCTTCCTTCTTCAGCTGCTCGAACCGCGGGATGACCACGGTCAGCAGCTGCACGATGATGCTGGAGGTGATGTAGGGCATGATGCCCAGGGCAAAGATCGACAACTGGAGCAGCGCGCCGCCACTGAACAGGTTGATCAGCGCGTAGACGCTCTGGTTCTCGCCGCCCTCGACCTGACGGATGCACTCCTGCACGTTCAGGTAGGACACGCCGGGCGACGGCAACGTCGCACCGAGGCGGTACCCCGCGACGATGGAGAGGGTGAAGAGGATCTTCTTACGGAGGTCCGGCGTGGCCAACGCCGACCGGAACGCGCTCAGCACTCCTGGATCCTCCCGCTAGTGGGCCCCGGCCGGACTGACCGGGCGAGCCGCCGATGGTGGAGCCGATTGGGGCCGTCCGCGAAGGGGGCCACGACGACCGGCACGCCGACACCCGAGGGTAACGCACACGTCGGCGCGGTCCCGGGGCGGCATCTGGTGCACCCCACCCGGGCCGACGGCGCGGACCGGGCGGGGCCTGACTGCCGCCGGAGCTACAGCTCGGTGGCGGTGCCGCCGGCGGCGGCGATCTTCTCCTTGGCGCTGCCGGAGAACCTGTGCGCGCTCACGGTCAGCTTCACCGACCCGAGGTCACCGTCGCCGAGGACCTTGACCAGCTCGTTCTTGCGTACCGCCCCGGCCGAGACCAGCTCGTCCGGTCCGACGGTGCCGCCGTCCGGGAACAGCCGTGCCAGGTCACCGATGTTGACCACCTGGTACTCGGTGCGGAAGCGGTTGCGGAAGCCCTTGAGCTTCGGCAACCGCATGTGGATCGGCATCTGGCCGCCCTCGAAGGTGGCCGGCACGGTCTTGCGGGCCTTGGTGCCCTTGGTACCGCGGCCGGCGGTCTTGCCGCCCTTGCCGCCCTCGCCGCGCCCGACCCGGGTCTTCGCCGTCTTCGACCCGGGGGCCGGACGCAGGTGGTGGATCTTGATGGTCATTTCGAGTCGACCTCCTCCACCGTGACCAGGTGGCGCACGGTGGCGATCATGCCGCGAACCGAGGGGGTGTCCTCCCGGACCACGGACTGCCGGATCTTGCGCAGCCCGAGGGTGGCCAGGGTGGCCCGCTGGTTCTGCTTGCTACCGATGGTGCTCTTGACCTGGGTGACCTTGAGCTGAG
>JAJCYC010000055.1 GCA_029263115.1 Pseudonocardia sp. | reverse complement strand
CGCGGTGATCCAGCGCAGCACGACTCGATCCTCTCACGCTGCCGCGCCGCCGACACCGGCCGCCGGACCCAGTGCGGCAACCGTCACCACCAGCCAGGTGGACGCGAGCATCGCCGGCCCGTGCGGCACCGTCCCGCCGGGCCCCAAGCGGCCCACTGCCAGCGCGACCAAGGCCACCAGTGCGGTGAGTACGGCGGCGAGCCCGACCCCGACCGGCAGCGCCGGCCAGGACACCGCCCCGAGCGCCGCACCCGGCGTGGCGGCCAGCTTCACGTCACCGGCGCCGAGCGCCCCCGGCGCGACGAGCCGCACCGCCAGGTGCGCGCCGAACAACACCCCGGCCGCGAGCAGCGCCCGCCCGATCGCCGGTGCCCCGAGCGGCACGCACAGCGCCAGGGCGGCCGGCAACGCCGGCAGGGTCAGCGCGTCCGGCAGGCGCCGGCAGGCCAGGTCGACCGCGCCGGCGGCCACCCCCAGCCAGCCCAGCCCGAGCAGCAGCGGCAGCCACACCGGGGGCAGCACACTGGCCGCCCAGCACCAGCCGACCGCCGCCCACAGCCCACCGAGCACCAGCTCGCACCACGGCGGTGGGACCCGGGCCCCACGCCGCAACCGCCCGACCAGCACCCGCGCGCCGGCCCCCGCCAGCACCCCGACCAGCCCGAACACCAACCCCGTCAGCATGCCGACCAGCGTGCGGGAGCCGGCCCGCGCGGAACAGCCAGGCCCCCGCCGCTGGGGACAATGAGTTCGAATGTGGATCGCCGGGCGGGTCGAGCGGGAGACGCTCGCCGGCTGACCCGGCACGGTGCGCTCCTCCCCCGGCTACCCCGGCGGCGAGGCGAGCACCCGCTCGTGTGCCGACCTCGAATCGGGTCGAGCGGCCAGGTTCGCCGGAGCGCCGTAGGAGCCGGCGCGCGGCGACGGGATCCGCCGCGCCGGTGCCCGGTGTTGCTGCCCGAGCAGCACCACCAGCACGAAGGCCGCCAGCGACGCCAATCCGCCCAGGAAGGTGGGCCAGCCGTCGAACCCGGCGCCGAGCACCGAGTTCGGCACGTAGAGCAGCGTGTTGTCCACCCCGTAGATCGTCGGGGTGAGCACGAACAACCCCAGCCGCACCACGCTGCCGGCCACCATCGCGGCCACCGCGGCCGCGTTACTGCGCCGGCCCCAGAAGTGGCCGAACACGAACGGCACCACGAGCGCGGCCAACAGCAGATCGAACGCCAGGGTGAGCAGGATGCCGGTCTGCGGCACCCGCAGCGCGAACAGGATCGCCACCCCCACCACCGGGAGCATGGTCATCCGCACCGCCCGGAGCAGCGGGTCCCGCCCGCCCGACGGCCGGGGGTCGAACCCGGCGATGTTGCGCACCGCCACCGCCGCCGACCCGAGGATGACGCCGTTCGCGGTGGAGCAGGAGGCCGCGATGATCGCCGAGAGCACCAGGATCGCCAGCCCTGCGGGCGCCAGGTCGCCGAGCACCGTGAACAGGACCGGTGTCGCGGCGGCGTCCCCGAGTACCCGGTGCATGGACAGCGCCACCAGGGCGTACGGGATGCCGACGATCGCGGTGCCGGCGGCGGCGACGAAGCAGGCCCGACGGGCTACCTCGGGCGAGCGCGCGGAGAAGATCCGCTGCATGAAGTCGATGGCCACGATGTCGCCGATGCCGAGCGCGATCAGCGTGGCCCAGTTGATCACCGCACCTTGTCCGGGGTCGCCGAGTTGACCCAGGTCCAGCGGTCCCATGCCCGCAGGGCTGCTGATCCCGTACTCCATCGCCACCCAGATGAGCAGCGCGGCCGAACCGATCACCGTGATGATCATCTGCAGGAACGCGGTGTAGGCGTCGCTGAACATTCCGCCGGTCAGGGTGTAGGTGAGCACCACCCCGACGATGATCAGCACGCCGACCGTGTAGCTGGTACCCAGGAAGCGTTCGAACAGGAACCCGCCGGCCACCAGGTTGCCGGCCAGCAGGATGCAGAAGCTGAAGATCATCAAGACCGAGGCGGCCACCTCGACGCCGCGCCCGTAGCGCTGCCGGAAGAAGTCCGGCAGAGTCAGCAGGCCCATCCGGTTCATCGGCTTGGCGAAGAAGATGCCGGTCAGCAACAGGCACAACCCCAGACCCAGGGGCAGGCTCACCCCGGCCCAGAAGCCCAATCCGTAGCTCAGGTCGGTGTTGCCCAGCGTGGCGTTGGAGTCGACGGCCTGGCCCATCAGACCCGCCGCGGACAGCGGCAGCGCCAGCGACCGGCCCGCCACCAGAAAGTTGGTGCTGTCGCCGTCGACCTTGCGCGCCACCGCCAGACCGACCGCCATCACGATCAGCACACCGAGGGCCACTCCCATGATGATCATTGCTGCTCCTTCCGGGCGGGCAGGTGACCAGAGCGCACGAGGCAGCCCAGCGTGTCGCAGATCACCCGGGTGGCGATCAACGCGGTGATCTCCGCGTTGTCGTAGGGCGGGGAGCACTCGACGACCTCGATCCCGGCGAGCGGGGCCGCGTCGGCGATGATCTGGATGAACTTGAGCACCTCACGGGGCAGGAACCCGCCCGGCTCGGGCCAACCCGTGCCGGGCACGAAGGCGGCATCCAGGCAGTCCACGTCGAACGACAGCCACACCGCCTTCGCGCCGTCCCAGGCCACGTCCAGGGCGCGCTGCGCGGCCGCCTCGATGCCCATCTCGACGCAGTCGGTCACGGTCATCACCGTGGTGCCGCGTTTCCGGCCGACCTTCACCCCCGGCCGGGGCGCCTGCCAGCCGCCGATGCCGATCTGCACCAGGTTCCTGGCCGGGACGTTCGGGATGTCCGTGGCGTGGAACCACGGGGTGGTGTGCATCCGCTCGTCGAGGTCGGTCTCCTGGGTGTCCACGTGCCGGTCGAAGTGGATGATCCCGAGGTTGCCGCCGTTCAGGTGCGGCGCGACGCCACGGACCGTGGGGTAGCCGATGGAGTGGTCACCGCCGAGCACCACCGGGAACGCCCCGGACTCGTAGACGTGGCCGACCGCCTTGCTGATCTGGTCGAAGGTCTTCTCGATGTTGCCCGGGATGGTGAAGATGTCCCCCAGGTCGCAGATGGTGATCGACTCGCGCAGGTCCACGCCCAGCTCGAAGCTGTACGGCCCGTAGAGCGCGGAGATCTTGCGGATGCCCTGCGGGCCGAACCGGGTGCCCGATCGGTAGGTGGTGCCACCGTCGAACGGCGCGCCGAGCACCGCCACGTCGTACTCGCCGCAGCGGCGGACGTCCTCGACGTAGGGCGCCTTGAGAAAGGTGTTGATCCCGCCGAAGTGCGGCAGCTCGCCGCGGGAGAACGTGGGGATGCGCTTGTCGACGATGGAGTCGGCGCCGGGCAGGCCCAGTTCCAGACCCCGGGCGATCTCCTCCTCCCATTTCGTGGTGGGCAGGGTGGCCTCGGCCTCGAGCGCGAACCGCGCCTCGGGGCCGTAGTTGTCGTGCAGGGACCCGTTGGGCCGGTGGGAATGCGGATGGGAGTGGGACACAGGGACCCTCCGGGGTCTGGTCCCGACCGTGCGGCGGCCGGGATGGTCGACCTCCCGGGCTTTTGTCCCGCCGTGGAACGGGCACCGTCCGGCCCGTCTGCACCTCTCGGACCAGGCCCGACTCCGGGGAACCGGCGGAACCCTAGGTGCGCCTCACCGCTTCGAGTGAGTCGTCTGCAAGGACACCTGTCAGGTGTGGCGTGGTGGTTCCACCGGTGTTTCGACTCCGTGACGTCGCGGTCGGCGGCACCGGTCGGCGGTGCCCGTCGGAGATTCCGGGTCGGCGGTGCCGGTCAGTGCCGACCGCTGTCAAGCCCCGTCGAACTCCCGGCCCCGTCGAGAAGTTCGGCCACCCTCGGGCTCTCGCCGACGGCGAGCAGGAGCGTCGCTCCGCCGCCGGCCAGTTCCGACACCGCCCAGCGTACGCCGGGCAGTTCCCCGGAATCCGGCTTCTCGCCAGGTTCCCGTCTCTCGCTGGTCCGGTCGCCCCCGCCCCGTGCGCACCAGCCGGGACCCGCGACCAGCAACGAGCCGACCGCCGACGCCCCTCCGGTACCGGCCGGGCCGCACAGCGCCGGGTCGGCGCCGTCCAGCACGGTGGTGTGCCGCAACAGGGGTACTCCAACCCGGTCGACGGACAGCGTGCCCCGGTACCGGCCGCCGAGCTGGCCGTACCGGCCGAGCAGGACCTCCTCGCGCACCAGCACCGACGCCCTCTCGGCCAGGGTGACCCGCACGATCGCGTGCAGCTCCGCACGGTCGCACACCACGGTCGGTTGGGGCGCCCAGCGCAGCCGGGCCCCCACGGCCAGTTCGGCGGCAACCATCCAGCACGCGGGCCCCGAACCCGGGCGGCCAGGCTGGGCGACCGTGGCGCCGGCCGAGCCGATGGTGAGCTCAGTGTCCTCGGCCAGCCGGATCCGCAGCTCCAACCGGTCACCGCCGAGCGGGCCGCCGGCCGCCGCCACCAGGTGCACCCGCGTCGGCCCGGTCCGGCGCAGCACCACCGGCGGCGCCGCGCTCCACCGGATCCGCCGGCCGGCTTCGACCTCCACCTCGGCGCAGGCCTTCATCACACCTCGACGGCCCACCTGTCACGCACCCACCGGGCCACCTCGGGAGCCCCGGGCTCATCCCGCAGCGAGGTGAACACCGTCGGTCGGCCCTCCCGGACCCGCTCGGAATCGTCGCGCATGACATCCAGGTCGGCGCCGACCATCGGGGCCAGGTCAACCTTGTTGATCACCAACAGGTCCGAGCGGATCACCCCGGGACCGCCCTTGCGCGGCACCTTGTCCCCGCCGGCCACGTCCACCACGAAGATCTGCGCGTCGACCAGGCCGTAGCTGAACGT
>JAJCYC010000054.1 GCA_029263115.1 Pseudonocardia sp. | reverse complement strand
CCGGCGGCCGCGCGGTTGCCCGCCGTCGCCGGTGACCTCAACCCCGTGCTGGAGCGGCTGCGACCCGTCGCCGACCGGCTCGGGCCCACCCTGGAGGCCGCCGACGATCTGCTCGGGGTGGCGCCGGACTTCCTCGGCTCCGCCACCGACGTGCTCCCCCAGCTGGACACCACCTTCGATCGGGTCACCCCGGCCCTGGAGTTCCTGCGCCCCTACACCCCGGAGGCGATCGGGCTGGTCACCAACTTCGGCAACCTGTTCGCCGGGTACGACTCCAACGGCCACTTCCTCATCCCGATGGTCACCGAGGGCAAGACGACCCTCAACGCCAACCCACCGGTCACCGCCCCCGGCGAGCGGGTCAACTTCCGCCCGTTGCCCGGCGAACTGGTCGACCAGCCCTGGACCGACGCGGGCGGGAGCGCTCCGCGATGACCCACGTGATCACCTCCCGGCCCCGGGGCCGGCGTGCGCTGCCGGTGCTGCTCGTGCTGACGCTGCTGGCCACGGGCGGCTGGCTGGCGGTGCGTGCCCTCGGCTCCCAGCCCGAGCCGGCCCTGGTGACCGCGCGTTTCCTCGACGCCAGTCCGCTGGTGGCGGGCAACAAGGTCCAGCTCAACGGCGCCCTGGTCGGCAGCATCGCCGCCATCAGCATCGTCGGCGACGGCGCGGACGTGGTGCTGTCGCTGGACCGCTCGGTGCTGCCGCTGCGCACCGACGCCACGGCCCGCATCGAGCCGGTGAGCCTGCTCGGGGAGCGGTTCATCGCGCTGGAGCGGGGCAGCCCAGCGGCGCCGGTCATGTCGGAGCCGCTGGTCATCCCCCGCGAGCGCACCAGCGCCGCGGTCGACGTCGACGAGGTGATCTCGACGCTGGACCGGTCCGCTTCGACCGGCCTGGCCGCCCTGGTGGGCACGCTCGGTGAGAGCATCGCCGGGCAGGGCGGCAACGTCGCGCGGTCGATGGACGCCTTCCCGGCGGCGCTGCGCCAGTTCGACCGGGCCTCGGTCCTGCTCGACCAGCAGAACGCGGTGCTCGACGACCTGGTGGTGTCCGCGGAGAAGAACGCCACCGCGATGGCCGACCCGATGGACTCCCTGGTGGACTCGGTGCGCCGCACCCTCGGCGTGGTCGCGGCGAACCGCCAGGATCTCGACGCCGGCCTGACCCAGATGCCCGGCGCGCTCACCGAGGCGCGGACCACGCTGACCGAGCTCGCCACGGCCGCGGACAACACCGCCGAGGTGCTGTCCGGTGTGCGACCGCTGACCGATCACCTGGTGGATACCAGCCGCGAGCTGCGCGCGTTCGCCGATGCCGCCCGTCCGGCGCTGGAGTCGTTGCCTGAGCTGCTGGAGCGGGCCAACCGGATGCTGGACGAGGCCCGTCCGGTGGTGCAGGAGCTGGGGCCGGCGGCCGAGCGCCTGGCCGACACGAGCGAGTCGGTGCGGTCGCTGAACCACGACCTGATCGCTCACCCGTCCGGGGTGCCCAGCGCGCTGGAGAACCTGTTCGACTTCATGGCCGACTGGTCGATGTCGGCCAACGGATTCGACGGCCTGGCGCACTACTTCAGGTTCAAGCTGGCCGTCACCCCGTCGTCGGCGGCGACGCCCGGGCTCAGCCTGCTGCCGCCGTTGAGCGACACCCGCAACGACCCGTTCAACCCGGCGCCGCCCAACCCCACCGGCCCGGACCGCTCCAACACCGAGCCGATCCGGCCGCTGCCACCGTCGCTGCCCAACCCCGACGGACCGGACAACGGCAGCTACACCACCCCGGACGACGAACCGCGAACGGACGGCTCCTCCGGCTCCCGGGGGGCCACCAAGCTGACCCCCGAGCAGGAGAACGACATGTTCAGCCGGCTGCTGGGCGGAGGGTGACCTGATCATGTATCCATCCAAGGTCGCCGCCCGCAACTTCCTCATCGGGCTCGTGGCGGTGGCGGTGGCCCTCGTGCTCGGCTACGTCGCGCTGACCGCGAACAAGGGTCGCCTGCCCGGCACTCCCGCCGTACTGGTCCGCGCCGCGTTCAACGACATCGGCCAGCTACAGGTCGGTTCCCAGGTCCGGCAGAACGGCATCGGCATCGGCCAGGTCTCCGCGATCGAACTGGTCGACGGCAGTCCGGTGGTCACCATGGAGGTCCAGGACGGCGTGCCGATGTACCGCGACGGCTACGCCGGCATCTGGGACCAGTCGGCGCTGCAGCAGAAGCACGTGGAACTGCGCGCCGGTACCCCGGAGGCCGGGCTGCTCGGCAACCAGGTGCTGCCGGCCGACCGGACCGAGTCCAGCCACGACCTGACCACCCTGCTCAGCGCGTTCGACCCGCCCACCCGCAGCGGCCTGCGCACGACGCTCAACGAGCTCGGCGGTGGGCTGTTCGGGTACGGCCCGGGGCTGAACCGGTTCGTGGCGACCCTGCCCGACGACGTCTCCCACTTCGGCACCCTGGGCGCCACGCTGGCGTCCGCCCGGACCGACCTGCCCGGGCTGCTGACCTCCGCCGAACGGCTCTCGGAGCGGTTCACCGGCCGGGAACGCCAGATCACCGAGCTGATGGCCCAGACCGACACGACGCTGCGCGCGCTCGAGGTCGACGCCGGCAAGCCGTTGTCCGACACCCTGGACCGGCTGCCCGGGACGCTGAGCGCCGCCCGAGCGGCGCTGCGCGACGCGGGGCCGCCGGTGGCCGACGTGAGCGCCGCCACCGGCATCCTGCGCTCCGGCGCGGGAGCCCTCGGCCGCTCCACCCCGGACCTGCGTGGGGTGTTCCGGGAGTCGCCGGAGCCGCTGGACTCGGTGCCCCCGGTGGTCGAGGACGCCAAGCCCGCGGTGACCGAGCTGAGCGACACCCTCGCCGACGCGCGACCGTTCACCGAGAAGACGCGCGACGCGCTGACCTCGGTGGCCACCCCCCTGGGCGTGTTCGCCCCGCACGGCCCGGACGCCAACACCTTCACCTTCAACGCCTCCTCGGCGCTGGGCGGGCACGACGGGTGGGAGCACCACCTGCGGGTGATGATCGCGGTGCCGGGCGTCACGGCGGCCCTGGGCAACCAGATCAAGGACACCACCGACCCGTACCCGGCACCGGGCGAGGCCTACCGGCAGCAGGATCCCAGCGGCGGCCCGATCCCCGGGAGATGAGCGATGCCCTCCACGACTGCCCTGCAACGCCATCCGGTGCGCTCCGGCCTGATCCTGCTCGCGGGCGCCGCCGTCGCGATCGTGCTGGTGTTCGCCAAGCCGACGATCACCACCGCGCTGAGCCCGGGTGAGACGATCACCGTCGAGCTCTCCCGCGACTACAAGCTCCAGCCGAACCTGAGCGCGGTGAAGATCGCCGGCGCGAAGGTCGGCGTGGTCCAGCGCGTCCGGGACCAGGACGACGGGCCGGTGCTGATCACGCTGAAGGTCGACCGGGGCACCCGGGCCTTGCTGGGGGCCACCCCGCGGGCCGAGGTGCGACCGACCACCCTGCTGGGCGGCACCTACTTCGTCCAACTGCACCCCGGCGGGGAGCCCGGCGAAGCCGCCTCGGAGGTCATCCCGCTGGAGCGCTCCGGGCTGCCGGTCGAGCTCCAGCAACTGCTCTCGGCGATCCCGCCGGACGCCCAACGCAGCAACCAGGCAGCCCTCGCCCGGCTCGACGAGACCTTCCAGGCCGGCGTCGGCGCCCCGCTCACCGCGCTGCTGAAGGACGCACCCCGCGGGCTGCGACCCACCGGTGTCGTGGTCGGCGCGCTGCGCGGGGTGAACCAGGACGCCGACCTGGCGAACCTGATCACCGACCTGGACCGCACCACCCGCGAGCTGTCGGCCACCCCGGGTGAGCTGCGGGCACTGGTCGACTCGTTGGCCGGCACCTCCCGGGCCTTCGGCGCCAACGCCGCCGCGTTCGACCGGACGATCGCCACGCTGCCGGCCACGCTGCGCGTCACCCGCGACGGCGCCGGGGAGCTCGGGCAGCTGCTGGACCGGCTCACCGACACCGCCGACGACGCCCGCCCGACGGTCCGCGAACTCGACCCGGTGCTGGAGGAGCTCCAGCCCGCGCTGGACGAGTTACGCCCGGTGCTGGACGACCTCGAGCCGCTGCTGGAGGACGCCGAACCGCTGCTGGACCGGCTGACACCGGCGCTCGACACCACCACCGACGTCCTGGACGACCTCGACGGGCCGGTGCTGGACCGGCTCAACGGACCGATCATCGACGCATTCCTCGGTGAGTGGAAGGGCTACGCCCCGAAGTACCCGCAGGGCGGCGATCGCGGCACCACGATGTTCCAGGAGCTCGGCTACGTGGTCACCAACGCCGACGGCGCAACCCAGCCGATCAACGCCAGCCAGCACATCCTGGCGGTGTGGTTGGGCGCGGGCCCGACCATGCTGCAGGGCACCGGCCCGCTCGGTCAGTCCCTGCAGGACTACCTCGCCGAGATGTACGGCCCGCCGCACCAGAAGGATCCGATGCCGCTCGGTCCGAAGCTGACCGACGGTGTGCGGCTGCCCGGCCCGCAGGGCAAGAGCCCGGTCCTGCCCATACCGGACAGCCCGCTGACGTCGTGGGGAGTGGGTCGATGAGCACGGCGAGCAGGATGACGATGCGGCGACGGTGGGAGCGGCTGCGCACGGTCCCCGGGCTGGCCCGGGACAGCGCGGTCACCGTGGCCGTGGTCCTCATCGGGGTGATCTCGGGCGGGCTGATCCTGTCCCAGATGAGCTTCGTCGGCCCGTGGACCGAGCGGCAGATCTTCCAGCTGGAGTTCGCCAACGCGGTGGCGGTCAGCCCCGGCAACTCGCAGGACGTGCGCATCGCGGGGGTCGAGGTGGGCACGATCGTGGGCATCGTGCCCACCGAACGCGACACCTCGCTGGTCACCGTGGCCCTCGAGCCCGGCCACCGCGTCTACGACAACGCGCGGGCGGTCCTGCGATCGATCAACCCGCTCAACCAGATGTACATCACGCTCAACCCGGGCGGCCCTCCGGGCGGGCTGCTGCCCGACGGCGGGACCATCCCGGTCAGCCAGACAGACCGTCCGGTGCAGCTGGCCGAGGTGCTGGAGCACTTCGACGCGCGCACCCGGGAGGGGCTGACCCAGTTGCTCGCGGAGTCGGACAACGCGCTGGCCAACGCACCACGCGCGCTGCCCGCCACGCTCACCGCCCTGGACAACTCGCTGGACACCATCACCCCGGTGATGACCAAGCTGGAGGCCCGACGGGACAACATCCGCCGGCTGGTGACCGCACTGTCCCGGATCTCCGCCGCGCTCGGGCGGGACGACACCCGGCTGCGGGGACTGGTGGACGCCACCCGCGAGACCCTGCAGACCCTCGCCGACCGGGACGCCGAGCTGGGCGAGACCCTGCGCCAGCTGCCGGGCACCACCGACGCGTTGCGGGAGGCGATGGGCAACATGTCCACCCTCACCGGGCAGCTGAACCCGACCCTGGACAACGTGCAGGCGGCCTCCGAGGAGCTCCCGGACGCGCTCTCGGCCCTGCGGGACGCCCTCGGCCCGCTGCGGGACACCGCTGAGGCCGCACGCGAGGTGGTGGACAAGGGCCGGCCGATCGTGGACAGGCTGTTGCCGGTGTCCGAGGATCTGGCGGAGTCCGCGGCGGATCTGCGGCCGGTCGCCGCCTGCCTGGACGACGTCACCTCCCAGCTCACGCCCTGGATGTACGACCTCGGCGCGTTCATCTACAACACCAACTCCGCGTTCAGCGTGCGCGACCCCGCCGGCTCCCTGCTGCGCGGGCAGGCCATGGTCGCCCTGAACAACCCGGCCTCGCAGTTGGCTCCGGGCGAGCTCGAGACGAACACGTACCAGCAGGGTGGCAGTCCGATCGGGCCGTACCCGGCCAAGGGGAGCGGGAGCTGCCGTCGATGAGTACCGACACGAGTACCAACACGAGTACCCACACGGGCCTCGGCCCGATATTCCGGACCGCCGTCCTACTCGCTTTCGTCGCGGGCTGTGTCGGGTTCCTCGGCTACCTGTACGCCCAGGCCGGTGGGCGACTGCCGTTCTCGGAACGGGCCACCCACTACCGGGTCTCGTTCGACGTGGCGCAGGTGGGCAACGCCGTGGAGTTCGCCGACGTCCTCGAGGCGGGCGTGCGCGTCGGCAAGGTGGACGCCCTGCAGCGGGTGGGTTCGCAGACCGTGCGGGTCGTGCTCACCCTCGACCCGATGGCCGCCCCGCTGCACGAGGGCGCCGTCGTGGAGATCATCGAACGGTCGCTGCTCGGCCAGCCGGCGGTCAAGCTGACCGACGGCACCGGTCCGAAGTTCCCGGACGGCTCGCTGCTCCCGCCGAGCGCGGTTCGGCCGGCGGTCACCCTGCGGGACGTGCTGGCCAGCTTCGACGCACCCAGCCGCGCCTCGCTGAGCGGGGTGATCCGCTCGCTGGGGGCCTCGACGGACGACCGACGACCCGAGGTGGCCCTGGTGGCCGGCGGCCTGTCCACCATCGGCGACCAGGGTGATGTCGCACTGGCGACCCTGGCCGCGCAGTCGGAGGATCTGTCGCGGATGTCCCGTGAGCTGCGCCAGGTCTTCGACGCGCTCGACGTCGGTCAGGGCCGGATCGCGGACCTGGTGACCAGCGCGAACCGGCTCAGCCAGGCGACCGCCGGGCAACGGCCCGCGATCGAACAGACGCTGCGCAAGCTGCCCGGCGTCCTGGACAGCGCCACCGCCGCGAGCACCGACATCTCCCGGATAGCGCTCGCCCTGGCCCCCGTCGCCGCCGACCTGCGCCGGGCGGCACCGGAGCTGAACCGCGCACTCGACCAGATGCCGGACACCACCGCGGACGTGCGCGGCCTGCTGCCGCACCTGCAGGACGTGCTCGACGACGCGCCGGACACGTTGAACGCGGTGCCCGAGTTCGGGCAGGAGGCCCGGGACATGTTCCCGACCGGCGTCGACCTGCTGCGCGAGTTCAACCCGATGGCGCGCTACATCAAGCCGTACGGCCCGGAGATCTCGGCGTTCTTCGCCAACTTCGGCAGCTCACTCAACCGCTACGGCGACGACGGCGGCTCCTACCTGTACATCCGACCGGTGGTCGGTGCCGCGTCGCTGCGGCCCAGCCCGATCGTGCCACCGGCCGTGCTCCAGGGGAGCAATCCGTACCCGAAGGCCGGGTCGCTGCGCGATCCACAACCCTTCTCGGGTCGGTACCCGAGGGTGGAGCAGGATCCGCCCGGCTGACACCACCTGAGGCCATCGACGTCACCCCCACCGGCATGATCCCGCCCCGGGATGGTCTGCGGCACCGGTCACCGAGGTGAAGGGCTCAGCGGCGGCTCACCGGCTCAGCCGCACCGGCAGCCGGTCCAGGCCGTGGATGATCATGCTGGACCGCCAGGCCAACTCGGCGGGCTCGGCGGCCAACTCGATGCCGGCGAACCGGCCCAGCAGCGCCCGAAAGGCGATCTCGCCCTCCAGCCGGGCCAGCGCGGCGCCCAGGCAGAAGTGGATCCCGTGGCCGAAGGCCACGTGCTGGCCGGTGTCGCGGGTCAGGTCCAGCTCGTCCGGGCGGGGGTAGCGGGTCGCGTCCCGGTTCGCCGAGGTCAGCGATACCAGCACCAGCTCATCGGCGGGGATCTCGACACCCGCGAACGCCACCGGCTCCAGGGTGTGGCGGAAGGTCGCGGTGTTCAGCGGTCCGTCGAACCGGAGGAACTCCTCTACCGCCTGGCCGGTCAGCTCCGGGTGGGACCGCAACTGGGCCATCCGCTCGGGATGGCCCAGCAGGGCGAGCATGCCGTTGCCGATCAGGTTCACGGTCGTCTCATGGCCCGCCACCAACAGCAGGAAGGCCATCGACACGGCCTCCGTCCCGGTCAACCGATCGCTCCCGCCGCCGCCTTCCAAGTCGCCGTCCGGGTCGCTGTCCAGGTCGCTGTCGGTGGCGGCGACGATGACCGACAGCATGTCGTCGGCCGGCCGAGCCTCCTTCTCGGCGACCAGCCGGCCGAGGTAGCCCGCCATCGACAGCGCCGCCGACTCACGCTGCTCGGCCGGGGCCTGCGAGATCAGGGTGTTCGACCAGGTGCGGAAGCTGTCGCGGTCCTGGTCGGGCACTCCGAGGATCTCCGCGATCACCGTCATCGGCAGCGGGAAGGCGAAGGCGTCGATCAGGTCCATCTCGTGCTCGCCCGCGCTCACCCGCCGGGCCATCTCGTCGACCAGATCCTGGGCGATCGCATCGATCCGGGGTCGCAGAGCCGCGATGGACCGGGCGGTGAACGCCTTGCTGACCAGCCTCCGCAACCGGGTGTGGTCGGGCGGGTCGGAGCTGAGCATGTGCTTGTTGATCGCGTCGGCGAAGAACACCCGGCTGTTCGGGTCGACCAGGTGCCGGTCGAGCACGTCGGAGAAGCGAGCGCTGTCCTTGCCCAGTCGGGGGTCGCTCAGCGCGGCCCGCACGTCGTCGTAGCGCGTGACCAGCCACACCCGCAACCCGGCCGGGGTCACGACAGGCAGCACCGGGCGCTGCTCGCGCAGTCGCACGTACAGCGCGTGCGGGTCGGCGAAGAACGTGGCGTCGAGCTCGAGAGCACCCTCTGCGGCCAGCTGCATACGGACATCGTACGTATCCCGTGTCCGGGCGGCCTGAGAGCTCCTCTCCCTCCTCATTGGGGGGCCACCGACCCGCTCAGGCCGTGGCTTTCGAGCACAGATAGGTCTGGTTGTAGGGCACATCCGGGATGTCGTGCACGCTGACATCCACGAAGCCCGCATCGGCGAGCATCTGCCGGGCGAGTTGCTCGCCCCACGCGGTGCCCAGCCCGGCACCGCCGTGGGCGAGCGACACCGTCATGCAGTGCAGGGTGCTGACCCCGTACAACCAGGGCGCGTAGGGATTGCCGATGTTGTCCTCCAGGCGGCTGGAGGCCTTGATGTCCACCATCACGAACCTCCCGCCGGGCACGAGCGCGTCGTGCACCCGAGCGAGCACACCGGCCGGGTCGACCTGGTCGTGGATGGAGTCGAAGGCGAACACCGCGTCGAAGGGCGGGTCGGCGGGCAGTGCGGTGACATCGAGCACCTCGAAACGGGCGTTGGACAGGCCCATCTCGCGGGCCTCGGCGGTCGCCGCCGCGATGGCCTCCTGGCCGAGGTCATATCCCACGAACTGCGAGCGCGGATAGGCCTGGGCCATCAGGTTCGCCGCATGCCCGGTGCCGCAGCCGATGTCGGCGACCCGGACACCCGCCTCCAGCCGCGCCGGCAGCCCACCGGTCGTGGGCAGGATGCCGGTGAGCAGCACACCGTCCATCCGGCCCCGGGACATGGCATCCATGATCTCGGTGAAATCCGGTTGGAAGGCCTCGTAGGGCACCCCACCGCCCTCGCGCACAGCATGCGCCACCGCAGGGACCTGCTGGGCCAGCAGTGTGGTCACCCGGCTGACCGGCGTCATGTTGCGCACCCCGTCGCCGGTCAGGCAGATCGCATGCTCGCGGGGCAAGGTGTACTCGGCGCCGGCGGGGTCGTACTCGACGATCTCCCCGGTGACCAGCGAGTTGAGGATCTCCCGGACGTAGCGCTCGGTCAGGCCGGCCCGCTCGGCCAGCTCGGCGCTGGTGCCCGGTCCGGCGGCGAGCGCGTCGAACAGTCCGGTGCGGCCGGCGAGGTCGACCATGAGAGTGACCATGCTCTCCGCGTATCCGCGCATCACCCGGCCGGCGAACGCCTTCACCCGCTTCAGGTCGATGCCGTCCCCGGACGCGGTCGTCGAGGGTGAACCCGTCGTCGGAGTCATCGGAGTCATGGCCTTCTCCTGGGATCTCGGGGTGCGGTTGCCAGCCTGCGGTTGCCAGCCCGCGCCGCACCGGGTGTGATCGTTCGCAAGTCTAACCACACCATGGGACGGTGGTCACCACCCGCGAGGGCTCCGGATCGCGGGTGCTGACCGCTACCGTGTCGGCCGAGGTGTGTGTCGGCGGATCGAGGAGTCGCGCGGATGGACCTGGAGCTGGCCGGCAGGCGGGCGGTGGTCACCGGTGGTAGCCGGGGGATCGGGCTGGCGGTGGCGCGCGCGCTGGCCGGCGAGGGAGCCGACGTGGCGCTCGTGGCGCGCGATCCGGTGGCGCTGGACACCGCCGCCTCCGGGCTGGCCGGGCTGGGCGGGCGCGTGGTCGCCGTTGCGGCCGACACCTCGGACGACCGCTCGGTGCGGGCGATGGCGCAGCGGGTCTGCGAGCTGCTGGGCGGGGTGGACGTGCTGGTGAACGGCGCTGCCCGGGTCTCCGCACCGGGCCCGGCGCCGAAGCTGGCCGAGGTGACCGACGACGCGCTGCGCGCGGAGGTCGAGACCAAGGTGCTCGGCTACCTGCGGTGCGCCCGGGTGTTCGCGCCGGGCATGGTGGCCCGGGGCTGGGGTCGGATCATCAACATCAGCGGACTACACGCCCGCTTCGCCGGGTCCATGGTGGGCTCGATCCGCAACGTGTCGGTGGCGGCCATGACCAAGAACCTGGCCGACGAGCTCGGCCCGTCCGGGGTGAACGTCACCGTCGTGCACCCGGGTTACACCGTCACCGAGCGCACGCCCGGGACGCTCGCCGCGATCGCCTCGGCCCGCGGTGTCACCCCTGACGAGGCTCGGGCCGAGATGGCCGCGACGACCAGCATCGGTCGGCTGGTCACCGCCGAGGAAGTGGCCTCGGTGGTGGCGTTCCTCGCGTCCCCGCGCAGCGTTGCGATCACCGGTGACGCGGTGGTCGTCGGTGGCGGGCAGCGCGGCCCGATCTACTACTGACCTGGGGGGACGAACGGCGGTTGACACCGGCTCCGCACAATGGAATTCTAACCAAACGGTTGTTTGGTTGCCGGTACGTCACCATGCCGGCCCCGCCGGTCCGGTAGCAACCGAGAGGAGCCGCGCGGATGGATCTCGATCTCGGCGGACGGTCCGCGTTGGTCACCGGCGGCGCGCGGGGCATCGGGTTTGCGATGTGCGAACTGTTGGCCGACGAGGGCGCCCGGGTCGTGGTCGCCGACATCGACGCCGAGGGCGCCCGGATGGCCGCGGCCAAGCTGACCGCCGCGGGGGGCACCGCGTACTCCGTGGCCGGCGACGTGAGCGATCACGCGGACGCCCGGGAGATGGTCACCGCCGCCGAGGCCGCCGCCGGGCCGCTGGACGTGCTGATCAATAACGCCGGCGTGTGGTTCGTGCGGAAGTTCGTCGACAGTGACCCGGCCACCTGGGCCGCCGAGTTCGGGGTGAACACCCATGGCGTGCTCAACATGTGCCACGCGGCGCTGCCCGGGATGCTCGAGCGCGGCCGGGGTGCCATCGTCAGCGTGACCTCGGAGGCGGGGCGGGTGGGCGAGCCCAGGACGGCCGTCTACTCCGCGGCCAAGGCGGCAGTGATCGGCTTCACCCGGGCGGTGGCCAAGGAGGTGGCGCCCGGCGGCGTGCGGGTCAACTGCGTGGCTCTGGGCACCATCCGGACCCCCGGCACCGAGGCCAGTTTCGCCCCGCACCTCTGGCCCCGGATCGCCAAGGGCTACCCGCTGGGCCGCACCGGAGATCCGAGCGACGCCGCCGCGGCGGTGGCCTTCCTGGCCAGCGACCGCAGCGGCTGGGTGACCGGACAGACCTACGGCGTGAACGGCGGCTACACGATGCCGTGACGGTCTTCGACGGCCGCGATCGACGCACGTGCACAGGCAGGGAAGAACGAGCAGACGAGGTGGGAGCAGCGATGACGACGGACATCAGCCACGAGGTCGGGACGGCCGCCGGGTACGACCCGGCCTGGACAGCGCCGTCGATCACCGCACCGAACATCTACCCGGTCGACTGGCGGATCGAGGACCGTCGGGCGCTCAACGTCTACGAGAAGTCGAAGGACCAGAGCTGGAACCCCTCGAACCTGGACTGGGCCTCGATCGACCCCAGCGCCCTGGAC
>JAJCYC010000053.1 GCA_029263115.1 Pseudonocardia sp. | reverse complement strand
CATCTGAGACCACCCCGGAGTCCCCGCCGCGCCGCGGCGCCGAACGTCTGCGATCACGATCATGCATCTTCGCGGTTCCACCGTCCTGGCCCTGCACGCCCACCCCGACGACGAGGCGATCTTCACCGGGATCACCCTGCGGCGGCTGGCCGACGCCGGGGCCCGCGTGGTCCTGGTGATGGCCACCTCCGGGGACCTCGGCAGTTCGCGGGTTCCGCTGCGCCCGGGGGAGTCCGTCGCCCGCCGGCGGATCACCGAGCTCGAGCGCTCGGCCGGGCTGCTCGGCGTCCAGCGGCTGGTCCTGCTCGGGCGGCGTGACTCCGGGCTGCCCGGCCGGCCCGGCACCGGCCATCCGGGCGCGCTCGCCGGCTCCGACCTGGTGGAGCTGGGGCGCCGGGTCGCCGAGCTGGCGCACGCCGAGTCCGCCGACACACTGATCTTCGACGACGACGGCGGGGTGTACGGCCACCCCGACCACGTGAGCACCCACCGGGTCGGCGCACTGGCGGCCGAGCTGACCGGCGCCGCCCGCTACCAGATCACCGTCGACCGGGGGTTGGCCCCGGGCCACCTGGTCCGGCAGGCCGCAGCCGCGGCCGCGGGGGGGTTCGGCCGGCCGGCCGAGGAGATCTCCCTGGCGGTCACCGGCGACCCGGTCCACCTGGCACGCAAGCACGCCGCGATCACTGCGCACGCCAGCCAGGTCGACCCCGCCCGGCTGCCGGCGGCCGAGTTCGCCGCCACCTACGCCAGCGAGTGGTTCCGCCACCTCGGGCCGGCCGGTGCGCTGCACCGGCTGGCCGGGCCCCGACCCGCCCAGTACCGACCTGCCGGGCGCTCAGAGCGGCTCGCCGTCCACCTCGGTGCGCAGCTCGTCGTGGGCGAAGCACCGGTATCCGGCGATCCGACCGGCCTCGCCGAACGGCTGCTGGTAGCCCCAGGCCACGTCGGGCAGCTCGCGGCCGTCCAGCCGCAGTGACCAGTAGCCGGCCCGGCCCTTGTACGGGCACACCGTCCGGGTGGCGCTGGTGACCAGCAGATCCTCCGCGAGATCCACCACCGGCAGGTAGTAGCGGTTGGGCAGCCCGGTCTCGGACAGCAGCAGCGCCCGGGTGGAGTCCGCCAGCACCGTGTCGCCGGCAAGTACCCGCACCCGCCGCCCGGTGGCCCGCACGTCGACCCGGTGGAACGGGTCGGGCAGGTGGCCGATCGCCTCCTCCTCCTCGTCGAGCCAGCGGTCCATCGACCGCCAGTACAGCGCCACGTAGCCGTGCAGCCATCCGGCCTCCGGTACCGGATCGGGGTAGTACCAGACCGCGTTCTCCGCCGACCGCCCGCCGGCCCGCACCGTGTAGTACGACGCGTCGCCCTTGAACGGGCAGTGCGTGTGGTGGTCGGTGCGCTCGGTCAGCTCGGCGCGCAGGTCGGCCTCCGGTAGGTAGAGCTGGGGGAGCAGCCCGGTCTCGTGCAGCAGCACCCCTGCCCGGGTGTCCAGCACGGTCTGCCCGCCCAGCTCGGCGCGCACGCGGCGCGGGAAGGGGTGCATCAACAGCCGGTGCCGGGGGCCGTCGATCCGGTAGTTGGTGAGCTGACCGCCGATGCCGGCCAGCGGGCCCGGAGCGCGGGTGAGGGTCATCTGTCGTCCCTTTCGGATCCGGTCGTCGTGGGTGCGGTAGGTACTAGCCTGCCGGTATGACCTCGACCGCGCCGGATCTGTCCGCCCTGACGAACTACCAGACCGAGATCTACCTCAGGGGACTGTCCGGTGAGCGGCCGATCCTGCCCACCGATCTGACGCTGCTGGACGAACTGGCCGCCGAGCGGCTGGAGCCGGGTCCCTACGGGTACGTGGCCGGCGGGGCCGGCACCGGGGCGACGATGCGGGCCAACCGCAAGGCGCTGGACGCCTGGCGGATCGTGCCCCGCATGCTGCGCGAGACCACCGAACGGCGACTGTCCCGGACCGTGCTGGGCACCGAGTTGCCGGCCCCGGTGCTGCTCGGGCCGGTCGGCGTGCTGTCCATCGTGCACCCCGAGGGCGAGCTTGCGGTGGCCCGGGCGGCCGCCGGGCTGGGCCTGCCGATGGTGCTGTCCACCGCCTCCTCACACACCCTGGAGGAGGTCGCCGAGACCTCGGGGGAGGGCCCGCGCTGGTTCCAGCTCTACTGGCCGACCGAGGACGCGGTCACCGTGAGCCTGCTCGACCGGGCCAAGCGGGCCGGCTACTCCACCCTGGTGGTCACCCTGGACACCTGGACCCTGGGCTACCGCCCGCTGGACCTGGACGGGGCCTACCTGCCGTTCCTGCGCGGTATCGGCACCGCGATCCCCTTCTCCGACCCGGCCTTCCGGGCCGGCCTGGAGCGCGCCCCCGAGGACGACCTGATGGCCGCGGTGGGCCGGTGGGTGCCGATGTTCACCGGCACCGCCTTGCGCTGGGACCGGCTGCCGCTGTTGCGGGCGCACTGGGACGGGCCGATCGTGCTCAAGGGAGTCCAGCACCCCGACGACGCGGTCCGGGCGGTGGCCGCCGGCGTGGACGGGATCGTGGTGTCCAACCACGGCGGCCGGCAGATCGACGGCGCGGTCGGCGCGCTGGAGGCCCTGCCGGCGGTCGTGGCCGCGGTGGGCGGCCGGGCGGAGGTGCTGTTCGACTCCGGGATCCGGACCGGCGCGGACGCGTTCAAGGCACTGGCGCTCGGTGCGCGGGCGGTCCTGCTGGCCCGACCCTACGTCTACGGTCTGGCGTTGGACGGCCAGGACGGCGTGCGCCACGTGCTGCGCTGCCTGCTCACCGAGCTCGACCTGACCGTCGGCCTGGCCGGGTACGCCGACGTGGCCGAGCTGACCCCGGACGCGTTGGTTCACACGCCCGGCTGACGACGACACCCCGTGTCGTCACCCTCTGCTCACCACTGCGGTGGCCGGCAATGCCATAGTGGATCGGACTGACACCGGTTCGCGGAGGTAGTGGGTTGGACGCGCTGGTACCCGTGGTCGCCGTCGTGCTGTCCTGGCTGCGCGGCGTGCTCCGGACCGATGTCTGCCCCGGTGACTGGGCGTGGGCGATCACCGCCTTCGGGTTGCTGGTCGGGCTGCTGCCGGCGGCCGCGGCCGTGGCCGGCGCCTGGCTGCGCCGGCTCGGTGCTCCGCTCGGCGCGGTGTGTGCGTTCGCGGCGCTCGGCGCCGGACTGCTGCCCTGGCTGGCGTTCGCCGCCATCGGTGAGCTGTTCCGCCGGGCGGCGGACGGCTCGGCCACCGGGCTCAGCCGGGCGGACCGGCTCTCGCTTGACTCCCGGGTCTGCCTCGGGGTCACCCAGGGGGACTACCTCGGAGCCGTCCCGGTGACCGACGCGCTGAGCGCGGACGCGGTGCGGGCCGGGCTGTTCTTCACCCCGCTGGTGCTGTTCCCGCTGCTCGTCCTCCCGCTGGTGTGGCTGCAGGGCCGGCTCGCGCTGCGCCGTGGGGCCCGCCGGGCGATCACCTGCTGCTGGCTGCCGGTGCCGCTGATCGCGGTGACCACCGCCACGATGCCCGCCGGTTCCACCGCGCAACTGTGGTCCGGCGTGGTCTTCGGCGCGCTGGGCGGGGTGTTCGCGGTTCCGGTACTGCGCCCGCCCGGCTCTGGTCGCCCGGCGCCGGTCCGGCCCGCGCCCGCCCGCCAGATACCCGCCGGGTCGGCGCCCGTTGCGCGACGCCCGGTCACCGACCGGCCCGGGCGCGGCCCCGCGCCGTCTGCCTCGACGCCGGCGCTGGCCGCCCGGCTGGCCAGGGTCCGCCACGCGGCCGAGGAACGGATCCGGGCCGCCCGAGGGCAGTCCGTGCCGGCCGCACACCCGGATGCCGGCCCGGGACACCCGAACGCCGGGGTCCGGGTGCAGGACTGGATGCGCGGGGCGCCCGACCGGATGCGGGCCCGGATCGCCCCGCCGGAGGTCGCGGAGCCGCCGGCCCGGTCGGCCGTCCCGCCGCGGGTCGCGGGTCCGCCGGCCCCGCCCGTTGGGTTCGTGGTGCCCGCACCACGCCCGGGAGCGATGCCGGCCGGCGCGATGCCCACCCCGCGCGCGGGTGCCGGGCCGGCGGGAGCGGTGCCCGTCGTTCCGGCACCCAGGCCGCCGGGCACGCTGATCGGCCCACCGGCCGGCGTCGGACCCCGGTTCGAGCTGATCCGGCAGTTGGGTGTCGGAGGATTCGGCGGGGTGTGGCTCGCCGTCGACCACCACCGCGGCCACCAGGTGGCGCTGAAGGCCGCGCACGCACCAGATCCGGACACCGAGCAGCGGATCCGCCGCGAGGCGCGGGCGTTGGGCGCGGTGCGCCACCCGAACTGTGTGTCGATCTTCGACCTCATCGACAGCCGGTCCGACCCGGGGCTGAGCCGGCTGCACGGCCTGGTCATCGTGATGGACTACCTGAAGGGCCGCACGCTCGACGACCTGGTCCGCGGCCGGGGCCCGATGGATGACGTGACCGCCGCCATGACCTGGTCCCGGCTGGCGGACGCGCTCGACGCCGCGCACCGGCACGGGGTGCTGCACCGGGACGTGAAGCCGGGCAACGTGCTCGTCGACCCGGCCGGCCGGCCGCACCTGATCGACTTCGGCATCGCCCGGGCCCGCGGCGACGCCACCCTGACCATGCACGGGTTCGTCCTGGGCACCCCGGACTACCTGGCACCCGAGGTGGCCCGGGGCGAGCCGGCCAGTCCCGCGTCGGACAGCTGGCAACTGGCCGCCACGATGTCGTTCGCGCTGACCGGCTGGCCGCCCCGCGGCGGTCACCAGAACGCCGGATCCGGGCTGCGGGCGGCTGCGGCCGGGGCTCCGCTGAGCCACCTGCCGACCGGTGGGGCGCTGCGCGACATGCTGTGTGCCGGCATGGCCGAGGCCCCCGGCGCCCGACCGTCGCTCACCGCGATCCGGGCGGTCCTGGACCGCTGGGTCGCCGCCGTCCGGACGGCGGGCCCGGCTCGGCTCAGCCGATGACGGCCGCCGGGCGAGGACCCGGCGCGACCGGTTCAGCGACTGGCGGGCAGCACCGGACGGCCGATCGCCGGAACCATGATCGGGAGCTGGTGCGGCAGGATCTGCCAGAAGCGGGACTCGAGGTCGCCGGAGCGCCACGCGTCGGCCAGCCGGGTGGCCGCGTCGGCATCGGCGACCCGGCGGGGTCGGGGACGCAGACCGCAGCGCGCCCGCACCTCACGATCCAGGGCCCGCCAGGCGTCGTCGGCGCTGGTGTGCACGCTGACCGTCGCCGGGCCGTTCTCGTCACCCATCAGCAGGGTGTACACGCCCACCGCGTCGTAGGACATCGGCGTCACCGTTCGTTCGACCCGTGGCCGTCGGGGTCGGCCCTGGAGGTCTGGCCATCTAACTCGATCGGGGGGAGGTTGTCCGCTAGGCCGGCCGGTGCGGCCGGTCGAAGCGCCGGGCGGTCCGGTCGGGCTGCTCAGTCGGCGGCGGTGTCGGAGTGGCTGACGTTGAGGTCCAGCACCGCGACCTGGCCGTAGTTGTCGAACTCGCAGGGGTTGGAGTTCTCGCAGTTGGCCTGGGTGTAGGCGCCGACCTTGAAGTACCCACCGGAAAAGGTTTTCTTCATCGTGGTCTTGAGCTGGCCGTTGTAGTAGGCCTTGACCTCGCCGCCCTCGACCACGAACCTGGCCTCGAACGGGGTGCCGATCTCGTAGTTGCCGTCGATCAGGTGGGCCTGGGCGTTGTCGCCGTCGGTGACGTAGAGCTTGGTGCCCTCGAGCCGGAACACCGACACGTCGTCCTTGCCGTCGTGGATCTGCGCGCCGACCAGGTGCGGCTTGTCGTTGGGCAGGTGGGTGAAGGCCTCGGTAACGGTGAGGGTGTGCACGCCCGAGCCGGACGACCACGCCGCTTCGGAGCTGCCGCCGTCGGTCATCTCCCGCAGCTCCGAGCGCGGATAGTTGGAGCCCTTGGTGGTCGCGCCGTCGACGCCGGCGCTGAACACCACGGCCTCGCAGCCGGGGGTCACCTCGAACACGGCCGAGACGATCCGCTTGCCGAGGTCGGGCTGGAGGATCTCCATCGGGCCGTCCTTCGACCCACCGCCTTCGCTGTCGGCCGCCTGTAGCTTCCAGTTCGACAGATCCAGCACGTCCGACGGGTGGTCGCAGGACGCGTCGTCGTCGAGCACCGGCAACGCCCGGTTCTGCCACCCGAGGTCGACGGGGGTCTGGTGCACGCCCGGCGCCAGGGCCACCGCGGCGGCACACGCCGCCACCAGGACTCTCATCGGCGTCAGGATTCTCATCTGCCCCGGGGTTCTCATCTGCACCGCCCTCGAGACCGCACGTGCGGTCCCTCCCTATCGTTCCCGGACTCTCAGGTGCGGGGTATGCGCGGAGCGTATGTGCAGCGGCGGGTGCGCCGGGGCGGATTGGGAAAAGACGGTCAGAGCGGGTGAAATGTGATCACCTGAACGGTCGTAACCCGTTTCGGGTGACCCTCGTCCGGTGCGTGTCGGGCCGGTCGATCACCCGGGGTGGATCGTCTCCAGTGCGGTCAGCTCGAGGTCGAGGTAGTCCAGCAACCGCTGCAGGTGCGGGACCGTGCGGCGGCAGCCGACGCGCAACGCCCCGGAGCACATCGCCACCGCGACGTCGTTCACCGTGGCGTCGGCGGCCTGGCGACCGCCCGGATGCGTTCCAGCGACCAGGACTGCCCGGCGAACCTTCGCGCGCCGCCGATCCGCACGTTGAACATGGTGCGCGGTGCCTCGAACGGTCGGGTAGCGCCACTGTCGCGCACCAGGTCGAGCACGGCCCGGGCCACCGCCGGCGGCGCCCCGATCAGCTCGGCGGCGGTCCGCGTCGCCGAGCGCGCGGTGGCCAGCACCCCTGGTCGGTCGGCGTGCCCGCCGGGCACCCCGGCTGGCGCGGGCAGTGCCGCCCAGGGCGGGAACCTGGGCAGCGTCGGGTGGGTGGTCAGGCCGCGGCTGAGCCGACGGACGGCGGTCACCCCATCCATCAGCGCGTGGTGCACCTTGGTGTAGGTGGCGAACCGGCCGTCGGTCAGGCCGTCGATCAGGTGGAACTCCCAGAGTGGCCGGTGCCGGTCGAGCAGGGTGCCGTGCAGTCGGGACACCAGCTCCAGCAGCTCACGCACCCGTCCCGGGACGGGTAACGCGGACAGCCGCACGTGGTAGTCCAGTTCGACGTCCGGGTCCTCCTGCCACGCCCACTGGCCCAGTGTCGCGGGGGAGCGGTGCGGCCGTAGCCGCATCGTCCGGGACAGCTCGGTGTAGCCCAGCAACCGGCGGTGGGCGGTCGAGGCGAAGTCGGGTCCGGCGCCGTCCGGGCGGCTGAACAGCTGCAGTCCGGCGACGTGCGTCGGGTGTTCCCGGGACTCGGCCAGCAGGAACACCGAGTCGGTCACCGGCATCGGGAGGAGCACCGCGCCATGATCGAGCCGCGCCGTGCCCGGTGTCAAAGCAGACCCCGCGCGGCCACCCCGCCGCGCGGGATCTCAGGCCGCGTCGGTGAACTCCACGCCGAGCCGGGCGGCGGAGCTGCGCAGTGAGGCTTCCAGCACCCGGGATCGCCGCCGCGGGTTCATCACGTTGCCCCCGATCGCGGCCAGGTCGTCCGGTCCGGGCATCAGCACGTGCACGGTGACGCCCCGGGCACGCAGGGCCCGCACCTCGCGGCCCAGCCAAGCGGTGACCACCCGGCGGACCGCGCGCTCGGCCCGGGCCAGCGGATCACCGGGACGATCGTAGCGAGAGCTGGCCAGCGGTGCCAGCACGAACACCTCGTCCAGCTCGCGCACCCCGGAGCCATCCGCGCAGTCGCGTCCCAGCAGATCGAGCGAGGTCACCGAGGCGAGGCCGCCGTCGACGTAGCGCCGGCCGCCGATCGTGGCGGGGGCCAGCCAACCCGGGATCGCGCAGGACGCCAGAACCGCGTCGGCCAGCGAACTGGGCGGCCCGCCGGCCCGGCCGAACACCACCCGTCGCCCGCTGTCGTAGTCCACCGCGACCACCCACAGCGGCCGTCCCGGGACCCACAGGTCCTCGGTGACTCCCAGCCGGGCCTGGACGCTGTGCATCAGCGAGACCACAGAGTCCAGCCGGGCCCGGCCGCGCGGCAGCAGTGAGGTGGCCGCGACCAGCGGGCGCACCCGGTGCGGCGCCGTCACCGCCCGGGCCAGCAGCCGGGGGGAGCCGATCCACGGGTAGGGCAGCGGGGGCAGACCGTCGCCGGTCTCGTGCTCCATGCTGCGCATCGACGGGACCCCGTCCACCGGCTCGCCGCGCTGGTGCGCGACCAGCTCCTCGACGGTCATCCCGGCGCGCAGGGCGCCGGCGAGCACGCTGCCGGCACTGGTGCCGACGATCAGGTCCAGTTCGTCCAACGGACGGCCCAGACGGCGGGCGAGCGCGGGCAGGGCACCGACCATCCAGGTCGATCCGAGCAGCCCGCCGGCGCCCAGGACCAGCCCGACCCGCCGATCGGGGCCGCTCCGCCGAACCAAGCTCACCGTCATTGTTCCTCCCGGAGCCGCCCAAGGGTTACCCGACAGTAGCCTGAATGATACGTCCCGGCCGATGCGGCCCGGTCCGGTATCGGCTCGGGAGGAAGCCGCGACCGCTGTAGAAATCCACCGTTCCCACTCGACGGTCTGGCATGAGGCACGATATTCCGGTGGCCCACCACCGAAGCATGTGCCCACCGATCCGCCTGTACATGTCGATGTCCCTCGACGGGTTCATCGCGGACCGGCCGACCGCACAGGCCAGGAGCTGGGCCGCGGCGGCGGGCCGCTGTTCGACGACCGGCTGTCCGACGGTCCGAGCGGGCAGACCATGCCGGGCGTGTTCCCCGACTCGTGTCACGCACGCTGCCCAATGGCTGGTCGTTCAACCTCGGCAACGAGAGATTCGTGGCCGCCGACCAATAGGACTACGAGGTCACCGGCAGACAACTCCGGCCCCGAGACAGGCCTGTGAGCGACCATAGGACCGTGGACGACATCCCAGGAGCCCGGACGACCCGTCGATCCGTGCTGTCCTCGCACGTGGTCGGACGGGACGGCGAGCTGGCCGCGCTCGGCGAAGCACTCGCGACGGCCGCCAACGGTCGCGGCGGTGTGGTTCTTCTCCTGGGTGAGGCCGGGATCGGCAAGTCGCGCCTCGCTCAGGTCATGGCATCGGATGCCGAGCGCCGAGGGTTGGCGCTCCTGCGGGGGCGGGCGGTACGCACCATCACCCCTGTCCCCTATCGGCCTCTCGCGGAGGCACTCTGCGCGGCGGTGCGGGTCGGCGGTGGGCTTACGTCGGAGCTGTCGCCGTTCCGAGGCATCCTCGGGCGTTTGGTGCCGGAGTGGCGCGTCGAGGGTCGCGGCGGCCTGGACGACTCGGTTGTGGCGCTGGCTGAGGCGGTCCTGCGCTTCCTCCGGGTCATGGCCGGTGACCGGGGCTGTCTGCTCGTCTTGGAGGATCTCCACTGGGCTGATCCGGAGACGCTGGCGATTGTTGAATACCTCGCCGACAACCTGACCTCGGAGCGGGTGCTGTGTCTGGGCACGCTGCGCACCGAGGAGCGAACCTCGGGATGGGATCTGGCTGGAGCCCTGGGGGCGAGACGCGTGGTTACGCTCCTCGAGCTGTCCCGACTCGATGAGCGTGAAGTCGCTGACCTGGTCCGCTCGTGTCTGAACACCGCCGCCGTGCCCGACGAGGTGCTGGGTCTGACGGCGCGAGCTGACGGGGTGCCCTTTCTGGTCGAAGAACTGCTGGCGGTTGCAGTGGCGTCGGGTGTCCTTGTCCACGATGGTGGGTCCTGGGCCATGTCGGCTGTGGTTGAACCTGTCGTGCCGCTGACGTTCGCCGACAGCATGCGGCGACGCCTGGAGGGCCTCGGCGCAGAGCCGCGAAACGTACTGCTCGCCGCCGCGGTTCTGGGCCGGCGTTTCGACTGGGAGTTCCTTCCGGCGCTCACGGCGCTCGCGGAGAACGTCGTCCTTGCCGGTTTGCACGCCGCGGTTGATGCCCAGATCGTTGCCGTCGATGCTGATGGGCCCGCGTTCCGGTTCCGGCACGCCCTCTCGCGTGACGCGGTACTGCGCGAACTCCTTCCACCCGAGCGATCGGCGTTGTCGCGCCGTGCGCTCGAGGCGCTCGAGGCCGCGCGTCCCGGTCTCCCCGGACGCTGGTGCGAGCTGGCTGCGGAGCTGGCCGACGGCGCCGGGGACCGCCTGCGAGCTGCGACGCTCCTCGCCGAGGCAGGTCGACGTGCGCTCCGCCGAGGCGCGCTCACGAGCGCCGAGGCGACCCTCGAGCGGGCCTGGGCCCTGGTCTCTGGCGAAGACCCGATCGTCGCCGAGGTCGAAGGCTGTCTCGTCGAAGTGCTTTCCCTGGCAGGCAAACACGACCGAGCCGTCGAGGTGGGTGAGTCCCTGCTCCGCCGGCTCGGCAACGATCCCGGCGCCGCCCGCAAGCGGGCCGAAGCGCACCTCCAGCTGGCCCGGGCCGCGGTGGCAGCGGCCCACTGGGACGACGCGCGCCACCGTCTGGAGCAGGCGCGAGTCGACGCGGCGGAGGGCGCCGACGAACGCCTAGCGGCGCGGGCGAACGCATTGGGGGCACAGGTCGCGATCCTGCGACATCCGGAGGAGGCCGCCTCGCTCGCTCGCACTGCCCTGGAGACTGCCGAGCGCCTCGATCTGCCCGAGGTCGCCTGTGAGGCGCTCGAGGTCATCGGACGGTTCGAGCGACCACACGACCTGAAGGCAGCGCAGGTCACCTTCGCGCGGGCCTACGCCATTGCCAACGACCACAACCTGACGGTCTGGCGGTCGCGGGCCCTCCACGAGCTGGGCACCATCGACCTCGTCAGCGGCCGAGCCTTGACCCGCATCGAGGAGGCCCGGCAACTCGCACTGAGCCAGGGGGCGCTGGCAACCGTCGCCGTTCTGGAGGTGCAACTCGCTGCCGGATTGGCCATGCGGGAGAACCCTGATGCCACGATGGTCGCCGCCCGTCGAGGCGCCGAGTTGGCGAGAAGGCACCGTCTCGACCAGACGCTCGCCGCCGCGCTCGCCTTCGAAGCGCTGGCCCACGCTCGCGCCGGGCGTCGGGACGAAATGGAACGCTGTGCCCAGGAGGCGATGGCCCACGGCGGCAACGCCCCCGACATCGCTGTCCTCACCGCCTTCGGGCGAGGCGTCCTCGCCTTCGTGGAAGAGGATCGACCCGAGTCGATCAGCCAGCTCGATCGGGCCATGGCATCGGCATCGGCGTCGTCGGGTGACCAGTCCTCGGGCCCGGTCGCTGGGGTGTGGGTACTCGTGCGTGAGGTTGACGCCGGGGGTGGCGAGGCCCCCGCCCGGGTCAGCACGGCCGAACCGGTGCACTTCCTGGCACGCGCCTACATCCGGTACGCCGAGGCGGTGGCGTCAGGCCGGGCGGGATCGCCCGAGCGGGCCCTCGCATTCGTGGCGGAGGCCGACGGGTTGCTGGAGGGTTCGATTGGTTCCGGCAGTACGGGCGCCGGCTGGTCGCCGAAGCCGCCGTTGCCGATAACTGGGGCCACCCGGTGGCCTGGCTCGGCGAGGCCCAGGCGTTCTTCGAGCAGCTGGGACAGGAGCGGATCGCGTCGGCGTGCCGGTCCCTGCTGCGCCGGGCAGGGGCGCCGGTCAGGCGGCGACGTGGCGTCCAGGACGTCCCACCGACCCTGCGCGCGGTGGGGGTCACGGTCCGGGAACTGGAGGTGCTGCGCCTCCTCGCCACGGGCATGTCGAACAAGGAGGTCGGGAGCCGGCTCTACCTGTCGCCCCGAACGGTGGAACGCCACATCGCCAACCTGGTTGCCAAGACCGGTGTGGAACGGCGGACCCAGCTCGTGGCGCTCGCCGCTCGCGCCGTCGGGACCGGGGTCCCACCGGCCTGAGGACGTTCAGCACGCTTATCTGGGGGCCTGCCTCGCGCGACGTGGCGGCTCTGCCTCATCTGCGCTCCCGCCGCTTCCCGCAGGATCGTCGTGCGACGCGACGGTCGCGGCGCATGGCGCAAGGAGGCGGCGATGGAAGAGAACAACTCACCCCGTGGACAGTTCTTCGTCGCACCGCCGATGACGGCGCCCGTGCTGCCGTGGCGTCCAGAGTACGGCGGCATCGAGGACTCGGGGCAGACGGTCGATATCGGGGGAGGAGTCCACGTCTACTCCTCGCCAGACTACGCGCTCGATGTGAACTCTGTGTTCGTTCTCACGTCCGACGGCGTCGTGGTCCTCGACAGCCAACTGCTCCCGCGCCATGCAGAGACGGTGATCCGTGAGATCCAGGCACGGACCGACCAGCCGATTCGATACGTCTCCAACAGTCACCATCATCCCGACCACACCTTCGGGAATCCCGTGTTCCTCGAACAGGGCGCTGAGCTGGTATCGAGCTACTTCACGGCCAGGATGATCGACGGCAGCGCTTTCTGGTACCTGATGTTCCTCTCTGGTATGTGGGGGGAGCACCTCCCGTCCGCCTACGCCGTGCCGCGGCAGACATTCGTCCGCTCTCGCGAATTGTGGGTGGGCAGGACCGCCGTCCAGCTCTTCGAGTTCACCGACAGCACGACCGTGGCCGGGGAGTCGGTCGACGTGACCATGGCCTGGATCCCGCATGCGAGAGTGCTCCACGTAGCCGACGTGGTCTGGCCCGGAGCCCACACCTTTTTCGCCGACGGCACGAGCGTGCCCGACTGGTTCATCCAGCTCGGACACCTTCGGGAGCTGATCAAAGATCTGAGCCCGCGGGTGATCGTGCCCGGTCATGGAGCCCCCGGAGACGTGGGCATGATCGATGCGCAGGAGCGGTACCTACTCTCCGTGGCCCGGATGGTCGAGGACTACTGCCGCGGCGGAGAGGCACCTCTCACCGATGATGACAAGGTGAAACTGCGCCAAGACATCATCAATGAGTTCCCTCAGTACCGCAATCACATACCCCTGGATATCAGCCTGCAATTACTGCAAATGCTCGGGCCAGTGGCTTTTCTCATCGGTCGCCCCGATGGCGCGACCGCCGCCCGCTTGCCGACGTTCCTATGAGTGCTCGTACGCGTTCGAGACAGCAACTATTCGAGAGGAGACCGACATGTACCTGTTGCGGGAGATCTACCAGACGGAACGGGGGAAGGCGCCGGAGATCGTGGCGGCCTTCAAGGTTCTGGATCAGATCTTTGAGAAGGTGGGGTACACAAACCGGCGGATCTACGTGGACTACACCGGGCCCATGGATACGGTCATCTACCAATGGGAATTGGATAGCCTCGATCAGTATTTCAGCATGGAGCGCGGATTCTTCATCGATCCAGATGCCGATGCAAAGGCGCTTATCGACTCCATGAACGACAATGCACGGTCAGGCTCCAAGGAGATCTACGAAGTCATCCAGTAGCAACTCCGCAGCGGTCGGCGAGATCCGCGATCGGCCCGCCGGGCGGCCCGCCGTAGTAATAGTTGACATAATGTCGATTATCGGATCGGTAGATCGGATGTCGGGAGAGCAGAACTGCGCCGTTCAGTGCTGCGCGGCCGGCTTCTCCGCGACGATCTGGATGAGGTTGCCGCAGGTGTCGTCGAAGACGGCCATCACCGCGGAGCCGACGTCCGTGGGCGGCTGGGTGAAGACCACGCCCCGTCCGGTCAGCCGCGCGTGCTCGGCCGCGACGTCGTCGACGGCGAACTGCGCGAGCGGGATTCCGTCCTCGGCGAGTGCGTCCCGGTACGGCTTCACCGCCGGGTGGCCGGACGGCTCCAGCAGCAGCTCGGGGCCGTCCGGCGACTCGGGCGAGACGACGGTGAGCCAGGAGTCGTCGCCGATCGGTACGTCCCGGCGCTTGGTGAAGCCGAGCACCTCGGTGTAGAAGGCGAGCGCTGCCCGCTGGTCGTCGACGAACACGCTCGTCAGATTGATCCTCATCGCTGGGTCCTCTCTTCGGTGTGCCATCGCCGGGCGATCTCGGCGAGTGGCTCCGGGTTGAAGTAGTGGAACTTGCAACGTCCCCGTCGCTCGGTCACCACGAGTCCGGCCGACTCGAGCACGCCGAGGTGCTGCGAGATCGTCTGGCGCGTGACGCCGAGACCGTGTCGCGTGGTGAGCAGCGCACAGATCTCGAACAGGGTCTTGCCGTCGCCCGCCGCCAGCTCGTCCAGGACCAGGCGCCTCGTCCGGTCGTCGAGAGCATGGAAGACGTCGCCCACCACCCGACGATAGGCAGGTGAACACTTGCCTATCAAGTCGCCCCATCAGCGGACCGGTCGCGACGTCGAGTGGTACCCCGGTGCCGTCCTGTCATGATCGGAACAGCACTGGTGTACCACTCGACGCTGTGCGGGCCGGTGGCCTGTGCCCGGTCAGCTGTTGGTCGGCGGGCGCTCCACGAGCTGGCTCAGGAAGAGCTGCTCTCCGAGCTTGTCCATCAGTTCGAGGTTGGTCTCGAGGTAGTCGATGTGCCCTTCCTCGTCGGCCAGGATGTGCTCGAAGATGTTGGCCGTGGTGATGTCGCCCTTCTCCCGGCAGAGCGTGATGCCGGGCCGCAGGCGGGCCACCACCTCGAGCTCGATCGCCAGATCGGCCTCGAACTGCTCGCGCACGGTCTGACCGATACGCAGGGAGAACAGTCGCTGGTAGTTCGGCAGGCCCTCCAGGAACAGGATCCGATCGGTGATCGTCTCCGCGTGCTTCATCTCGTCGATGGACTCGTCACGGGTCTTCTCGGCGAGCTTGGTGAATCCCCAGTTCTGCTGCATCTTCGCGTGCAGGAAGTACTGGTTGATGGCGGTCAGCTCGCTGGTGAGCTGCTCGTTCAACAGTGCAATGACCTCGTCGTCGCCACGCATGGCGGAAGACCCCCTTGTGATCTTGACTGAACAAGGGGGAATCTACACGTCACTATCCGTATTAGGACATGACCACAGAGAGTTAGGGGAGCATCAGGTAA
>JAJCYC010000052.1 GCA_029263115.1 Pseudonocardia sp. | reverse complement strand
TCGAACCAGCCCGCGTCCTGGCCTGCCCCCACGCCTGGTCAGACTGGCGACGCCGCCACCAACACCGCGCCCGAACCAGCCACTACCAGCGCCAACAAGCCGCCCACGCATGGGCGTAACGATCTACCGCTGGAGTACTAGACCGCGGCCTCTGCCCCCGTCGACCGACCGGACGGCCCGGTCAGGGGCGGGCGAACTGCATGGCGATGAAGACCACGAGGAACAGCACGGTGATCGACAGGTCCAGGCTGATCCCGCCGAGCTGGACCGGAGGGATCAACCGGCGCAGCACCTTCACCGGGGGGTCGGTCACCAGGAACGCCATCTCCAGGCTGCCGGCGGCCGCCGGGGATGCCGGCCCGCGCCACTTGCGGGCGAAGCTACGCAACACCTCGACCACCAGCCGCACCACGAGGGCGAGCCAGAAGAAGAACAGCGCGTAGTAGATCGCGAACTGAACCCCGAGAGCCATGTGACCAGGATGCCCTGTCCGCCGGTCGGGCCGCACAGCCCCCCGGCGGGGGCCGCCGTCCGGGAGGTAGCGGCTACCCAGCGCAGCTATCGCCAAAATTCGGGTACCGGATCGATGACCGATCGGTCACGATAGAGGGATGGGCCGCACCGCTTCGGCCGATCAGCCGGCTCCCACGGCCACCCGGTCCCCGGACCGGGTGGTGGAGCTGCGCGCGGAGCTGTGGCGCGGGCATTCCCTGCTCGACGGGATGGAACCCGACGACCCGCGCTACGACGGTGCCGCCCACGAGATCCTCGAGCTGACCACCGAGTTCCTCGCCGTGTCGCGGAACCGTCCGGCCTCCCGGCGGGGGTGGCTGCCCCGGCCGAGGTCGGCCCGCGACGACCGCCCGGTGCACTGAGCCATGACCGAGTTGGATGCCGCCGGCCCGGCCATGGCCGCGCTCGCCACGATCGCCGAACGCGGCGAGTGCATCGAGCGGGCGATGCTGCGCGAGGGGCCCCGCGCGGCCTGTGAACAGGCCGTGGCCGCCTGGCACACGGAGTGGGCCGGTTACCGGGTTACCCGGGACCGGGCGGTCGCGGCCAGCCGGACGATCGCCACCACCGGCGCAGACCAGGCTGGATACCGGGCCGCCGTGTCGGCGTTCGCCCTGGCCCAGGACGAGCTCGCCCGCACCCGGTCGCACCGCGAGCGTTCCCGCAACCGCGCGCTGAGCGCGGTGGCCCAGCTCGAGCACGATCAGCTGCTGCGCCAACGGCACGCCGGCCAGATCGAGCAGAGCCGTCGCGCCCGCGCCGAACTGGACGAGCTGCTCGAGGCCAGGCTGGCCGAGGCCTTCGACTGGGACAGGCCCCTGCCTGCCTGGTTCACCAACACCCTCGGCGCCGGCCCGCCCACCGATGACGTCGCCGGGTGGCGGGCGACCGCGGTTCGGCTGCTGTCCTACCGGATCACCTACTCGGTGTGCTCGCCGGACCGGGCACTCGGCCCCCGGCCCGGCCCGTCGACCTGCTCCCGGCGACGCCAGTGGTTCGCCGAGTTGGACCACGAGCTGGCCCGGGTGCCGGTACGCCTGTCGAGTTGACGCTAGCCGGTGTGTCCGGTGACCAGCGGTTCGCCCACGAACCCGAAGCCCTGCAGCATGCCGAGCAGCTCCCGGTGCCCGAACGCGGCGCAGGCCGACGCGAAGCCGGTCCGGCGTGGCCCGGACACCAGCAACTGCCGGGCCGCGTAGGCCTGGATCGCGCCGGTCTGCAGGTAGGTGGCGTTCCCGTGGATCACGCAGTGCACGAGGCGGTTCGGGCCCCGGCCGATCACCGAGTCGAGCGTGCGGTGGATCCGGCGGTTCTCCCGGGGCGGCATGCCGCCCTGGACGCCGGACGCCTGCTCCTCCAGAGCCTTCTTCTGCTCGGCGGGCGGCAGCGGCTTGATGTTCTCCTCGAAGTGCCGGGCCATCTGCGCCACGCCGTCCATCAGGGTCTGGTCGAACACCCCGGACAGCGCACGGGCGTTCGCCACCCGGGGGTCGTCCTGCCACCACACCGGGTGCGCGCTGCCCCCCCAGGGCAGCGCGGTGAAGATCTCGTGCTGGCCGGGGACCTGCACCTTGTACGCGGCCGCGCCGGGCCAGGGCACCAGGGTGTCCTGCTCCAGGTAGTAGTGCTCGGCGGCCAGGATGGTGAAGATGCTCTGGGTGGAGGCGAAGGTCGGGGTCCCGGAGAACAGCGTCAGCAGCTCCAGGCTGTCGATGCCCGCAGTCTCCAGCGCCACGTTGGCGGCGATGTCGCTGACCGTGTGCATGTACGCCGTCGACGGCGACAGCAGCAGGCCAGCGTCGGCGAACTTGCGGCCGTAGGAGTCGCGGGCGTGCAGCACCCAGTTCTGCTCGCCGGTGGTGTCGAGGTAGTGGCAGCCGGCGTTCAGCGACGCCTGGACGACCTCGTCGCCGAAGTTGGCGAACGGTCCGACGGTGTTGCAGACGACCCGGGCGCCGGTGAACAGCTCGGTCAGCGCCTCGACGGTGTGTTCCACCTCGATCACCTCGTAGGCGACGGTCTCGATCCCGGGCACCTTCTCGATCGCCTCGGTGATCCGCTTGGCATCCCGGCCGGCCGCCACGAACGGCAGGTTGAACTCGCGCAGGTACTCCGCGATCAGCCGGCCGGTGTAACCGCTGGCGCCGTAGACGACCACGGGCTTGTCGGTGCTCATTTCTCGCCTTTCCTCGGGTTGCCGGCTCAGTTGACGCCGCGGTCGCGGCCGCCCCAGTGCCGGGCGCGCAGCGCCGGTTTGTCGTGCTTGCCGACGGCGGTCAGTGGGATGGCCTCGACGAAGTCGATGGTCTTGGGGGCCAGTACCGGTCCCTTGCGCTCCCGGACCCAGGCGATCAGCTCGTCGGCCCGCACCGGGGTGCCCGGGTCGGCCACCACGACCGCCTTGACGCTCTCACCCCACTTGTCGTCAGGCACCCCGATCACCGCGACATCCTTGACCGCGGGGTGCCCGAACAGGGTGGACTCGATCTCCTTCGGGTAGACGTTGAACCCACCCGAGATGATCATGTCCTTCTTGCGGTCGACGATGTAGAGGTAGCCGCGGTCGTCGGCCCGGGCCACATCGCCGGTGCACAGCCAGCCCTCGCGCAGGGTGCTCGCGGTCTCCTCGGGCCGGTTCCAGTAGCCCAGCATGACGTGCGGGCCCCGGGCCACGATCTCGCCGGGGTCGCCGTGCGCGACGGTCTTCAGCTCGTCGTCGGCCAGCCGCACCTCGGCGATCGACACCGGCCGCCCGCAGGAGGACAGCGGCCCCAGGTCACCGGTCTCGATGGCGCGGGCGTGGTCGCTCTTGCGCAGCACGGTGAGCTGGTTGGGCGCCTCGGTCTGGCCGTAGAGCTGGGAGAAGACCGGGCCGAACAGGTCGAGGGCCTGCAGCAGTCGCTCCCGACCGATCGGTGACGCCCCGTAGATCACCGTCTCCAGGGACTCCATCCCTGTCGCGTCTCCGCCCAGGCTGTCCATCAGCACGTACAGCATCGTCGGCACCATCATCGAAGCGGTGATCTTCTCGGTGCGGATGGTGTGCGCCAGCTGCTCGGGGTCGAACCCGCCGAGGATGTGGTTGGTGCCGCCGCGCAGCCAGGTCGGCAGCACGAACAGCCCACCGGCGTGGGTCAGCGGCGCCACGTGGGCGAAGCGGTCCCGCTCCCCCAGGCCCAGCTCCAGCATCTCGCTGAGCCAGGCCGAGACGAACGTGCGGTGCGAGTGCTCCACACCCTTGGGCTGCCCGGTGGTGCCGCCGGTGTAGAAGATGCCGAACCGGTGGTCGGAGGTGACGTCGGGGCGCCCGGGGCCGTCGGGCTCCCGCTCGAGCAGCCGGGCCAGGTGCCCGCCGCGGTCGAGTACCCCGTCGGCGTCGACGCACAGCGCGTGCTCGACGTCGGCGTCGGCCCGGGCCGCGTCCACCCGCTCGGCCCTGGCCGAGTCGTGCACCACGATCCGGGCGCCGGAGTCAGCGATGATGTGCGCGTGGTCGGCGGCGCCGGCCTTGGCGTTGAGCGGGACCACCGCCAGCCCGGCCCACACCGCGCCGTAGAACACGTCCAGCAGCTCGGGTCGGTCGCCCATCAGGATGGCCACCCGGTCGCCCGGTTCCAGGCCCAATCCGAGCAGCGCCCGACCGGTCCGTCGGATCGATGCCGCCTGCTCGTGGTAGGTGATCCGACGGCCCTGGTGGACCACCGCGGTGTCCGGCCCGTAGGCCGTCGCGCACCGCTCGATCAGTTCACCCGCGCTGTGCTGCCACATCAGAACGCCCTCTGCATGCGCCAAGCCTGGCCGATGCGACCAGCTGCGCCAATGTGGGATCCGCACCCGGACCGGGGTCGCGGCGGTGGGATTCCGACATACTGCGGCCAGCGCGGTCATTCGGGAACAGCTCGCAGACCGGCACGGTCTCGCCGGGGTCCGGATCGTCGAGGAACGCGTGCGCGATGTGGGTCTTGTGGTCCGCCCACTCGTCGTCGGTGAGCGGACGCGTCCGGAGGTCGGTCTTGGAGCTTTCGTACCGCCTTGGGTCACCTTGCGGCTCCCTTTTTCCGGCCGACCGGTCATAAGGTGTCGGAGTGACCGAACCAACCACCGACGCCATCGGACCTGCCGATGGCGTTCCGGGCGAGCTGGTCGTCCGGAACGAGTCCACCGCATCGGAGGGGAACCCATGACCGCCACCGTCTCGCTGACCGAGAAGAACCGTGCGATCGTCGAGAGCTTCTACACCGCCGTGCTCGCCGGCGATCAGGCAACGCTGGACGCCGTGGTCGCCGATGACGTGGTGGTCGACGAGCCGGAGTACCTGCCCTTCGGCAAGGTCTACCGCGGCAAGGCGGAGCTCGGCGGCCTGATCGGGCAGATCGGGCAGTTCCTGGAACTGGCCACCCTGAAGGTGCACTACACGGTGGCCGACGGCGACCGGGTCATTGCCTGCCTCGGTCTCGTCGACGTCACCACCGGCGAGATGGTCCACCTGCTGGAGCAGTCCACCCTGCGGGACGGCCAGATCGCGGAGATCACGCTCTTCTACAACGACCCCCAGTCGATGCTCGGCAAGCCGAAGATCGTCTGAGCGGGGGTCAGCCGTGCATCAGTGAACCGGGCGTGGTGAGCAGCTGCCCGGTCTCCAACCACGTCTTGAGTCCGGACAGGATCATCGGCCAACCGCCGTAGAGCTGCTCGTTCGCGCCGTCGCGGAGCTGGTCGTGGACAACGGTCAGCCGGCAGGAGTCCTCGACCCGCTCGATCTCCCAGGTGACCCGGGAGGTGCCCTCGGCGATCACGTCGTCGTCCCACAGTGCTCTCAGGGTGTGCACCAGCCGCCGGGGAGGGTCGATCTCTAGGATCTCACCCTCCCCGAGCGGTCCTGGAGCTTTCGGGGCGGACATCTCCATTCGTGAACCGACGGTCCACGACGAGACGACCCCGGCGCCGAAGTTGTACTTCCGCCGGATCTCGGGGTCGGTGATCGCCTCCCAGAGGCGTTCGGGGGTGGTCCGGATGTAGATCTCGAAGACCTTCTCCACGGTGTGCTCCAGTTCGGATTTGAGGTTGCTCAGTGCGGCGGCCACCGGCGCGGCGTACTTGCTCACCCACCGGTCGTGGACGAGCCGGATCGGGACCGGATTGAGGAAGTGCAGCTTCTCCCGGCCGCGTCGCCGGACGACGACGAGACCGGCTTCCTCGAGTAGGCGCAGGTGCTTCATCACCCCGAAGCGCGTCATCTCGAAGTGCCGCTCCAGTTCCGTGAGGGTCTGGCCGTCACGCCGGAAGAGCTCGTCGAGCAGGTCCCGTCGGGTCGGGTCGGCCAGTGCCCGGAACACCAGATCCACGAGCGGGAGTATAGGTGACCAAATAGTCACCTATCAAGAAGGAGGTGTGCCAGACCCGGCTACATGACCCCGAGGCGGCGATCCGGGCACGGCCTCCCATCCGGCTTCTCGCTGCCGGCCGTTTGGCTCAGGGGTGCTGGCGGTGAACCTGGACGGGTGTACTCGTCGGTGCGGCACGCCGCCCGTGCGATGGCCGCCACCGGCGGCGGCTCGATCATCACCACGGCCTCGGTGACCAGGTTCGCCGACTCGCCGCCGATCGCGCACTACGCGGCCGCGAAGGTCGCGGTGATCTCGCTGACCAAGACCTGCGCGATCGAGATGCGCGGGCTCGGGGTGCAGGTGAAAGCGATCTGCCCCGGGTTCATCGGTACCGAGCTGGTCACCGAGCGGGCCCACCTGTCAGCACGGCGTCGACCTTCGTGGTCGACGGCGGGCTCACTGCGTCGCTGGTCTGACGGGGTCGGGGTGGCCGGGGCCCAGGGCCCCCCGCAGCCGCAGCGCCACGAGCACTTCGGTGCGCCGCTCGACGAGCGCGTCACCGAGTGCCTCGGCGGCGTGGCGCACCCGCTGTCGCACGGTGTTCTCGTGCACTCCCAGCTCGACGGCCGCCTGGGCCTGCGACCCGCACGCCAACCAGGCCAGCAGGGTGTCGCGGGTACGCCCGGCGCGCTCGGTGTCGGCGGCCAACGCACCGAGCTCGTCCGCGACGAAGGCCCGGGCCGACTCGGGGTCGTCCAGCAGCAGCATCTCCAGCCGCAGCCGGCTGGCAGACAGGCACCGGTCGGGCAGGTGCAGGACCGGGCGCAGCGCAGCCGCCCGCCGGGCGCGGTGGTGCGAGCGGCGGAACCCGGCGAGCCCGCTGCCCGGCTCCCCCAGCGTCACCAGCTCGCCGGTGGCGGCCGCCGCCCTGGTGATTGCCGGTTCGTCGACGCCGCCGAGGTAGCCCAGCCAGCCGAACCAGGTGCCGGCGTCGTGCCGGACCAGCAGCGTCCCGGCCGCGTCGGTGTCCGCCCGCAGCGCCCGGAGCGCGCGGTGCGCCCGGGCGGAGTCGTCGCACCCGATCCACAGCGCCACGTGGGTGTCGCGCAGCCGGTAGCCGAGCAGCTCCTCGGCGTCCGGTCCGGGTGCCTGCCCGGCAAGCAGGGCGTCGACCAGCTCGCGGCGGCGGTCGTCGCGGGTGGCGGCCATCTCCCCGGCGACCTCGGTGTGCCGGGCCACCACCTGGGCGAGCACCTGCTCAACGTACCCGAACAGTAGTGAGGTCGACCCGCCGAGCACGTCGCGCAGCTCTGCGCCGGCCTCCCGCGACGAGGTGTGGCAGAGCTCGAACCAGTCCTGCCAGAGCCGTTCCACGCCCACCCAGTACGCGCGCTCCAGCTCCGCGAGCGGCACGCCCAGCCGGGCGGCCAGCGCGGCGAAGATCCTCGGGCAGTCCGACTCGACCTCGCGGACCGCCAGTCGGCCGGCCAGCACCTCGACCAGGTTGGCCACGTTCTCCCGGCTGCAGCGCTCCAGGGCCCGGACGAACACCTCGTCGCGGTCCCGGTCGGCGAACACGGTGTCCAGGATCGCCCCGCTGACCGAGGCGGCCCGGGCGGGCACGTCGAGCCGGTCGGCCAGGGTACGGACCGGCCGGCTGGCCCCGGGCTGGAGAACGGTCACCGACACCGCGTGCTCCTCACGTTCGAGCTCGTCGCCACGTTCTACCTCGTTGCAGACCCACCGCGACGTAGCATCGGTGTGCACGGTGTCACACCGGTGGGGTTCGGGTCACTGTACGCCCGGCACCACGAACGGTCACGGGCTTGTCACGGGGAGCCAAGCCTGCCGCCCGGCCGGGTCGGCTACGGTCGCCGGCGGCGGGAGCGACTGCTCGGAGGGTGTGATGGCCGGCGACATCGTGGTGCTCGGCTCGGTGAACCGCGACGTGGTCGCGGAGGTCGCGACACTGCCGGGGCCGGGTGAGACGGTGAGCGCCGAGCGGGTGCGGACCAACGTGGGCGGCAAGGGCGCCAACCAGGCGGTGGCCGCGCGGTTGCTCGGTGGCCGGGTGAGGCTGGTCGCCCGGGTCGGCGACGACCGGGAATCCGAGGCGCTGCGCGCCGGGCTCGGTGCCGGCGGGCTCGACGTGTCAGCGGTGCGGGTGGTCCCGGGCCACCGCTCGGGCTCCGCGTACATCACCGTGGCCGGCGCGGAGAACACCATCGTCGTCGACCCTGGGGCGAACCACGCCTGGCCCGACGGTCTCGGCCCTGATCTCGCCCTGGTCCGGTCGGCCGGTGTTCTGGTGCTCCAGCAGGAGGTGCCGGCGGCGGTCAACGACCTGGCCTCGACCGCCTGCGGGGGCCGGGTGATCCTGAACGCCGCTCCCGCACGACCGGTGCCCGCCGCCCTGCTGGCCCGCTGCGATCCGCTGGTGGTCAACGAGCACGAGCTCGCTGACCTGTCCGGCCCCGGCGGCCCGACCGGGCAGCCGCACCGGGCGATGGCCGCGCTGCTGGGCCGCGGGGCTCGCTCGGTGGTCACCACGCTGGGTACGCGGGGTGCCGCCTGGGCCGGCGCCGACGGCTTCGGCACGGTGCCCGCGCTGGAGGTGGACGCGGTGGACAGCACAGGAGCGGGCGACGCGTTCGTCGGTGCGTTGGCCGCGGAGCTGGCCACCGGCGCGGCGTTGCCGGAGGCGGTGCGCTGGGCCGCCGCCGCAGCCTCGGCGTCCGTGCGGGCAGCGGGTACCCACGCCGCCTACCCCGACCGGCGGTGCGTCCGAGAGCTGCTGGACCGTCACCGCTGAGTGAACGACCCTTAGCAGATCATCGAGCGAGACGGGCGGCTCAACCGTGACATTGTCACGCCGCGTGGTGAATCTGCGGGCTGAATCACTCTATAGAATGAACTTCAAGATGCTCCATGTGGCGGTCGTGGTCCATGATGCGACTGATACGTGTGAGGTTTGAGGTCGGGAGGCCCTGGTGTTCGCTCCGAGGTACCGGGACGCTCGTCCGCCCGGGCGGCGGAACCCGCTGGCCGTACTGACGAGTGGCACCCTCGTGCTCGGCATGGCGGTGCTGATCGGCTCGCCCGACCTGGGACCGGTACCCGTCGGCGACGTCCCGACACCCGTGTTGGTGGCGGCGACCGGCCCGCTGTCCGGGCAGCCGGCGCCCCCCACCCCGCCGGCGCCCCCGGCCGATCAGGCAGCCCCGACCGACCAGCAGGTCCCGGCCGATCAGCGGGTCCCGGCGGCCGCGCCGCGGGGTCCGGAGGCCGCGCCGGTGTCCGCCGATTGCGCGGCGTCCTGGGGTGCAACCGGTCCGCCCGGGCAACGGCTGGCCGTTCCGGTGGTGCAAGGCACCGACGTGTGCCGTCCGGGGGCCGTCCGGCCGGTGCCCGCCGACGCGCGCTGCACGGTCCAGGTGGACGGCGCGGGCCTGGCGAAGGCGGTCGACACGGCGAAACCGGGCGACCGGATCTGCGCGAAGGGACGGTCGACCGATCGGTTGACGGTGAAGCGCTCCGGCACCGCGTCCGCGCCGATCCAGGTGGTGGGCGTCGGGGACGCGGCCGTCGACGGGATCACGATCAAGGCCGATCACGTGGTGGTCGACGGGTTCACCGTCAAGAACGCGGACGCTCCGGCGATCCAGCTCACCGGCCGCGGCATCACCGTGCGCAACAACGTGGTGTCCCGGCCCACCGGCGGGGACCGCGACGGCCTCCGGTTCTTCGGCTCCGACCTGCAGATCCTGCACAACACCATCTCCGACGTGCGCAACGAGGACGGCGCGCACGCGGACTGCATGCAGACCTACGCGACGAACACCCCGGCCAGCACGAACGTGCTGATCCACAGCAACCGGTGCGAGAAGATCGAGAACCAGTGCCTGATCGCGGAGGGTCCGAACAGCCGTGAGGGCGATGGCAGCGGGAAGGGCCGCAGCTCCGGGTTGACCTTCACCCACAACTACTGCGAGTTCGGCGCCGCCCAGGCCGTCATGATCGACAACGTGCAGGACGTCACGGTCACCCGCAACGAGATCGTCGGGGAGGGGGCCAAGGCGTTCGGCTTCGACAACGGTTCCACCGGCGCCCGGGTCAGCGGGAACACGGTGGCCGAGGAGATCGACTACGAGGTGGGCCTGGACAGCTCCTCGCGCAAGGGCTACCAGGGGCCGAAGGTGGGCGGGGCGCCCTGGAACCCTGGCACCCGGCCGCTGTCTCGCCGGCCGGCGGGATGAGTTCGTGGACTCCCGGTCGTCGCGGACCGGCGGGCGCGACCGATCCCACCTAGCGTGAGGTCATGAGCACCTCCCGGATCGTGGACACCTTGCTGGACCGCAGCGTGATGGGCGGCTACACCCGGTTCGGCTACCTGGCCCGGCGCGGCCTCGGCTGGCCCGACGACCCGGCGCCCGACGCGCTGCGCGGGCGGGTCGCGCTGGTCACCGGCGGCGCGGCCGGCCTGGGCAAGGCGACCGCGATCGGGCTGGCCGGGCTCGGCGCGTCGGTGCGGTTGCTCGTGCGGGACACCGCGAAGGCCGAGGCGGCCCGGGCCGACATCGGGGCCGCGGTGCCCGGCGCCCGGGTGGATCTGACCCGCTGCGACGTGTCCGACCTGGACGACGTGCGGCGCGCGGCGCGCGAGCTGGCCGACGCGACCGCGATCGACGTGCTGGTGCACAACGCCGGGGTGCTGCCCGCCGTACGGGCCGAGAGTCCGCAGGGCCACGAGCTGACCCTGGCCACTCACGTGCTCGGGCCGCTGCTGTTCACCGAACTCCTGGTGCCGGTGCTGGCCGACGCTCGGGTGATCATGGTGTCCTCCGGTGGCATGTACACCCGCTCGCTGCCGGTAGCCGATCCGGAGTACCACCTGGGCGAGTACCAGGGCGCGGTCGCCTATGCCCGCAGCAAGCGCCTGCAGGTGGCGCTGACACCGCTGCTGGCCGGGCGCTGGGCCGGCCACGGCATCGACGTGCACGCGATGCACCCGGGCTGGGCGGACACCCCCGGGGTCACCAGCTCGCTGCCCGGGTTCAGCCGGGTACTCGGCCCGGCGCTGCGCACCCCGGCCCAGGGCGCCGACACGGTCGTCTGGCTGGCCGCCGCGCAACCGGCGCCACCGAGCGGCCGGTTCTGGCACGACCGCCGGTCCAGGCCGGAGTACTACCTGCCGTTCACCGGGCACCGGGACGACGAGCTGGACACGGTGTGGCGGTACTGCGCCGCGGCGGTCGGCATCGACCCCGGGTGACGCCGTCCGGGCGCGGCCTGCGGATCAGCCTGCGCTGCCCCGGTGGCGGGCCCGGGCGGCCGAGAGCAGAAGGCCCAGCCCGGCGAGCACCACCACGACCCCGATGAACAGCCACAGTCGGTCGCCGGACATGACGCTGCCACCGACGATGCCGACGCCCTGCAACGACCACAGTCCGCCGAGCAGTACCAGCAGCACGCCGATGCCGACCGAACCCCATACCCGCATGCCGCTCCCTCCGATCGGACAGTCCCGCCCCGGGAGACTAGACCCGGGTCATGTACTCCCCGGTGCGGGTGTCGACCTTGATCCGGTCGCCGTTGTTCACGAACAGCGGCACCTTGACGATCTTGCCGGTCTCCATGGTGGCGGGCTTGGTCGCGCCGGACACCCGGTTGCCCTGCACCCCGGGCTCGACGTCGGTGACGGTGAGCTCCACCGAGGCGGGCAACTCGGCGCCGACGATCTCGGAGCCGTAGAAGCTCAACGCCGGGGTCATCTCGGGCAGCAGGTAGTCCGGGATGTCGCCGAGCACCGTCGCGGGCACCTCGAGCTGCTCGAAGGTGTCCTGGTCCATGAAGACGAAGTTGTCGCCGTCGTTGTACAGATAGGACATCTCGCGGGTCTCGACGATGGCCTGCTCGACCTTCTCCCCGGCCCGGAAAGTGCGGTCCACGACGCCGCCGTTGCGCACGTTCTTCAGCTTGGTGCGGACGAACGCGCCGCCCTTGCCCGGCTTCACGTGCTGGAAGGTCACGACGTTGAACAGGCCGTCGGTGAGGTCCAGGGTGATCCCGGTCTTCAGGTCGTTGGTGCTGATCTGTGGCATGTCGAGAAACTCCTGGAGAACCGAGGGGCGCCGGCAGTGGGCGCGGTCGTGGTCATCCATGGTAGTGCAGCGGCCCTCGGCGACCGGCCCGGCATCCCGGGTCCGCGCTGGTGACACGCCGAGGACCGGACCTGGTCGGGGCGCAGGGTGAGCGGCTCGCTACCCTGTGCTCCGGCATCGGACTCGTCCATCCGGGGGGATACCAGCTCATGCCTCGTCACCGCGCACCGTCCGCCATCGTCCGCGCGCTCACCTCCGCCGGCCTGACCGTGGCCGTGGCCGGGCTCGGTCTCGCTGCGGTAGCCGCTCCCGCGCTGGCCAGCCCCGCCGCTGGTCCCGGGGCCGGTCCCGGTGGCGGCATCGCGCCGCAGACCGACATCGACCTGGATGGCGAGGACGACAACAAGGCCACGCCGCGTGCCCAGCGGGCCAAGCCCGCCCAGCGCGCGGAGGCCGACGACGCCGACCGGTCCGAGTCCCGGTCGACCGGTGCCAAGCCCGCCGCCACCCGGCCCCAGCAGCAGAGTCGGCCCAGGCCCCAACCGCGGAACAACACGCCCGAGGCACCTGATCCGGCGAGCTACCTCACCCCGAAGCCCCGCCAGCGCAAGGCCGATCCGGACGCCCCGGTGAACCCGTACTACAAGGACTACGGCGCGCCCTACAACCCGCACCGCGACGGATCCCGGGACTGACGCTCCCCGAACTCCGCGCCGCCGCCGGGACCTACGGTGAGCCCATGGCCGAGTACGACTACGTCCGGGAGCCCGCCGAGATCTACCGGCGCTCCTTCGCCACCATCCGCGCCGAGGCAGACCTCACCGGGCTGCCCGAGGACGTGGCCACGGTCGCCGTACGCATGATCCACACCTGCGGGATGACCGACCTGCCGGACGACCTCGGCTGGTCGGCGGGAGTGGTTGCGGCGGGCCGGGCGGCGTTGCGGGCCGGGGCGCCGGTGCTGTGCGACGCCACCATGGTCGCCGCCGGGGTGACCCGGTCGCGGCTGCCCGCGGCCAACGAGGTGCTCTGTCTGCTCGGCAACCCGGCGGTCCCCGGGCTGGCCGCCGTCCGGGGCACCACCCGCAGTGCTGCGGCGGTGGAACTGTGGGGCGAGCGGATGGCCGGCGCGGTGGTGGCCGTCGGCAACGCCCCGACCGCGCTGTTCCGGCTGCTGGAGCTGATCGACGCCGGCGCGCCGCCCCCGGCCGCGGTGATCGGGGTACCGGTCGGGTTCATCGGCGCCGAGGAGTCGAAGCGGGCGCTGGCCGACCACCGGGGCGGGCTGGAGTACCTGGTGGTACACGGCCGGCGCGGCGGCAGTGCGCTGGCCGCCGCGGCGGTGAACGCGATCGCCACCCCCCGGGAGTGATCCGGCGGGGCGACCCGGTTCGGGTGACGCCCGTACCGGTGGGCGCCGTCGCCCGGTTCCCGGGGACTGGGACGGCGGGAATCGGGACCGGTCGGCTCGGGTTGGCACCGGGCATGCCACGTCAGCAATCGGTCACCCGTGTCGGCGTCGTCCTCGGCGTGCTGTTCGGGCTCGCCGGGACCGGCACGTCGGCGGTCACCGTGGCGCTGCCCGCCCTGGCCGACACGATCGCCGTCGGCCGCTCCACCGCCACCTGGGTGATCAGCGGCTACGCGGTGGCGTTCGCGGTGGCCACCGCCGTGTACGGCCGGGTGGCCGACCTGGTCGGCATCCGGGTGCCGTTGATCGCCGGGGTCGCGCTGATGGCGCTGGGCGCGCTCGGCGCGGCCGGTTCCAGCTCGTTCGTCCCGCTGGAGGTCGCCCGGGTGGTGCAGGGCCTGGGCGCCGCGGCGATCCCGGTGCTGGCCACCGCGCTGGTCAGCGCCTGTTGGCGCGACCGGGAACGGATCACCGCGCTGAGCCTGGTCGCCGGCGTGTCGGCCACCGTCAGCGCGCTCGGACCGTTGATCGGCGGCGCCCTGGAGGCGATCGGTGGGTGGCGGCTGGCGGTCGCGGTACCGGTGCTGGGCCTGCTGGCGATCCCGGTGCTGTGGCGGCACGCGCCCACTGCGGGCACCGGGGGCCGGCTCGACCTGCCGGGCGCCGGATTCGTCGCGGTGGCGGCCACCGGGCTGGTGCTGCTGGTGCAGTCCCCGTCCGCTGGGGTGGTGGTGGGGCTGGTCGGGGCGGGTCTGCTGGCCGTCGCGGTGCCGGCCACCGTGCTGTGGAGCCGGGCTCGGCCGAACGGCTTCCTGCCCAGGGTCGTACTGAGCACCCCGGCGGTGTCCCGGGCGGCGTTCACCGCGTCGGCGGTGCCGGCATCCTGGTTCGCGCTGCTGCTGGCGGTGCCGCTGGTCCTGGCCGAGCGGGGGTGGAGCCCGCTGACCACCGGCCTGGTGCTGGTCCCGGCGGCGGCGGTCGGCCTGGCGGTGCCGCGGTTGCGCCGCGCGCTGCCGGCGGTGGTCGACGACCGGCGGGTGCTGGTCCTGGCCGCGACGCTGGCCGCCGTGGCGCTGCTGGTGGCCGCGCTCGGCGCCCGGCTAAGCACCGTGAACCTGCCCACCGGGGTCGGCCTGCTGGGCACCGGGGTGGTCCTGGTCGCGGCCGCGTTCGGGCTGGGCCAGCCGGCGATGGGCGCGGTGGTGGGCGACGCGGTGCCGACCGAGGCCCGTGGGGTGGCCCTCGGCGTGGCCACCCTGCTGTTCATGGTCGGTGCCGGGGTGGGCGCGGCGACGGTCGGCGGGCTGTCCGACGTGGTCGGCATCCACGGCGCGCTGCTCGGGCTGACCCTGCTCCCGGTGGTCGGGCTGCTGGCCGCGCCGCGACGACCCGTCCGGCCGGCGCCGGTGCCCGTCGCCGTGCGGCCGGTCGGGAGCGGGTGAGCCTCCCGGGTCGGTCTACGGTGTGCCGGTGCCCGGCACCATCCGGGGCGGCGGCTCAGCGCGCCGCCACCCAGCGCACCGCGTCCTCGACGCGGGCCACCGTGTCGACGTCCGGGGTCGGCGGCCGGTCCTGCAACACCACCGGCACACCCTGCTCGCGGGCCGCGGTCAGCTTGGCCGCGGTCATCTCGCCGCCGCTGTCCTTGGTGACCAGCACCTGGATCCGATGACCGGCGAACAGCGCCCGCTCCCCCGCCACGGTGAACGGCCCCCGGTCCAGCAGCAGCCGCATCCGGGCCGGCAGCGGGGCCATCGGGTCCGGCGGGTCGACCGTGCGGACCAGGAACCAGTGCCGGTCCAGCCCGGCGAACGCGGCCAGACCGGTCCGCCCGGTGGTCAGGAACACCCGCTCGCCGAACCGGTGCAGGGCCTCGGCCGCGGCGGGCAGCGTCGGCACCCGGTGCCAGTTGTCGCCCGGCCCGGCCCGCCAGCCGGGTCGGCGCAGCACCAGCAGCGGCAGCCCGGCCCGGTGGCAGGCCCGCGCGGCGGCCGCGGTCATGGTCGCCGCGAACGGGTGCGTGGCGTCGACCACCGCGCCGATCCGTTCCTCGCGCAGCCAGGCCAGCAGACCGTCCGCGCCGCCGAACCCGCCGATCCGCACCTGACCGGTCGGCAGCAGCGGCCGGCGCACCCGCCCGGCCAGCGACGACACCACCTCCACGCCGGGTGTCCCGGCCAGCGCCGAGGCCAGCGCACGCGCCTCTCCGGTGCCGCCGAGCACCAGCACCCTCACTGCGGGCTTCCGCGATGAGCGGCGATGTTGCGGGCCGCACCGCCGCCGGGCTGCGCTACGGCTGGACCACCGGCGCCTGCGCCACGGCGGCCACCACCGCGGCGTACACCGCCCTGCTCACCGGCGAGTTCCCCGACCCGGTGCGGATCGAGCTGCCCAAGGGCCACCGGCCGGCGTTCGCCCTGGACCGCGGGTCGCTGCTGGCCGGGACTTCGGCCACCGCCGGGGTGGTCAAGGACGCCGGCGACGACCCGGACGTGACACACGGCGCGCTGATCCTGGCCACCGTCACCCACGGCGTCCCCGGTGGCGGGGTGGCGTTCCGGGCCGGGCCGGGGGTGGGCACGGTGACCAAACCCGGCCTGCCGCTGGAGGTCGGCGAGCCGGCGATCAACCCGGTGCCCCGCCGGCTGATGCGTGCGGCGGTGGCGGGCGTGGCGGCGGCGCACGGCGGCACCGGCGACGTGGTCGTGGAGCTCTCGGTGGCCGACGGCGAGGAGTTGGCCCGGCACACCTGGAACCCGCGGCTGGGCATCCTCGGCGGGCTGTCCATCCTCGGTACCACCGGGGTGGTCGTGCCGTACTCCTGCGCGGCGTGGATCGACAGCATCCGACGCGGGGTGGACGTGGCCCGGGCGGTCGGGCACACCCACGTGGCGGCATGCACCGGCAGCACCTCGGAGGCGACAGCGCGGGCGCTGTACGGGCTGCCCGAGGACGCCGTCCTGGACATGGGCGACTTCGCCGGCGCGGTGCTGAAGTACCTGCGCCGCCATCCGATCCCCCGGCTCACCGTGGCCGGAGGGATCGGCAAGCTGGCCAAGCTGGGCGCCGGTCATCTCGACCTGCACTCGAAGCGCTCCCGGGTCGACCTGGCCGGTCTGGCCGACGCGGTGCGGGCGGCCGGGGGCAGCAAGCGGGCCGCCGCCGAGGTGATCGACTCGAACACCGCGCTGGACGCGTTGCGCCGCTGCGAGGCGCTCGGGTTCGACCTCGGCGGCCTGGTCGCACGCCGCGCGCTGGCCTGCGCCGAGGACGTGCTGCGCGGCGCTCCGGTGCGCACCGACGTGGTGGTGATCGACCGGGCCGGAGTGGTCGTCGGCCGAGCCGGCCGGACCGGGTAGAACCCCGGGTTCAGCACCGGTCCGCGACCCACTGGGTGACCGGCATCGCCGGACGCCACCCGGTGAGCCCGCCGACCGGCGCGGCCCGCTGGATATCGATCCGGGTCAGCGACCCGCCGTGCCGCCGGTAGTGCTCGCCGAGCGTCGCCTCGCCCTCCAGGGTGACCGCGTTGGCCACCAGCCGACCGCCGGGACCGAGGGCCGCCCAGCAGGCCGCCAGCACCCCGGGCGCGCCGACCCCGCCGCCGACGAACACCGTGTCCGGCGGCTCCAGGCCGTCCAGCACCGCGGGGGCGGCGCCGGTCACGACCCGGACCGAGGGCACCCCGAGCCGGGCTGCGTTGCGGGCGATCCGGGCGGCCCGCTCCGGTGCGCGCTCGACCGCTATGGCTCGCGCGGTGGGTTCCGCGCGCAACCACTCGACGGTCACCGAACCGGCCCCGGCGCCGACGTCCCACAGCAGTTGCCCGGGCAACGGCGCCAGCCGGGCCAGGGTGATCGCCCGCACCTCCCGCTTGGTGAGCTGCCCGTCGTGCTCGTAGGCGTCGTCCGGCAGCCCGGGTACTCCGGCCAGGGCCACCGTGCCCGGCGCCGACCGGCACACGACGCCGACCAGCACCAGCGGTTCACCCGGCGGGTGAGCCCAGCCCTCGGCGTGCCCGGCCACCAACCGCTCGCGCGGTCCACCGAGCTGTTCCAGCGCGGTCAGCGTGCTCGGGCCCCAGCCACGTTCGACCAGCAGCCGGGCCACCGCCGCCGGCCCTCCGGCGTCGGCGACCAGCACCAGCACCCGCCGTCCGGGCGCGAGCAGCCTGGCCACCTGGTCCAGCGGACGGGCGACCGCGCTGAGCACCGCCACCTCGTGCGCCGGCCAGCCCAGTCGGGCGCAGGCCAGGGCCACCGACGACGGGTGCGGTACGACGTGCAGCCGGTCGGGTCCGAGCAGCCGGCCCAGCGTGGCGCCCAGGCCGTGGAACATCGGGTCGCCGCTGGCCAGCGCGCACACCCGCCGCCCGCGCAGCGATTCGAACAGCCCGGGCAGTGCCGGCAGCATCGGCGAGGGCCACTCGATCCGCTCGACCGGGCCACCCGCCGGGCCCGGCACCGCACCGATCAGCTCGAGCTGGCGGCGGCTGCCCAGCAGCACCTCCGCCCCGCCGACCGCGCGCCGGGCGGCCGGGGACAGCCCGTCCCAGCCGTCCGCGCCGATGCCGACCACCGCCACCGGCGGCTCCCCGTGAGTCACCGCCCGATCCTGCCATCCGGCGGGCCGGGGTCGCGGCTCAGCGCTGATGTTTTGCCGGCGACGCTCGGTCCGCTCATCCACCCCGCCGGCCCCGCCGGCTACCGTCCCCCGGGACGCTCCATCGCTGCCGGCTCAGCCGTGCGGGATCTTGAACGGCGCGGTCGCCCCGGCGTCGATCATCTGGGTGGTCCCGGTGACGTAGCGGGACTCGTCGGAGGCCAGGAACAGCACGGCGTTGGCGACGTCCACCGCCTCCACCCAGGGGATCTTCATCGCGTTGATCGCGGTCATGTGGGGCGCGGCGAACGCGCGGTCGGCGTCCGGGTTGCCGGTGAACAGGTGGTAGCCGGCAGAGTTGTTGATCATTGGCGTGTCCACGGTGGTCGGGTGCACCGAGTTGCACCGGATGCCCAGCGGTGCCAGCTCGACGGACAGGGTCCGCATCAGCCCGGTGACACCGTGCTTGGCCGCCACATAGTGGCCCAGGTTGGCGAAGGCGTTCAGCCCGGCGGTCGAGCTGGTCAGGATGACCGATCCACCGTTGCCCTGCTCGATCATCGTGGGCACGGTGGCCCGGATGGTCTTCCACACCCCGGTCAGGTTGATGTCGATCATTTCCTGCCAGGTGCGTTCGTCGAGTTTCCAGGTCAACCCGGCGCTCGCGATGCCCGCGTTCGCGCAGACCACGTCCAACCGGCCGAACTCGGCGACCCCCTCGGCGACCACCCCCTGCAGGGCGGCGAGGTCGCGGACGTCTGCGGTGCGCGCGACGATCCGCCGGTCCAGCTCCTCCACCAGCTGGACCGTCTCGGCCAGGTCCGCGGCGCGGGCGGTCGGGCAGAGCGAGGTCTCGACCTGTTCGTCGATGTCCACCGCGATGATGTCGGCGCCCTCCTGTGCCAGGCGCACCGCGTGTGCCCGGCCCTGGCCGCGCGCCGCGCCGGTGATGAAGGCGACCTTGCCCTCGACCCGTCCCATGGATGGTCCTCCTCGACTGAATGCGCCGGCATCCGCCGGTACTGACCGAGGACATTGCCAGTCACCCGGGGGCAGGGGTATCGCGGAATCGTGTCGCGATCCGGCCGGGAGCCGACCTACCGAGGATCGGGGGCGTCGCGTGCCACCTCGAACTTCTCGATCAGGTGCGGTTGCGGGAGCACCTCGGCGAGCCTCTGCTCGGTCTTGCCCCAGGTCCCGGGTACCCGGGTGATCCCGATCGCCCAGATCGTGACGACGTCGTGGGTGACCTGAAGGCGGAGGTGGCACTTGTATCCAGAGATCTTCAGCCCGGAGAACGCCTCGAGCGTGTGACACCGCAGCGAGTCGGCGACCTGCAGGTAGGCGACGAAGACGATCATTCCGCAGACGGCCAGCAGGATGTACGCGAGGAGGTAACCGGCCCCGCTCGGCGACTCGACGCGCCAGATCGTGAAGTCCCCGACCCGACCCGCCACAGCGGCCGCGACGAGGACGTGCAGCCCGGTGTGCAGGCCGGTGAGTCCGATCGCGAGGGGCACCCGCTTCCACGGCCACTCCTCGAAGTCCTTGGCCCCGGACCACGCGTAGCCGCCGAGCAGCAGCAGCAGAACGAGGACGCTCACGCCGAACTGCCAGGAGATCGGCCGGCCCAGCAGCGGCGGGGTGATGGTCCGCGCGGGGTCGAGCACCAGGGACAGGAACACCAGGAGGTCGAGCGCGCCGAGGGTCGCCGGCAACGAGACCCCGTTGATCGCGGCGGCCGGTAGGAACCGGGTCATACCCAGCCACCGTGAGATCCGACGGCTCGGGTAGCAGCGCTCCGCGACCAGCTCGTAGCGCTGGTTCCGGGCCGGGTCCGGCTGCTCCCACGGCCGTGGGTCGAAGGTGATCGAGTCCTTCAGGTGGTGGGTGGAGGACAGGAAGGCGCCGCCGCCGCCGCAGGTCACCAGCATGGGTCCGGTCGGCGAGGTGTGCCGGGCGTAGTAGTGCTGGTCGCCGGTGAGCACCAGGCGGATCCGGTGCCGTTGGTCGGCGCCGTCGACCTTGCCGAGCACCTGCTCGCCGAACAGCAGCAGCGTGTGCAGCGGGGTGTCCGGCCCCGCCACGTACAGGGTCCGGTGCTCGGCGTCGAGCCAGCTCGGTGCGGCGGTGCACAGGATGATCCGGGCTTTGTCGGCGACCACGCGATCGGCCGCGTCGCGGAAGTACCCGAGCTGCTCGAGGTCGATCGGTGCGTCCAACTGGCTGTCGATCGCCCACAGCCACCAGCCCTCGGCGAGCTTGACCGCGAAGTAGCTCCGGGACTGGAAGGCGCCCCAGCCGCCCACCGGGTCCAGCCGCTCGCCGGCGGTCACCGGTCGCATCCCGGGCATCGGCTCCCGGTTCACCTGCGACTCGCAGAAGTTGCGGCGGAACGCGGCCAGCCCGTCGTACCAGTCGTGGTTGCCGGGCAGCGCGACCAGCGGTGGCCGCTTGGTGACGCCGTCCGCATGCGCGGCGATGCGCAGCACCTCGTTCAGCCGGTCCCGATAGTTCTTCGGGGACCCGACGGGATAGACCTCGTCGCCACCGAGCACCAGCAGATCGGCGGGCGTCGATCGACCGCCGAGATCGTCCCCCGGGATCGCGTCGTCCCCATGCCCTTCGGACGTGGGCGTCGCCTTGCCGGTGAGGCATCGGGCGGTGGCGAACGTGGCGGAGAATCCGTCACCGGTGTCGGAGACGTAATCCACCCACACCGCCGACGTGCTGGTCCCCGGTGGACCCGCCGCGTCGGCCGGCTCGGCGCGGTCCGGGAGAAGCTCGTAGAACTCTCTCGGGGTGCCCGCCATGAACTCCCGCCGGTCGGTGAACCTGGCGAACGATCTCGCCTGCGCGACGACGATTCCGGTGCGGATGAGTTGGGCCAGGGACAGCCACTTCACCGGTTTCGCCTGGGAGCGCGGAGTACCGGCGGCCGCTGAGCGGAAGGAAGTGAGCAGAGCCATTCGGTCCCCCGTGGGTTGCACCGTGACCTGTGTCATTGCGCGTGTCGCGGGGATACCCCGCGACGTTACTCGGCGGGGTGCTCGGCGGTCATGGTGATGTTGCGGGCCATGCCGCCGAAGACCATGCCGTGGAACGGTGCCACGCCCCACAGTAGAGGTGCCCGGCCAGCCCGCGCGGCAGGAAGATCGCCCGCTGGTGGTAGACGGCGCCGCCGGTGTCGCCGGTCCGCACCCCGAGCTCCAGCCAGGCCCGGCCCGGCACCTTCATCTCGGCCCGCAGCCGCAGCAGCCGGCCCTCCTCCAACGCCTCGACCCGCCACCAGTCCAGCGCGTCACCGACCCGCAACTCGTCGGGATGGCGGCGGCCCCGCTTCAGCCCGGGGCCGGCGACCAGCCGGTCCATCCATCCGCGCGCGGCCCAGGCCAGCGGGAAGGAGTACCAGCCGTTCTCCCCGCCGATGCCCTCCACCACCCGCCACAACCGCGCCGGGTCGGCCGCCGTCGTGCGCTCCCGCACGTCGGTGTAGGCGCTGCCGCCCGACCAGTCCGGGTCCGAGGGCAGCGGATCGGACGGCGCGTCCGCCGGTGAGGCGTCCGACCAGCGAGTCTCCACCTCGCCCCGGCCGATCTTGGCCAGGGCCAACCGGATCGACGTCTCGTAGTCGGTGAGACCTTCCGGCGGCGGCGCGACGAGCCGGTCGATGTCGTGCTCACGGCACACCACCTCGTGCACCAGCGACTCGATCAGCGGGGCACCTACCGAGCGGGGCACCGGCGTCACGATGTTGACCCAGTGCGAGCTCAGCTTCGGGGTGAGCACGCCGACCGGCAGCATCCGGCGGCGGGGCAGGCCGGCCACCGAGGCGAAGCGCTGCATCATCTCCCGGTAGGTCAGCACGTCCGGGCCGCCGATGTCGAGTGTGCGGCTGACCCCGGCCGGCAACCCGGCCGCCGCCACCAGGTAGTGCAGCACGTCGCGGACCGCGATCGGCTGCACCCGGTTTCGTACCCAGGACGGGGTCACCATCACCGGCAGCCGCTCGGTGAGGTAACGCAGCATCTCGAAGCTGGCCGACCCGGACCCGATGATCACCGCCGCCTGCAGCACCACCGTCGGCACGCCGCTGCGCAGGAAGATCTCCCCGACCTCCGCCCGGGAGCCGAGGTGGTCGGACAGCTCGCGGCTGTCGGTGTCCGGGTGCAGGCCGCCGAGGTAGACGATTCGCCCGACCGACGCCGTACGGGCGGCCTCGGCGGTGATCAGCGCGGCACGCCGGTCGACCGAGGCGAAGCCACGCTCGGCGAGCGAGTGCACCAGGTAGTAGACGACGTCCACGTCCACGCAGGCGGAGCGCATCTCGTCGGCGTCGAGCACGTTGCCGGCGGCCACCTCGACCTGGTCGGCCCACGGCACCCCGCGCAACTTCCCCGGGTTACGGACCAGGCAGCGGACCCGGTATCCCTGGGCGAGCAGGGCCGGCACCAGCCGCCCGCCGATGTATCCCGTGGCGCCGGTGACCAGGCACAGTGGCGCCGTCCGGCGGACGTCGGACGGTCGATCTCCTGAGTTCGTCACGATCACCGCAGCCTAGCGCCGGGTCGGCCGCGCCGCCGGACCGTTAAAGTCGCGATCATGCCGTGGAACACCGCCGACATCCCCGACCAGACCGGCCGCATCGTCGTGGTCACCGGTGCGAACAGCGGGCTCGGGCTGGTCACCGCGACCGCCCTCGCCGCCGCCGGCGCCCGGGTGATCTGTGCCTGCCGCGACGTGGAGAAGGGGCACGCCGCGCTGGCCGGCAAGTCCGGTGAGCTGCAGGTACGCCCGCTCGACCTGGCCGACCTGTCCTCCGTTCGAACATTCGCGGACGGCGTGGGTCATGCGGTCGACGTACTGATCAACAACGCCGGGCTGATGGCGGTGCCCCACCGGCGCACCGCCGACGGGTTCGAGATGCAGTTCGGCACCAACCATCTTGGCCACTTCGCGCTCACCGGCCTGCTGCTGCACCGGATCTCCGATCGGGTGGTCACGCTGTCCAGCTTCATGCACCGGATCGGCCGGGTCCGGCTGGACGATCTGAACTGGGAGCGCGGCTACCAGCGCTGGCTGGCCTACGGGCAGTCGAAGCTGGCCAACCTGATGTTCGCCTACGAGTTGCAGCACCGGCTGGTCGCGGCCGGGGCCCGGGTGCGCTCGATGGCGGCACATCCGGGGTACGCCTCGACCAACCTGCAGTCGCGCACCGAGTCCATCCAGGACCGGTTGATGGGGCTGGGCAACCTGGTGTTCGCCCAGTCGGCCGAGATGGGCGCGCTGCCGACGTTGTTCGCCGCGACGGTGCCCGACCTGCCGGGCGGCAGCTTCATCGGGCCGGGCGGACCGGGCGAGATGCGCGGTCACCCCCGGCCGGTGGGGTCGAGCGGCGCCTCGCACGACCGTGAGGTCCAGCAGCGGCTCTGGGAGCAATCCGAGCGGCTCACCGGGGTGCGGTTCGAGCTCGCGGCCCTCGGCTGAGCGTCAGGAGGTTCCGGGGTCTCCGGCGGACCGGGCGTAGGCCTCACGCAGCAGTCGCTTGAACAGCGTGCCGTTGTCGTGGCGGGGCAGCGTGGGGGTGGACCGGACCTCGCGTGGGCCCGTGTAGTGGGCCAGTCGCTCCCGGCAGAACTCGATCAGCTCGGTGGCCAGGTCGGGTCCGGCGGCGGACTGGTCCAGCGCTTCCACCACGGCCAGCACCCGCTCGCCCATCTCGGTGTCCGATACCCCGATCACCGCGGCGTCGCCCACCGGAGATAATCATGTGGGAGAGCCGGTCGGTGAGGTACAGGTAGCCGTCGGCGTCCAGGTGGACGGGAACTCAGGCTCCCCAGACGGTGGTCCGCCCGTCGCCGGATGCCGGGAACCCGGGTGCTCGCCGCCGGGCCCGGGATGGCGCTCGGTGTCCGTCCGCATCCGAGGGACGCTACCTCCGCCCCCGCCCGACCGTCGAGCTCGATGCGATTCACCGAACGTTCACCCAACCCCCGCCGAAGAGATGGTTTGCCGTTGCAGGAAGGACAGCCATAGTTACCGGATGCCGCGCGCCGAGTACTACCACTCGTTGTCCGCTCCGGAGGCGACGGTCATCCAACCGGCGGTGTTCGCGGTGGTCCGCCGCGAGGACCAGGTTCTCCTGGTCCGGCGACGCGACGACCTGCTGTGGGAGCTGCCCGGCGGCAGGGTGGACCTCGGTGAGTCGGTGGTGGACGCATTGGTCCGCGAGGTCGCCGAGGAGGCCGGGGTGACCATCAAGGTCACCGGGGTGGCCGGCGTGTACTCCGACCCCGCGCACCGCCAGGCGTACCCGGACGGGCACGTCCGCCAGGTTCTCGCGGTCTGCTTCCATGCCTGGACGACCGGCGAGGAGGTACCCCGGCCCGACCAGGTCGAGACCGTGGCCGCCGAGTGGGTCACTCCGGAGCAGGTGGACGAGCTGGCGATGCACCCGGCGATGCGGCTGCGGCTGGCCCAGGCCCTCGCCCAGCCCGACCTCGCGCATTTCAGCTGAGGCAGCCACCCCGCAGCCGCCCGACCGGTGCACGCACCGGGAGCCGGGCACCCAGGGGCTGGCCTACGGGATCAGCCTGCTGTCCACCGGCGCGCTCACGGAGGCCGGTCAGCGGCGGAACTGATGGGTAGGTGCGTCCGTTCACCGGGTCGCGGCCCCGTTCTCCCGCAGGCTGGCCCGGATCGCGTCCTGCGCGTTCTGCGGCAGGGTGTGCATCATCTGCTCGACCCGCGCCTGGCGGCGGGCGACGGCCTTGCGCTCCGGGAGCCCCCTGGACACCTTGAGCTGCCGCTTCAGCGGCGGCAGGCCCGGGTCCTCGTCCTCGGACTCCTCTGCCTCGCGGCGGGCCTGCTCGGTGTCCTTCTCCTCGGACATGCCGATCGGGCCCTGGCGGCGACCGTTGAGGAACTGCGACACCACCGGTTCCTCGGAGGTGAGCAGCACCTCGCGTGGGCCGAACATGGCCAGGTGCTTCTTGTAGAGCAGCCCGATGTTGTCGGGAACGGTCTGTGCGGTGTTGATGTCGTGGGTGACGATCAGGAACGTGGAGTCGGTCTGCGCGTTCAGGTCGATGATCAGCTGGTTGAGGTATGCGGTGCGCACCGGATCGAGACCGGAGTCCGGCTCGTCGAAGAGGATGATCTCCGGGTCCAGGACGAGCGCGCGGGCCAGGCCGGCCCGCTTGCGCATGCCGCCGGAGATCTCGCCGGGCAGCTTGCGCTCGTCGCCGGCGAGTCCGACCATCGTCATCTTCTCCATGACGATGTCCTTGATCTCGCCTTCCTTCTTCCGGGTGTGCTCGCGCAGGGGAAAGGCGATGTTGTCGAACAGGTTCATCGAGCCGAACAGCGCGCCGTCCT
>JAJCYC010000051.1 GCA_029263115.1 Pseudonocardia sp. | reverse complement strand
TCCGCTGCCGTTCGCCGACCGGCTCGGGCCGGTGCGCGAGGGCATGCGGGCCACGGTGACCACCGGAACCGCCCGCCGGCTGGCCGGCGCGCGGGTGCCGGCCGGCGCGAAGACCGGCACCGCGCAGGACGGCTCGCTGCCGGACAGCAGCTACGACAACTGGATGACCACCACCGCCCCGTTCCAGGACCCGACGATCGTGATGACCGCGATGGTGCAGGGCCCGGGCGGCGCGGTGAACAACGCCGGCGCGGTGGTGCAGCGCGCGCTGGAGCACTACCTGGCCCGGCAGGCCGAGATCGAGTCCACCGCCCCCGTGCGCAAACCCTGAGGAGGAACCTGTGATCGAGTTCGGTATCGACCTGGGCACCGCGAACACCGTGGTGTGCGACGCCGCCGGCAGCGTGGTGCTGGCGGAACCGTCGGTGATCCTGGTCCGCTCGGACGGCCGGCGCCGGGTGCTGGCCGCGACCGGCCGCTCGGCGGTCGACCTGGTCGGGCGCACCCCGCCGTCGCTGCAGCCGCTGCGCCCGCTGCAGGACGGGGCGATCACCGACCTGGAGACCTCCCGGCTCTACCTGCGCAGCCTCATCGCCCGGGCCGCCCCCGCGCCCTGGTGGCGCCGTCGCCGGGTGCGGGCGGTGATCGGGGTGCCGGTGGGGGCGACCGCGCTGGAGCGCCGCGCGCTGCTGGAGGCCGCCGACGAGGCCGGCATCACCCGCGCGGCCACCGTGGACGAGCCGATCGCCGGCGCCATCGGCTGCGGGATCGACCCGATGCAGCACCGCGCGCGGATGGTGGTCGACGTCGGCGGGGGTACCGCCGAGGTCACCGCGTTCTGCTTCGGCGGCCTGCTCGCCCAGAGTTCGTCGCGGGTGGCCGGCGACGAGATGACCGCCGCGGTGGCGCACTACCTGCGCGAGGAGCACCAGGTGCTGGTCGGCGAACTGGACGCCGAGGAGGTGAAAATCCGCGCCGGGCAGACCGCCGACCCGACGGTGCTGGTGCAGGGCCGCGACGCCGGCACCGGTCGGGCCCGCCAGGTGAGCGTGCCGGTGGCCGAGGTGACCGCGGCGCTGCAACCGGTGATCGCCTCGATCATCAACGCGCTGTCGTCCTGCCTGGACGAGCTGTCGCCGCAGGCCACCGCGGACGTGCTGGCCGAGGGCATCGTGCTGTTCGGCGGCGGGTCGCTGGCCGGCGGGTTCGCCGAGACCCTCGAGCAGGCGTTCGGCTTCCCGGTCAAGCGCGCGGACAACCCGCTGACCTGCGTCGCCCAGGGCGCGGCGGTCTGCCTGCGCCGCCCGGAGCTGATCCTGGGCTACGGCCAGCAGCTGTAGCCGAGGCGGTGACGGGTCCGCCGGCCGAGATCATCGGTCCCTCGCCGGTCTCTCTGCCGACCCGGCCCGTTGCCTGCCCGGTCAGGCTCGGCCTCCCGCGCGGTTGTGGCCGGCTTCCTTCGGAGCGATCCGGTGGTGCACCCAGGTGAGCTTGCGGACGACCGGCTCGCTGAGCACGAACGGGTAGAGGTCGTCGCGGCCCATGCTGCGGTTCACCGCGTTCAGCGCGTAGGTCAGCGGCAGCCAGTCGTCCAGGATCGAGGCGAACGGCTCGCGGTCGACCTCCACCTCCGGGTCGGCGGTCAGGTCGTCACCGTGCGGCACGTCGATCCGCATGCCGTAGGCGGCTGCGGTCTGACACGTGTCGCGGATGTGCAGGTAGTGGGCGAACGTCTCGGCGAAGTCCTCCCACGGGTGCATGGTGGCGTAGGCGCTGACGAACTCCTGCTGCCAGCCCGGAGGCGCGCCCTGCCGGTAGTGCCGGTTGAGCGACTCGCCGTAGTCGGCCCGCTCGTCGCCGAACAGCTCCCGGAACGGCTCGGCCAGCCCGGCCTGCTCGACCAGGGTGTACCAGTAGTAGTGCCCGGTCTCGTGGCGCAGGTGCCCGAGCATGGTGCGGTAGGGCTCGCCCATGTCCTGGCGCACCTGTTCGCGGTGCGGGTCGTCGGTCTCGGCCAGATCGAGGGTGATGATGCCGCCCTCGTGGCCGATCACCACCTCGACCCCGTTGCTGGACAGCAGGTCGTAGCCCAACCCGCCGGGCACATCCGCCCACGGGTCGAGCGGCAGACCCAGGTCGAGCAGCTGGTACACCAGCCGCCGCTTCGCGCTCTCCGTCTCGGCGAACGCGGCCAGCGCGACCTGGTCCCCGTCGCCCGGGCGGGTGCGGGTCAGCCGGCACGACCGGCACAGCGCGCCATCGCCCGCGCCGGCCGGAACCAGCCAGTTGCACACCGCCAGTTGCTGGTTCGCGCAGCGCCGCGGCCCCGCCGGCGCCCCGCCGTCGAGCGCCACCACGGTCATCGCGTCCGGGTCGAACCCCAACGGCTGCCCGCAGCGAAGGCACTCGCTGTTCTCGAAGAAGACCAGCTGCTTGCAGCGGGGACAGCTGAAGGAGATCATGTGGTGGGAGTACCCCGTTCGTCCGGTTCGGAAGGTGCGTCGGCTGGGTCGTCGGCTGGGTCCAGCCGCAGCACGTCCACGCTGACCCGCAGGACCTGCCGGTCGCCACGGGTGAAGATCACCCCCTTGACCGGGGGGACGTCGGTGTAGTCGCGCCCCCATGCGGTGGTGACGTAGCGGTCGTCCACCGGCTGGTCGTTCGTCGGGTCCAGGTCGATCCAGCCGATGCCCGGGACGAACACCGAGAACCAGGCGTGCGAGGCATCCGACCCGAGCAGTTTCTGCTGGCCCGGTGGCGGCTGGGTCTCCAGGTAGCCGCTGACGTAGCGCGCGGCCAGCCCCAGCGAGCGCAGGCAGCCGATCGCCACGTGCGCGAAGTCCTGGCACACCCCGGCCCGGTGGTCCAGCACCTCGGCGATGGTGCTGGTGACCTCGGTGACCCCGGGCAGGTACTCGAAGTCGCGGTGGATCCGGGAGGACAGCGACATCGCCGCGTCCAGCAGCCCCGCCCCGGTCCGGAACGACGCCGCCGCGTACTCGCGCAGCTCGTCGGACAGCTCCACCAGCGGCGAGCCGAGCACGTACTGCCGGGCGTCCAGCGCGTCCGGCTCGGCGTTCGGTCCGCTACCGACCGCGGCCTGGACCCGGTCGCGCGCCGGCCACCAGCCGATGGAGTCGGCCGGGTGGGCGGCCCGCTCGACGGCGGCGGCCCGGCCGCGCACCCGCACCACGCTGGTGGCGGTCACGGTCAGCTCGGTGTGCGGGGCGAGCACGGCGAAGTAGGTCGTCCGGTTGCCGAAGAAGTCCAGCCGCTCGCGCAGGTCGGTGGGCTCCGGGGAGATCACCAGCGAGCTGCTCAGGCACTGCTGCCCGGCCTGCTCGCGAGGCAGCATGACCACCTCGCCGTAGCTGGAGGACACCGTCGACGGGTAGCTGTACTCGGTGCGGTGCACGACCCGGTACGTCATGGTTCAGACCAGCCTCAGGTGGCTGCCGGGACCGGCGCCGGCCGGGGTCGGCATCGGGCGCTGCGGCAGCAGGTGGGTGAAGTGCTCTGCGTCGACCGACTCCCCGGCATGCCGCAGCTGGCTGGCCAGCAGGTCCAGGAACGCCGCCAGCCTCGGTCGGCGCCGCGACCCCGGCCCGGCGGCGGGCCCCCCACCCGGTACCGCGCCGGCCTCGACGTGGGTGAGCTCGCCGAGGTCGGCCAGCCGCAGCGCGGTGGAGGTCTGCAACACCACCCGCTCGGGCTCGGTGAGCCGGCCGGCGACGTCGCGGCGGGCCACCGCAGCGATGTCACCGGTGAGCTGTTCGAGCTGGTAGGCCACCGAGCGCGGGTTGTCCGGGTCGAGCAGCAGCAGGTGCAGCACGGTGTCGAGCTGGGCGTGCGAACGGTACCGGCGGCGGTAGGTGATGATCGACTCGGCGGCGGTGAGCACCGACTCCAGCACCAGGCTGTCGGTGGCGGTGTCGTGCGCGGTGGCCACCGTGGCACGCAGCAGGGCGACCATGTGCAGCGCCCGCTCCAGCCGCCGGCCGGCGTTGAGGAACCGCCAGCCCTGATCGTGCACCATGCTGTCGCCGGTGATCCCGCCGAGCGCGAGCAGGCTGGTCAGCACCCGGGCCAGCTGCCCGGAGCGGGCGGTCGGCGCCGGGGTGAGCAGCTCGCTCTCCAGCGCGCCGAGCACCATCCAGGTGTCACCGGAGAGCTGGTCGCGCAGCGGGTAGGCGGCGTCGCGCAGCCGACGCACCGCGTAGGCCAGCGACCCCGGCAGCTCCACGTCGGCGACCAGGTCGGTCGGGCCGTGCGGGTCGGTCGGGGCTTTCCCGCTGACCCGGGCCAGCGCGTCCTGCAGGGTGGCCAGGCAGACCGTGCCGGCCATGGTCATCCCGTCGGCGAAGTCGTTGCGCCGGTCCTCCACCACCCGCAGCACCCGGACCAGGCTCTCGGCCCGCTCGGCGTAGCGGCCCAGCCAGAACAGGTTCTCCGCCGCCCGCGAGGTGGGCGTCAGCGCGCCGGCCGGTTCCGCCTCGGTCGGCCGGTCCGGACGCAACCAGAACCCGGTCAGGTCCTCGGGCTCGGACGCGGCGACCCAGACGTCCTTGTAGACGGTGCCGGTGTCCGGCCGGCGGGCGATCAGCGCGCCCCGGACGGTCGGCGCGATCCGGGCCAGCGCGCCGGGCATCGCCGCGTACGACTCGCCCCGGGCCACCAGGAACGTGCGCAGCAGCATGTGCCTGGGTTCCAGCCCGTGCTCCCCGGCCGCAGGCACGGTGGCCAGGTCCAGCGAGGCCTGGCCGACCCAGTCGTACGGGTGCGCCTCGATGCGCCGGCGCATGTCGTCCCGCTCGGCCTCGCTGAGCTCCCAGCCCAGCAGCGTGCGCGAGCCGGCCTCCCGGGTGGTGGACTTCAGCACCAGCCGCTCCAGCCGGCCCAGCACGTGCCGCCGCTGCGTCGGCTCGCCGCACCACCAGGTCGGTACCGAGGCCAGCCGCAGATCCTGGCCGAGCAGCCGCTCGCACAGCAGCGGCAGCAGCGCGAGCAACGCCGGGTTCTCCAGCACCCCCGAGCCGATCGGGTTGACCACCGAGACGCTGCCCTGCCGGGCGGCCTCCAGCAGCCCGGGCACGCCGAGCAGCGAGTCCGAGCGCAGCTCGAGCGGGTCGCAGTAGGCGCCGTCCACCCGACGCAGGATCACGTCCACCGGCTTCGGCGCGCCCAGCGAGCGCAGCCACACCCGCCCGTCGCGCACCGTCAGGTCGGAGCCCTCCACCAGCGCCAACCCCAGGTACGACGCTAGGAAAGCGTGCTCGAACGCCGTCTCGCTCCATGGGCCCGGAGTGAGCACCACGATCCGCGGCTCGTCCACCCCGGGCGGCGCGGCGGCGCGCAGGGCCGAGCGCAGACCGCGGAAGAACGGCGCCAGCCGGTGGGCCTGCGCATCGCGGTACATGCTGGGGAACACCCGGGACAGCACCACCCGGTTCTCCAGCGCGTAGCCGAAGCCGGACGGCGTCTGGGTGCGGTCGGTCAACGCCCACCAGGCGCCGCTGGCGTCGCGGGCCACGTCCACCCCGCAGGCCGGCAGCTGTGAACCGGGGATCGCGATCTGGTCGGCTTCGCGCAGGAACCCGGGGTGGCTGAACACCAGCTCCGGTGGCACCAGCCCGGAGCGCAGCAGCCGCCGCTGCCCGTACAGGTCGCCGAGGATCATGTTCAGCAGCTCGGCGCGCTGGATGACGCCGCGCTCCAGCTCCGCCCACTGGCCGCTGCCCAGCAGCACCGGCACCGGGTCGAGCTCCCAGCGGCGGTGCGGCTGCACGCCGTCCGGGGAGGCCAGCTGGTAGATCACCCCGTCGTTGGCCAGCAGCCGGGCGGCCTCGGCGCGGCGGCGGCCCAGCTCGGCGATGCCCAGGCCGTCGATCAGCCGTCCGACGTGCGACCACGGTTCGCGGGGGCGGCCCTCGGCGTCGAGCATCTCGTCGTACACCTCGGGCGGCGGCCGGTAGCCGGCCACCGGACCGAGCGCCGTCACCACGGTGCCGGTCTCACAGCCCGGTTCGACGCCCGGGGACCCGGCCGGTTCGGCACCTGACTGGACGTCGCCGGTCGCCGGCTCCGGACTCACCTCATCGCACCCGGGGGCGCACCGGCCCCGGGGTGTGCCGAGCTCGGCGCAGGTCCACCGTGCAAGGGTACTCATCGCCCCCGACGACCGACACCGGTTCGGCCACCTCCACCGTGCCCGGAGTGTGCCCGAGCGGGGTGAACCGGCTGGCCCGGCGGGTCTCGGCGGCGTTCGCGTTCACCGGGAAGTCCTCGTATCCGCGCCCACCCGGGTGCGACACGTGGTAGGTGCAGCCGCCCAGCGACTTGCCGTTCCACCGGTCCACCAGGTCGAACACCAGCGGCGCGTGCACCCCGATCGTCGGGTGCAGCGCCGAGTGCGGCGCCCAGGCCCGGTAGCGCACCCCGGCCACCGACTCGCCGGGGGTGCCGGTGGGCCGCAGCGGCACCGGGACCCCGTTGCAGGTGATCAGGTGGCGGCCGGCGGTCATCCCGGTGACCAGCACCTGCAGCCGCTCCACGCTGGAGTCGACGTAGCGGGCGGTGCCGTTCTGCGCGACCTCCTCGCCGAGCACGTGCCACGGCTCGATCGCGGTGCGCAGCTCGATCCCCACACCGGCCCCGCCCGGTCCGGCGCCGGTCCCCGGAGTCGGTCCCCGTGCCGGCCCTCGCGCCGGCACGGTCACCGACCCGATCAGCGGGAACCGGAACTCCAGGAACGGTGCCAGCCACGCGTGGTCGAACGGGTAGCCGTGGTCGCGCAGGTCCTCGACCACCTCGGCGATGTCGGCGGCCACGTAGGCCGGCAGCAGGTACCGGTCGTGCAGCTCGGTACCCCAGCGCACCAGCGGCCCGGAGTACGGCGTCGCCCAGAACCGGGCCACCAGCGAGCGCACCAGCAGCCCCTGCACCAGCGACATCCTCGGGTGCGGCGGCATCTCGAACGCGCGCAGCTCCAGCAGGCCCAGCCGGCCGCGTTCGCTGCCCGGCGCGAACAGCTTGTCGATGCAGAACTCGGCGCGGTGGGTGTTGCCGGTGATGTCGGTGAGCAGGTGGCGCAGCAGCCGGTCGGGCAGCCACGGCGGGGTGCGGCCGTCCGGGCCGGCCTCGCTGATCGCCCGATCCAACTCGGAGAACGCGATCTCCAGCTCGTACAGCGACTCCGCCCGGCCCTCGTCCACCCGCGGCGACTGGCTGGTCGGGCCGATGAACCGCCCGGAGAACAGGTAGGACAGCGACGGGTGGTGCTGCCAGTAGGTGATCAGGCTGCGCAGCAGGTCGGGGCGGCGCAGCAGCGGGCTGTCCGCCGGGGTGGGACCGCCGAGGGTGACGTGGTTGCCGCCGCCGGTACCGGTGTGCCGGCCGTCCAGGTCGAACTTCTCGGTGCCCAGGCCGACCTCGCGGGAGTCCTCGTAGAGCCCGGTGGTGATCTCGACGAGCTCGGCCCAGCTCGCCGCCGGCTGCATGTTGACCTCGATCACCCCGGGGTCGGCGCCCACCGCCAGCCGGGTCAGCCGGGGGTCGTTGGGCAGCGGGTAGCCCTCCAGCACCACCGGGGTGCCGGTGGCCGCCGCGGCGGCCTCGACCATGGCCAACAGCTCCAGCGCGTGCTCCAGGTGCTCCAGTGGCGGCAGGAACACGTGCACCCGCCCGTCGCGCGGCTGCACGCACAGCGCGCTGCGCGGCGCCTTCTCCGGCGGTGTCAGGTGCGCCTGCGGCGCCCGCGAGTGGCGAGTGCGGTCGTAGCCGTACTCGCCACCCACGAGGGCTGACCTGGGCTCGAACGTGGAACGCTCGGGTTGCGCCGGCGCCGGGGACCAGCCCAGCGAGGCCAGCGGCAGCCGCAGCCCGATCGGCGAGTCGCCCGGGCGCAGCATCAGGTGCCCCCGGCGCAGCGTCCACCGGACGGTCCCCCAGCCGGCGTCGTCCACCCCGGCACCCGGTCCGCCCGCCGCGGCGTCCGGGCCGGTGCCGTTCCTGCCGGGGTCGGCGGCGCCCGCGCCGGGGACCCGGTGCACGAACATCACCCACCCGGTCGGTTCACCCCGGGCGGCGTCCAGGTCGGCCAGCAACCGGGCCCGGCTGTCCGGCTCGGTCAGCACCGGGTCGGTGGGGTCGACGTCGACCGCAGGCGGCGGACCGTCCGGCAACTGCGCCTCGGCGGACAGCCGGTCCAGCGGGTCCTCGTAGGCCGGCAGGCAGTCCTCGGCGGCGATGCCCAGCCGCTCGGCGATGGCCAGGGTCAGCAGTCGCGCGCCGACCCCGGCGTCGGGCCCGGCGTCGGATCCGGTGTCGGGCCCGGCCGGCCCCGGCCTCGGTGTCGTCCACGGCTGCGGTGTCGTCCATGGCTGCGGTGTCGTCCACGGCTGCGCGAGCAGCTCCGGGTGGGTCCACAGCGGCTGCCCGTCGGCCCGCCACAACAGCTCCAGCTGCCAGCGCGGCAGCGGTTCGCCGGGGTACCACTTGCCCTGGCCGCAGTGCAGCAGCCCGCCGGAGGCGAACCGGCGGGCCAGCCGCTCGGCCAGCCGCTCGGCCATCGCCCGCTTGCCGGGGCCGTCCGGGGCGATCGTCCACTCCGGGGACTCCATGTCGGCGACCGAGACGAACGTCGGCTCCCCGCCCTGGGTCAGCCGCACGTCCGACGCCGTCAGCTCGGCGTCCACCGCCCGGCCCAGCGCGTCGATGTCGGCCCACTGCCGGTCGGAGTAGGGCAGCGTCACCCTCGGCGTCTCGTGGATCCGGGTCACCTCGTTGGAGTGGCTGAACTCCACCTCGGCGGAATCCATCGCGCCGGTCACCGGGGCCGCGCTGGACGGGTCCGGGGTGCACGCCAGCGGGAGGTGGCCCTCGCCGGCGAACAGCCCGGAGGTCGGATCCATGCCCACCCAACCGGCGCCGGGCAGATACACCTCGGTCCAGGCGTGCAGGTCGGTGAAGTCGGCCGCCGGCCCCGCCGGCCCGGAGACCGGCTTCTGGTCGGCGACCAGCTGCACCAGGTAGCCGGAGACGAACCGGGCGGCCAGCCCCAGCCGGCGCAGGATGGCCACCAGCAGCCACGCGCTGTCCCGGCAGGACCCGATCCGCCGCTGCAGCGTCTGCTCCGGGGACTGCACCCCGGGCTCCATCCGGGTCGAGTAGCCGATGTCGGCCTGCAGCCGCTGGTTGAGCGCCACCAGGAAGTCGATGGTCGGTGTCTCGGCGCGGTTCACCCCGGCCAGCCACTCGGTCAGCAGCGGCCCGGGCGGCTCGCTGACCAGGTACGGCCCCAGCTCCCGGGCGGTGACCTCGTCGTAGCCGAACGGACAGCGCTCGGCGTCCTCCTCCAGGAAGAAGTCGAACGGGTTGACCACCACCAGCTCGGCGACCAGGTCGACGGTGATGTCCAGCGTCCGCGCCGGATCCGGGAACACCAGGCGGGCCAGGTAGTTGCCGAACGGGTCCTGCTGCCAGTTCACGAAGTGCCCGCCGGGCTCGACGGTCAGCGAGTACGACAGCACCGGGGTGCGCGAGTGCGGCGCCGGGCGCAGCCGCACCACGTGCGGGGCCAGCCGCACCGGCCGGTCGAACCGGTAGGTCGTGCGGTGCTTGAGGGCCACCTGGATCGCCATCAGGCCGACTCCTCCAGCGCTTCCGACACCGGGAGCGCGGAGTCCGGGTCCTCCCCGTCCGCCGCGGCGTCGGGGTCGTCGAGGCCGTCCGGGTCGCCTGCGTCGTCCGCGCCGGGCCGGCCGAAGTAGTTCGCGGCCAGCGCCTGGTGGATCCCGATGATGTCCAGCTCGACGACGTCCACCAGCTCGCGCAGTTCGTCCGGGGTGACCTGCTCGGTGATCTCCAGGTCGACCAGCGAGCGCTGCGCCGCCGAGCAGGCCGCGAGCACCGGCGTCGGGGTGGGCAGCTGACCGGCCTCCCGGCCGGCGGCGGTGATGCAGAACCGCACCGAGCGGGGGAACCGCTGGTCCTGCAGCAGGAACCGCAGCGCGCGTGGCCCGGACACCCCGCCGCCGACCGCCCGGAAGAACATCTGGTGCGCCGAGAGCGAGCGCAGCACCGCCGCCCAGGTCACGTCGCGGTAGGGGTCGATGGACTCCGGGCCGACGACCGGGCTCGGGCCGGCCTGCCCGACCAGCACCCCGGCCTGCACGTCGAGCACCCGGATCGTCATGTCGGCCCGCTCCAGGTGGCGGCCCAGCAGCAGGAACCCGTACGCCTCGTCGTGGCACATGGTACCGGCCATCGACCCGGACAGCAGGTGGCAGCGGCCGATCACGTTGTTCATCCACTCGATCCGGGAGCGCCGGTGGATCGCCTGGTCGGCGTCCGCGACCGCCCAGCCGTGCAGCTGGTTGACCACCTCCCAGCACGAGTTCGGCAGCACCACCCGGCTGGCCCGCAGGTTGGCCCGGGCCTGGCCCAGGCTGGACAGGATGGAACCGCGGTTCTTCGGGTCGGCGGTCAGGAACGCCACCACGTCGTCCTCGTCCGGGCCGGTGTGCCGACCCAGGAACTCCTCCGACGCGCCGGTCACCGCCAGCAGCGGAGACCAGCCGACGCCCGCGGCCAGCGGCAGGTCGAGCACCAGTTCGGTGTGCACCCGGATCATCCGGGCGGTCGCCTCGGCACGCTCGAGGTAGCGACCCGCCCAGTACAGCGACTCCGCGAACCGGGACAGCAGCATCGGTCCTCCCCCTAATCGGTATGTGCGGAACGGGCGCGGGCCCGGTTGGCCGAGGTGCCGACGACGGTCGGGTCCAGTACCCAGGTGTCCTTGCTCCCGCCGCCCTGCGAGCTGTTGACCACCAGCGACCCCTCGCGCAGCGCCACCCGGGTGAGCCCGCCCTGGGTGACGTAGGGCCGCCGACCGGCCAGGATGAACGGGCGCAGGTCGACGTGGCGGGGCTGTACCCGGCCGTCGCGCACGGTGGGCACGGTGGACAGCGCGAGGATCGGCTGGGCGACGTGGTTGCGCGGGTCCGCCTCGATCCGCAGCGCCATCTCGGCGCGCTCGGCCATGCTGGCCTTGGAGCCGATGAACACCCCGATGCCGCCGGCCTCGTTCGCCGGTTTGACCACCAGCCGCTCCAGGTTGGCCAGCACGTGCGAGCGCTGGTTGTCGTCGGCGCAGAGGTAGGTCGGCACGTTCGCGATCTTCGGATCCTCGGACAGGTAGTAGCGGATCAGGTCCGGGACGTAGCGGTAGATCACCTTGTCGTCGGCCACCCCCGCGCCGGGGGCGTTCGCGATCGCCACGTTGCCGGCCCGCCAGGCGCGCATCAGCCCGGGAACCCCGATCATCGAGTCCGGCAGGAACACCTCCGGGTCCAGCCACAGGTCGTCCACCCGCCGGTAGAGCACGTCCACCCGGACCGGGCCGCCGACCGTGCGCACGCGCAGCACGTCGTTCTCGTCGACGACCAGGTCGGAGCCCTCGACCAGGTGCGCGCCGAGCTGGCTGGCCAGGAACACGTGCTCGAAGTAGGCCGAGTTGTGCACCCCCGGAGTGAGCACCGCGATGCTCGGCGGCTCGCCCTGGCGGGGGCTGAGCTCGGCGAGCATGGTGTGCAGCCGGTTGGGGTAGCTGTCCACCGGGCGGATGTCCAGGTCGCGGAACAGGTCGGCGAACACCCGCTTGGTGATCAGCCGGTTCTCCAGCATGTAGCAGACACCCGAGGGCACCCGCAGGTTGTCCTCCAGCACGTAGACCGTGCCGTCCCGGTCGCGGACCAGGTCGGAGCCGCAGATGTGCGCCCACAGCCCGCCCGGTGGGCGCACGCCCCGGCAGACCTCGCGGAAGTTGGCCGAGCTGGCCACGATCTCGGCCGGCACGATGCCGTCGGCGACCGCGCGCTGCTCGCCGTAGAGGTCGTCGATGAACATGTTGAGCGCGGTCAGCCGCTGGGTCAGCCCGGCGGAGATGGTGTCCCATTCCTGGGCGGACACGATCCGCGGGATCACGTCGAACGGCCAGGCCCGGTCCTTCTGGTCGGCCTCGGAGTACACGGTGAACGTGATGCCCATGCTCTGGATCACCACCTCGGCGGCGCGCTGGCGCTGCAGCAGACCGTCGCCCAGCGACGCCAGGTACCGGACCACCCCTTCCGCCGCCTCCCGGGGCCCGCGCACGGCCAGCATCTCGTCGTAGAACCCGGGGCTGTCGTAGACCTCCCAGCCCACGCTCCGGGTACCCGAGCCGCTGGCCTGCGTCGTCACGTTCACGTACCTCCCCGGACAGCGTCGAACAGCGGTGTGTCCGCCAGGTTTCACACCGGTCAATTGCGAGCTGGCGATGGTCGGTCGCGGCGCCGACGTCCGTTGACGGCGAGGACTGCCCGGGGCCCCACGATTCCCGAACAGCGGTTGATCCGCCAGGGCCGGACGAGGGCTGTTCGGCGGAGCCCGAAGCTCGTGCCCGTGGTAGGGCCGCCCGAGCGGGGTCGGTACGCGCGGTGGGCGGCGAGTGATCCGTTACCTACCGTGCTGATCACTAACAGTGAGTGACAGCCAGGGAGCAATGGTCAGTCGAGTGACCGCTCGTCGTTCGAGGAGAGCCGATGACCGCTTCGCTCACCCAACGTGCGTGTCAATGCGTCACTTCGATAACTCATTGAGCGTTACCCACACAAGGACCTCCTGTCACATGGACCACACGGAGACCACACGTCATGTTGATGACCACACTGCTGGCGGGTATGTCGGATCTGTGCCAGCGCGTCCTGGATAGTCACGTCCAGGACGGGAACGGCCGTTGCGGTGAGTGCGGGGGGGTGCCGTGGCCGTGCGATCTGCGGCGGATCGCACAGGAGGCCGAGCGACTCCGGCATCCGCGCCGACGCCCGGCTCGTCTCGCCGAGGCACGTTTCCTACCCTTTCCGCGGCAGCCGCGGCACCGAGCCGAGCAGTCTTGGTCGAAGCGGCCCGGTTCTGGTGGCCAGGGTCGGGGGAGACCAGCGCCGCCCGTTGAGTTCCTGGCGCCGCGGCTGCCCAGTCCGCGGCATCCGGCGACTGAGTCGAACGCGGATCCGCGCGGTCCGGACCTAGGAATGATCTCCATGCGCGCGGCGCAAGCGATGGACGCGTCGTGATCACCGTAGCCGATCTCATCGACCGACACAGCACGTTTGATCTGGCTCCCGACGCTGGACCCACTGCTCCGGACCGCGACCGTCGGCGGGGTCGCCGCGTTGACTCTCCACTGGCGGTGGCCATCGGGGTTCTGGTCGTGGCGGGTCTCGTGATCGCGATCGTGGTCTGTACGCAGGGGCCGCGCCAACGTTCCCGCCCGGCCGTGCCGGCGGTGAAGGCGGTACAGGAACCGGCACCGCGACCGCCGAGCCCGGTCTCCGCGCCCGGGGATGCAGCGCCGGCCACACGGCAGCCGCGCCGGCCCGTGCGCACGGATGTCGGCGGCGTGCAGCAGCGCACACCTCGCCGAGGCGACACCGCACGAGAAGGTCGCGGCGGCGGTCGCGCTGATGCCCGCGCGAAGATGAGCACGCCGGCTGTGAACAAGACACCAGACCCTGAGCCGCTGCCATCTCCGCGGACCCGCGAGCCAGTCCGCGACCAGGTCGATGACGACGATCAGCTTTCCAGCCCCGCTCGGGCCCGAGAGTCGTCCCCGCCGGCGGCAAGGTCGGAACGCGCACCCAGGGACCGTCGTGGTGACAGCCAACGCGGTGACTCCGGTGGACTGATCCCTCGGCTCTGATCGGCCCGACCGAAGGACCGCACGCGGCGCGGGTGTGGCCGACTTCGACCTGGAACTGCTCGTCGATCTCGGCGCGGTGGTGCTCGCGGGGATGCAGATCTCACCGCGCTCGTCGCGTTCCTCGTTCAGTTCGGGAAAGGCCTGCAGGGCATGCGCTTGACCACGTGGAAGAAGCTGCCCGGGGACAGCTCCGGCTCGGCGGCGACGATGTCCGGGCAGCGGGTCAGCAGTTCGATGAACAGCGCCCGCAACTGGAAGCGGGCCAGCTGGTTGCCCAGGCAGTGGTGGATTCCCCCGCCACCGAAGCTGACGTGCGGGTTCGGGCTGCGCGAGAGGTCCAGCTCGTGGGGGCGTTCGATGGCCTGCTCGTCGCGGTTGGCCGAGCTGTAGAACATCACCAGCTTGTCGCCCTCGGTGATCTGCACCCCGTCCAGCTCGCAGTCCCGGGACGCGGTTCGGCGGAACGTCATGATCGGGGTCGCCCAGCGCACGATCTCCTCGACAGCAGTGTTGATCCTGTCCTCTGGGCTCTTCATGAGCCACTTGCGCTGGTCCGGGTGGGTGGTCAGTGCCCGCAACCCGTGGGCCAAGGACTGGCGGGTGGTGTCGTTGCCGGCGATGGTCAGCAGCACGAAGAACGAGCCGATCTCGTGATCGGTCAGCCGCTCACCGTCCACCTCCGCCTGGGCCAGTGAGGTGAACAGGTCGCCGGTGGGGTTTTCCCGCCGCTCGGCGACCATCTCAGCGGACAGCCCATGCATATAGGTCAGCGCCTCGAGCATCCGGCCCAGCTTCTCGTCCAGGGTCGGCCCGGTGACCTGCTCATCGCCCCAGGACATGAACACGGTCATCTCATGCGAGGTCTTCTGCCGGATACCGTCGGGCACGCCCATCATGTCGTTGAAGTTGTGCATCGGGAGCAGCGCGCCGCACTCCTCGACCCAGTCCACCCAGCCATCCGGCGAGGCCTGGGCCTTCGCGATCAGGTTGTCCACCACCTTGGTGGCGTTGGCCTTGATCTGAGCCTCGACGCGACGCACCTGCTTGGGGGTGAACGCCGCCCCCACCAGCCGGCGCAACTTGGTGTGCCGGGGTGGGTCCATCGCGATGATCGACTGAGCCGCCTCCAGCATCTCGGTGGGCAGGTTGTCCCCGACGATGCCGGGTCCGGACAGGAAGTCGGTGTTGCGCTTGGTGACCTCGGTCAGGTGTCGGTGGGTGGTGATCGCCCAGTAGCCGTAGTCGTCGTCGGTCGGCAGCAGGTTGTCCTCGAACGGCGGCTGCCAGGTGATCGGCCGCTCAGCCCGCAGCACCGCGAACGTCTTCTCCCGCTCGTCCATGGTCATCGTCCAGAACGACTTCGCGGAGATGTCGATGTCGTCGTACGGACGGTCCGGGTTGCCGCTGGCGTGCTGGGTCAACCCGGTGCCCTGACCCTCGAACATGTTGATGCTGGTCATGCCCAACTCCCCTCGTCAACCGTCCCGAACCGGTATGCGGTGCCTCATGTGCACGCTCCCGCGACGCGGGTGCCCATCGGCCGACCCCGTGTCGTCCGGAGCCCAGGCGCGCTCGTATGAGTGACCCGGCACTCAGCTTCCCGCCGGAACGCAGGGCTTCGCAATGGACTAGAGACCAAGGCGCCCCGGTCTCAATTGTTCCGGCGAACAAACGGCACATATGTGACCTACGTCGTAGTGTCTGTGCCATGTCGTCACCGGCGAAGTCGCGAGCGTTGTCGCGCTTGGCCCCAGCGCTTCGACCACAGCTACCAGGCCTGGTGGACCGCACGGTCACCCACCTCGTCACCAAGATCGCCTCCTACCGCGAGGGCTCGATGCTCACCCGCGAGCGACTGCAGGTGATCGTCCGCGACAACTTCGATTACCTGATCAACCACGAGCCGGGCGGGGCCGATCCGTGGAACTCACCGCCCCGGCGTACCGGAGATCTCCACGCCCACAGTGGGATCCCGCTGGCCGACGTACTCTCCGCCTACCGGGTCGGCTTCGCGATGCTGTGGGAGACCATCACACAGCTCCTCATGAAAAACGAGGACGTGAGCACCGTCGAGGTCATCGAAGCCGCGACCGAAATGTGGTGGCGCGCCGACCACTTCGGGCAGGACGTCACCGACGCCTACCGCTACGCGACCACCGGGATCCTGCTACGCCAGGAGCACGAACGTTCTGCCATGGTCGAGGCACTGATTACCGGAACGATCGTCGAGCAACCCGCTGTATGGGAGACCGCCAGCCGCTTGGAGATCCCCGAGACCGGGCATCTCCTGGTCGCGGTCGCAGTTGCGGACCCCATCAGCAGCGACCCCATCCCAGGGGTGGTGGCCGCACTGCGAGAGATCGACATCGCGTCGGCATGGCGGTTGGCCCCGCACCAGGCGGTCGGGTTGCTGTCACTTCCCGACGACGACGACGCCGGCGCAGCGATGCAATGCATGGAGAAACTGTCCACCGGCCGAGTCGGCATCAGCTCCGTGTACAAGCACCTCGCCGCGACGCCGAGGGCGTACTACCTGGCCAGTGTCGCGCTGCGCAGTCGGCCCCGCCCGGATGTCAAGGTACGGCGGTTCGACGACACGCCTATTGCGGCACTGGTGGCCGCCGCCCCCGACGCGGCCGCAGCCATCGCGCACAATGTGCTGGGACCAGTTCTCGCCCTACCCCCGCATGATCGGGACACCCTTCTGGACACGTTCGAGACATGGTTGCAGTGCTCGGGGTCGGTCAGCGAAACCGCCGCCAGGGCGTACTGCCATCCGAACACGGTCCGCTACCGGCTGCACAAGCTCGCCGAACACACCGGTCGACTCACCGAGGACCCGGCCGCGGCGAGTGAGCTGAACGCCGCGCTGCAAGCGTGGCGGCTCGTCGGGCAGGGAAACGACAGCCAGGCGTAAGCGCGATTCTGAACTGCGAAGATGTGGCGCGCCCGACAGGATTCGAACCTGCGGGTTCGGTCGAGTAACGACATGTCGGGGGCTCGAGATGCGCGTGCTCGGTGGACACGGCCTGGTGCTCGGCGCCAGCATGGGCGGGCTGATGGCTGCTCGGGTGCTGTCGGATTCCTACCAGCGAGTCACGTCGGTGGAACGCGACCAACTGCTGTCGCCGGTCGTGGAGATCTCCACCGGCTCTCGCTGGCCGTCATCGTCGGCGGCCTGGTGGTCACCGTCGGCGCATCGCTGCTCAGCCCGAAGGGCAAGGCACATACCGCGATCAGCAACGCCCGCCGCTACGCCACGCGGTACCTCGACATCGGCTACGAGGCCGACCGGTCGCTGCGCGAGAAGCCCTACGCCGCGACATGCGAGCAGGAGCAGGTGCTGCGCGAGCTCCCGAAGCAGTACCGGGACGAGATCAAAGAGGGTGAGCAAGGGCTGCTCGAGTTGCTGCGCCGCACGCACGAGGTGCACGAGGACCGGTTCGAATGCGAGGCCGCCGGGCACCGGTTACATCATGCTCACCCGGTCCATCCATGCACGTCACGGTGTTCACTCGAGATTCGCCTGGGGCGGCGGCTTGACCGCGCTTGGCTCGATCAGGTCGGTCGAATCACTCTGTCGGCATCCACACCGTTACCCACAGTTGTGCGTCATCCGTGGGCGGCGTGCGCTTCGTCAGGAACGACGACATCGCGCGGACCTCAGGTCGGCGGGTAGGGCGTGAGCGTGCAGTTGAGGGCCAGTGCGATCAACGGAGTCGATGTGGTCACGAACGGCGGGTACCCGGAGGGCCGTGTCGTACTCGGCGATTGTCGGAGATCACCGTCGACGGGACTGCTTGAGTTCGGCTTCGAACACGTGCCGGCGTCCGCCCATCGTGGCCTCCCGAGCCGCCCGCTCCAGCGCGGTGAATGTGGCGTAGTAGCCCTGGTCGAATTCCTCGACCACCTCGAAGGTCCACCGCCCCTCGAGCACGTTGCGGCCGATCAGTTCGGTGCGGATGCGCTCGGCCAGCTCGGCGTGACCGTGCTCGCGCAGGGTGTCCACGACGTCGTCGAGCATGCCGTCGGCCCCGCCGACCAGCTGGTGGAACTCGTACAGCGCGCCGCGGGCCCGCTCCAGCCGTTCCAGAGCCTCGGTGAAGCGCCCCACCCCGGCCACCAGGGGGTCGGCGACCCCGTCGGGCCGGGTGTGGTCTCCTCGCCAGCGGGCCCCGCTGCCGTTGGTGATCACGCGGTGGCGCCCTCGTGGTGAACCTCGTGCTTGCCCTCCGCGAACTCCTCTACGATCTTCGCGCAGAACGCGGGGAGGTCGTCCGGGTTGCGGCTGGACACGAGTCCCTGGTCGCAGACCACCTCCTGGTCGACGATATTGCCGCCGGCGTTGCGGATATCCGTGCGCAGGCTGGGGTAGCTGGTCAGGGTGCGGCCTCGCACGAGATCAGCCTCGACGAGCGCCCACGGACCGTGGCAGATCACCCCGACGGGTTTGCCGGCCTTGAAGATGTCCTGCACGAACCGGACCACGTCCGGGTCCGCCCGCAGCCGGTCGGCGTTCACGGTACCGCCGGGCATGATCAGCGCGTCGTAGTCCGAGGCACTGGCTTTCGCCGCGGTGGTGTCGGCGGCGAACGTATCGGCCGGTTCGATATCGGAGTTCATCGCCCGGAAGTCGCCCTCGGACAGCGAGATGATCTCGGTTCGTGCGCCCTCGGCGGTGACCGCGTCACGCGGCTGGGTCAGCTCCACCTGCTCGACTCCGTCGGTGGCCAGAATCGCGATGCGCCTGCCCTGCAGCGTACCTGCCATGTCTGTTCGTCCTTTGCTCGATATCGGCTGACGGGGCGGGCTTCCCATCCGCAGCCCAGGTGAAACGCCGGGATCAGTCGGAGACGGCCTTCTCCAGTTCAGCCTTGGCCATCGTCGAAGTTGAGCGACGTGCGGCTGGCCTGCTCCGATTCCTCGTGCTGGGCGCGGTCCTTGTTGACCGTGCGTGCCGCGATCGCTGTCGCGCGCCGTTCGCTCGTGCCCCGGTCTTCCCAGGGGAACGTCAAAGTCCGTGAGGTTGGCGTGAGGTCGTCAGGTTGCTCGGATGGCGGTGGCGATGATCGGGAAGATCCTGGTCCGGTCGGCGGCGATGCGTTCGAGGGTGCGCTTGATCTGGGTGATTCCGGCCAG
>JAJCYC010000050.1 GCA_029263115.1 Pseudonocardia sp. | reverse complement strand
GGCGGAGGCTTCGGCGGCAAGCTCGCCGTCGTGCCCGAGGAGATGCTCTGCGTCGCGTTGGCGCAGCAGCTGGCCAAGCCGGTCAAGTGGACCGAGTCCAGGTCGGAGTCCCTGCTCGCGGCGCACCACGCCCGCGATCAGATCCAGGACATCACGATCACCGCGAAGAAGGACGGCACGGTCACCGGGCTGGATGTGCACCTGCTCGCCGACATGGGCGCCTACCTCGACCTGGTCGGACCCGGCGTACCGGTCCTCGGCGCGTTCATGTTCAACGCGATCTACAAGTTTCCGGCCCTGAAGTTCACCTGCACCACGGTCCTGACCACGAAGACCCCGACCGGGGCCTACCGCGGCGCCGGTCGCCCGGAGGCCACCTTCGCCATCGAACGGATCATGGACGAGCTCGCGGTCGAGCTCGGACGTGACCCGATGGACCTGCGCCGACAGAACTGGATCACCCACGAGGAGTTTCCGTTCACCACGGTGGTCGGGCTGACCTACGACTCGGGCAACTACGAGCAGGCCACCGCGCAGGCGATGGAGATGTTCGACTACGCCGGCCTGCGCCGCGAACAGGTCGAGCGACGCGAGCGCGGTGACCGGGTCCAGCTCGGCATCGGCATCTCCACGTTCACCGAGATGTGCGGGCTGGCCCCGTCGCGGGTGCTCGGCTCGCTCTCCTACGGCGCGGGTGGTTGGGAGGCCGCCAGCATCCGGATGCTGGCCACCGGCAAGGTCGAGGTCATCACCGGTGCGTCGGGCCACGGGCAGGGCCACGAGACGGCGTTCAGCCAGATCGTCGCCGACCAACTCGGGGTGCCGTTCGAGGACGTCGAGGTGCTGCACGGCGACACCCAGATCTCACCCAAGGGTCTGGACACCTACGGCTCGCGCTCGCTGGTCGTCGGGGGCATCGCGATCGTGAAGGCCGCCGAGAAGGTCGTCGCCAAGGCCAAGAAGATCGCGGCGCACCTGCTGGAGGCATCCGAGGACGATCTCGAGTTCACCGCCGGCACCTTTACCGTGCGGGGCACCGACCGGGGCAGGTCGATCCAGGAGATCGCATTCGCCGCTTTCCTGGCGCACGACTACCCGGAGGACATGGAGCCGTCGCTGGACTCCGACGCGGTGTACGACCCGACCAACTTCTCCTACCCGCACGGCACGCACCTCGCGGCGATGGAGGTCGACACCGAGACCGGCCGGGTCACCCTGCGCAAGTACGTCTGCGTGGACGACGTCGGCGTCGTGATCAATCCGCTGATCGTCGAGGGCCAGGTGCACGGGGGCCTGGCTCAGGGCATCGCGCAGGCGCTCTACGAGGAGGCCAACTACGACGACCAGGGCACCCTGGTCAACGGCACGTTCGTCGACTACACGCTGCCGTCGGCGGCCGACCTGCCGAGCTTCGACACGGCCATCGTCAGCACACCGGCCACCTCGAACCCGCTGGGTGTCAAGGGCGTCGGCGAGGCGGGCACCATCGCCTCCACCCCGGCCATCGTGAACGGGGTGATCGACGCGCTGCGCCACCTCGGCGTCACCGACGTCGAGATGCCCACCACCTCGCAGCGGGTGTGGCGGGCCATCCAGAACGCACAAGGAGCGAACCAGTGATCCCGGCCCAGTTCGACTACGTCCGGCCGTCCACCGTGGAGGACGCGGTGGAGGCCCTGCGCGGCAGTGACGACGCGAAGGTGCTGGCCGGCGGGCAGAGCCTGCTGCCGGTGCTGCGGCTGCGGCTGGCCGCGCCGGCGCTGGTGGTGGACCTCGGTGGGATCGCGGACATCCGCGGCGTGCGCGAGGACTCCACCGACGGCAGGGACTCGATCGTCATCGGCGCGATGACCACCCACCACGACGTGCTGCGCGACGACCTGGTGCGCGAGCACCTGGGCCTGCTGGCCGACGCCACCGCGACCGTGGCCGACCCGCAGGTGCGCCACCGGGGCACCCTCGGTGGCTCGCTGGCGCACGCCGACCCGGCCGGTGACCTGGGCGCGGTCGCGCTCGCCCTGGACGCCGAGTTCGTGATCGTCGGCGCCGGGGGCCGGCGCACGGTTCCGGCGCACGACTTCTTCGTGGACTACTTCACCACGGCGCTGGCCGAGGACGAGTTGCTCGCGGAGATCCGGTTCCCGAAGTACACCGGGTGGCGCCACCACTACGAGAAGTTCAACCGGACCGCGCAGGCCTGGTCGATGGTGGCCGTCGCAGTCGCGCTGAAGGTCGAGGGCGTGACCATCTCCGAGGCCCGGATCGGGCTGACGAACATGGGCAGCACGCCGATCCGGGCCGGCGCGGTGGAGCAGGCGCTGGTCGGTCAACCGGCGTCCGAGGAAGCCGCCCGGGCCGCCGCCGAACACGCCACGGCCGGCACGGCCGCGCCGAGCGACGCCGACGCCGACGCCGACTACCGCGAACACCTGGCCCGCATCCTCACCGGCCGAGCCGTACTGGTGGCGGCCAACTAATACTCCAGCGGTAGATCGTTACGCCCATGCGTTGGGCGGCTTGTTGGCGCTGGTAGTGGCTGGTTCGGGCGCGGTGTTGGTGGCGGCGTCGCCAGTCTGACCAGGCGTGGGGGCAGGCCAGGACGCGGGCTGGTTCGATGACGAAGATGGTGAACAGACGCCGGATCTCGTTG
>JAJCYC010000049.1 GCA_029263115.1 Pseudonocardia sp. | reverse complement strand
CGAACCAGCCCGCGTCCTGGCCTGCCCCCAAGCCTGGTCAGACTGGCGACGCCGCCACCAACACCGCGCCCGAACCAGCCACTACCAGCGCCAACAAGCCGCCCACGCATGGACGTAACGATCTACCGCTGGAGTACTAGGACGTTGCTGATCTGCTGCGCGCCACTCAGCGACCGCTCGGTGACCGCTCCGAACAGGGCGGCGCGGGGGTCGTCGCCGGCGAGTTCGATGCGACGCAACAGCGGTGCAAGCTTGGTGACGCCGTCCTCGGCGGCCAGGCGTCGGCGGTCGGTGATGGCGAGTTCGCCGGTGGCAGTGAGCTCGTCGAGCCACCCGGTGGTGCGTTCGGCGACCGCGACTTCGGCGACCGCGGCCAGCCGCTCGACGGCTGTGCGAATCGAGGTGGCCTGCTCGGCGGACTCGGCCGCCAACGCGGTCGCGGACTTCTCCGACCGGCTCGTTTCGAGGATGTCGGCGAGCACGGCGCGCGGGTTGCGGCTCACCGCCCGGGCGACTTCTCCAGGAGTTGCGTCCTCGGCGGAGGCCCGGGTGACGACGTAGAGATGGTTGGCCTCCCGGCCCCGTGTCGCGGCCGGATAGAGGGCGGTCGCCGACGTGTATCCGGTGGTGACGGTGTGCCCGGTATCGACGGTCAGGCCCTCGACGGCGTGCACGGTCACCGCGTAGGCCAGCGTGAGGTCTTCGGCGACGTAGCTGGTCGGCAGCGTCAGCCGGCCCGGCGCTCCATCGGTGCCGGCGGTGATCGGGGCGACGACGACAGAACCGTCGTCGCGGACGTCCAGGACGCGGTACTGCTCGCGGGTGATCGGGCCACGCGGGTTGCCGGCGTACCCAGCGAGCTCCCATGCCAGCCGCCGGGCCTGCACCACGTCGCCGACTCCGGCGGTGGTGCCGTCGCGACCCAGCACGACACCGGTCTCGGCGACCCGGCCCAGGGCGACCAGCTCGGCGCGTAGGGCGGCGTTGAGCCGGGCGGCCTGCTCGTTGGTGTCGACGACCAGCACGGACTGTTTCCCGGCAAGGGTGTCGGCCAGCCAACCTGTCGCGGCGGCGGTCTCGGCGGTCTGCAGGGTGCCCCCGTCGAGGATCCGCCCTTCGCGGTGATAGGCCTCCAGGGCCTTCACGTCCCCCGCCCGCAGTCGCAGCGAGGAGGTGCGCTCCCACTCGTGGTGGAACCGGCGAACCTCGGTCAGCTCGTAGGACCGGCCGCGTTCGGCGAGTAGCTCGGCGATCCCCCCGGCACCGACCGCGCCGAGCTGGCGGTGGTCCCCGACCAGCAACAACTTCGCCCCGACCTCCCGCACCCGCTCGTAAACGGCGGCGACGGCGCCGGTGTCGGCCATGGAGGACTCGTCGATCACCACCAGATCCGCTGGTCCGAGCACCCACACACGGTCGGTCGCGTTGGCGCGGCGGCCGGCGATCCGGCCCTGAGCGGCCAGCCAGGCGGCGGTGTTCGCCGCGGCCAGGCCCTCGCCCCGTAGGACTTCGGCGGCGCGCTGGCTGGTAGCCAGCCCGACGACCCGCCCGGCCGGTGCGTCGACGGTGGTGGTCCAGGTGCGGGGGTCGGCCCAGGCCTGGGCCAGCCCGCCGAGCACGAAGCTCTTACCGGCCCCGGCCGGCCCGATCATCGACTCCACCCGGGCACCCGAGGTGAGTACCCCGGTGATGACTGCGGCTTGGTCGACGCCCAGCTCGATCCCCGCGTCGGCCAGGCGCCCGATGAACTCTTTCGCGGCGGCGGTGGTGGCCGCGCGGGCGTCACGGGAGATGGTGGCGGCGACCAGCAGCCGCTCGGTATGCAGCTGCTCAGGGGTGGCGTAGCGGCCCCGGCCCGGGGCCCGGAACGCCGAGGTGCCGTCGGTGAGCTGGAACTGCCGGGCCACCGCCTCGTCGCCCGGCTTGGCGACATCCAGTACGACCGCCAACTGCAGGCCCTGCTGGGTGAGCTCGTCAAGCAGCTCGGCGATCTCGTCCGGGTCGGTGGTGCCGAGGTTGTCCGGCAGCACGTCGGAGATCGCCCGGGTCAGGTCCGGCGGTGACCAGGCGGACTGCTTCTCCTGCACCGCCGCGAGCGCGGTCTCCAGCACCTCGCGTACCGACCACCGTTCCGGCTCCGGGCGCTCGGCGCGGGTCATGGCCAGGACGTCGTACGCGACCTTTCCCAGCCCGCCACCGAGCTCCTCGGCGATTTGGGCCTGCACCCGGTCCAGGCGATGCTCCACGCTCTCGCCCTTGGTCTTGGACCGCCGCGTGGTCACGTTGGCCTGACGGGCCAACCGATCGCGCTCCAACGCGGTCGGCTCCCGCCCGTGCCGCGCCTCGAACGCCTCCACAAGTTGGGTGGCCTTGACCCCGATCGCGCGCCGCCGCGACGACAGCAACTCACACACCGCCTGGTCGACTCCGCGCAGTTCGCGGGACTTACCGTCCGGGCGGGTCGCCGAGTACGCCCCCAGCGAGGCGGCGAGGTGGGCTTCGGTGACCCGCTCCCCCACCGCTGAGGCGGCCGGCTTGAAAGCATGCACCGCCCGGGAGTCCATGGTCCGCCACTGCCCATCGGAACACAGGACCCGGTTGAGGATCACGTTGTGGATATGCAGCTGCGGGTCGTGCTCCCTCGAGTCGTGTTGGAAGAACGACGCGACCGTCCAGTCGTGGGCGTCGATCCACCGCCCACCCGCACCACCGTGATGCCCGACCCGCGAATACCCGGCGTGGGTGGCGAGGTAGCGCAGGGCGGCGTTGTTGCCCGCCCAGATCGCGTCCTCCACCGCCTTCTTGAGCGCCCCCCACGCCTCGGCTCCTTCGTTGTCGCCGGCGCGTTGGGCCTGGATCTGCTCGTGCTCGAACGCGGCATGCGCGACCGTGACCGACTTCGGCACGCTGAACGTCGCGTCCAGATACGACACGTTGTGCCGCACCCGCTGTCCCGCCTCCACCCGCAACTCGTCGCGGCGGGCGGGGTCCGCGCTCGGGTTGGCTGCCAGCAGCTGGGCGTAGATCTGCTCCTCGGTCAGATACCGCCGACCCACGTGTCCCAGATTGGACACCTCGTCCCACTGGGACGCGTCCGCGAACTTCGGGTCGCGCGGGTCCAGGTACCGCTCGTACAACCCAATCATGTCCTGGGTACGCACCAACCCGGACAACCCGAGCGATTCGGCGCCGGCGCCGTACCAGCGTCCCGGCGGCTCCCCCGCCTGCACCGCGCCGGTGTAGTAGTTCTCCCGCGCCTCGCTAGTGGCGTCGGTGTAATAGCGCACCATGTGCCCAGCCCGGATAGTCAGCACCCCGACCACCCCCGGCCCGTGCCGTCAGAGGCAGTGGTGAAGGCCGAACCGGGTGCGTCAGCGCCCGAGGTCCATGCGCGGCGCGCCCAGCGCGCCAGCGCCCGACAGATCGTGATGCCTGGGTGTGGGTGGCATTTTCTCTGTGGCAGTTGAAGGTGAGTACTACGGCTTGTAACTGAAGTGATTACTGGTCGTGAGATATGGGATCTGGCTGATGTCGTGCTGGTGCTTGGCTGGTTGCTCGGGTCGTTGATCACTGGTCGGGCCCTTCGTTGGCTCCGTCGGTGGTCGCTCCGGAGCCGTTCCCCGCGGCACGTAGCGCCGCCAGGGCCCGATCGGCCGTGCCCCGGCCGACATCGGCGAGCTCGGCCAGCTCCCGGACCGTCGGAAGCACCCCGGAGCGCGTCGCGTGCGCCGCGGCGACCTGCCGGGCCCGCTCGACCTGGGACACCGGCTGCTCGGGCCCTCCGTGGTGTCCCACGTCCGCGCCATAGGAGGCCCGGAAACGATCACCAGGGGTATCCGGAGCGACGGCGGTCTCAACGGCTGGGACGTCGCGGGACACCCACGGTGGGACGATCTGTTCAAGGCTGGACGGCTGGGACATTTGCGCCCGGTCATCGGCCGCGCCGATCAGATGCAGCAAGTGCGCGGCGACTGCGGCCGCGATCGCCGGCCAGGCGCCCACCCCGAACCGCAACGCCGCGGGCGCCTCACCGATACCGCCGGCGAGATAGCTCGCCTGCGCCAGCCCGGACAACCCGGCCGCCAGCACCACCACCGACCACGCGTACCGGGCACTCGACCCGGCCAGCCGGTTCGTCGCCGCATAGGCCACCAGCGCGAGCCCGTCAGTGATCACCGGATACAGCCCGGCAACCAGCGCCGGAGTGCCGCACCCCAGAGCCACCTCGAACAGCCCGTGCGCGGTCGCCGCCGCCGCCGCGACCGTGACGGCCAGACCCGGGAGCCAGATCCCGGCCCGCTCTGCCCGGCTCACCGGACCAAACCCGGGCTCAGCTGCATAAGCGGCGAGCCTCCCACCGAATCAACCGCGACACGTAATCGTCCGATCCGGTTCACACTCAATGCATCCACGAATGCCCATGAAGGCATGACTGGTCCACCTTGCCGATGAATGTCACACGGGCAGCACAAATCAACTGAACCGTGCGTTGAATTGCGCCGCGAATCAGGGCGCGATAGGACACCCGGGAGAACACAGACGCCCCCGAGCAGTAAGGCGCTAGAGCGAGGTCAGCGACCAGACTCGTCGGCGACCCAGCTCGCGGCATCCACGAGCGACCCGTCCGTACTCGCGGCCTCGATCATCGCTTCGACCGCCTTAGCAGGCACGATCACCCGACCTCGGATCTTGAGCGCCGGAAACTCGCCCTCCTGGATGGCCCGGTACACCGTCATCGACGACAACCCGAAGATCGCCGCCACCTCCGCGACACTGTAGAACCGCGGCTCCTGCGCACGCTGTTTCGGCATCATCCCGAATCGAGCCATCTCACGTCTCCCCGTCCCCAGAACCAACAAGACGATTCGACTGTAGACGAATACCGCGACATCCCCTACCGGCCGAAAATGCAGCTACGGAAACTGTAGGACACCACAGAGCACCAAAGCACACCGTTGAGCACCAATGACAAACATGACACAGGAGACAGTGAGGCTTATTCCGTAGTGGGCTGATGAAAATTCTGTCGGCGTGGCGAATAGGGCGACGAGCCGAAATTCGGGAGAATAGAGTTCTTGACGCTCGCTCCCCCGAAAGACGGCCCGCCGCATGTATCATACTACTGGGTTCGA
>JAJCYC010000048.1 GCA_029263115.1 Pseudonocardia sp. | reverse complement strand
CGACCGCCCGCCGATATGACGCCCACCCCGGCTCGCGACACCACCGGCCGGGGTTATCCCAACCAGTGGCACGAGGACTGCGGACTCACTCAACCCATCCCACGCATCCACTCGACTGTCACGTCGCCACGATCGGCCATGGGCTCGCCAAGCCAGCTCGACCTTCCGGCCGACGGGCCAACCCCAGCTCGCCGGCTACGGATGCTGACGGCCAACAACCGTCGAGGCTGAGCGGGCACAACAGGTGGTGTAGCAAACGGCGCCGCGGTGGCGGGAGCACCAAGAGCACGACGTAGCCGACAGCCCTGGCGGATGCTGTCGGGCCGCTCATCGACCGGTCGCTTGCGCCTCACTCGATGCGCACGAACGTCTACGGGGACGGGTGCAACCCGTACTACGGATGGTCTGAAGGGCTCTGCGTACCGATGGCTCGATCTCGACGCTCCGTGCGCGCGCACGACCCGGTGCACCAGAAGATGTACCTGCGCACGTTGGCCACGCTCCCGAACGTCTCGATCCAAGAGGCCACCCACCCGCTCGCCGACGCGTTCCGCGATGACACGACTCGTTTGTCATGATCAGCAACGACAGCAACCTACCGACCCGACGCGCATCGTGTGCCACGAACTCGAGCAGGTGGTCAGCATTCTCAACCCCTGGCCGCGGCGGCCGTGCCGGGCATCCCGTTCGGGATCACCGCAGTAGGGGTTGCCGTGGTGACGTACGCGGAGCTGCGCTTTATCGAGTGCCCCGACGCGCTCACGCCGAGCTCGGCCGCTGGGCAGAGGAAGTGATCCCGACCTCTGGCACAGGCCGCCCGACCCCCGTCGACTCCTCCAGTAGTTTGACGGGCATGGACACCACACCGGCGGACGAGGCCGCGCGGGCGCACAGCCTGCTCGCGGCGCAGGACAAGGCGGTCGAGCTGTTCGCCGAGGTCCAGCGGCGTGAGCTGGTCCGCGCCGGGGCGCGGGAGTCCGCGGTCAGCGACCAGGTCCGCGACCTCGGGGCCGAGCTGTTCGGCACCCGACGCCACTGGCACAAACGGATCGTCCGGTCCGGTCCCAACACGCTCAAGCCGTATCAGGAGAACCCGCCCGACCGGGCGATCACCGGGGACGACATCGTGTTCCTCGACTTCGGACCGATCTTCGCCGAATGGGAGGCCGACGTCGGCAGGACGTTCGTGGTCGGCCACGACCCGGTCAAGCTGCGGCTGCGCGACGACCTGGCCACGATCTTCGACGCCGGCCGGCGGCACTTCGAGAGCCACCCCGACATCACCGGCGCACAGTTGTACGCCGAGATGTGTGGGCTGGCCGAGCGGGCCGGCTGGGAGTTCGGCGGTGTGCACTGCGGCCATCTGGTCGGCGAGTTCCCGCACGAGAACCTGGACGGCGAGCGCATCGAGAGCTACATCGCGCCGGGCAACGACACCGCGATGCGCCGCACCGACCCCCACGGTCGTCGCGTGCACTGGATCCTGGAGGTCCACCTGGTGACCCGGGAACGCGGCTTCGGCGGGTTCCTCGAACAGCTGCTGACCCTGTAGCTCGTCCAGGTTCGCCCGGTGACCACCGCCGGGATGGTCCCGGGTGGATCGATGCGCGCCGGGACCACGCCGATTAGGCTCGGACCACCTCGGTTACACAGTCAGCCGTTGGTCCCGTCGCTCGAGCGGCACCCCGCGTAGGACGCTCCCGCGACACAGGCCCGATTCAGCATGGACTGGAGCACTGTGACCCCCGGTGATGAATCCCTCTGACCTGCCCGGACCCGCGCCGGACGATGCCTGGACGGCGCCCCGAGCCGACGACATGCGCCTCGGCGCCGACTTCCTGCAGGTCCGCCCGGACGAGCGGTCCCGGCCGGCGCGGCTGCTGGTGTCCGGCCAGATCGACCTGGCCACCCGGCGGGAGTTCCACGGCGCGGTGACGGACGCCGTGTCCAGGGTGCCGCGGGTGGTTCATCCGGGTCGGTGGGTCACTGGGGACTGCGCAGCCGGACCGTGGTGCCGTTGGGCCCGGTCCGGATCGCGACGTCCTCACACATCTGGCGGGCGATCCAGAGCCCCCGGCCGCGGCCGGCGACGAGGCTGGGCGGCAGGTAGCCGGGCAGCTGGTCGGGGATCCCGTGGCCGTAGTCGATCACTTCGCACACCAGGTGCCGCTGCTCGACCCACTGCCGCAGGGTGGCGATCCCGCCGGCGTGCTCGATGGCGTTCGACAGCACCTCGCTGACCGCGTAGACGAAGTCGTCGACCACGTCCGCGCCCAGTCCGAGCGCCCGGGCCCGCGCGGTCACCTGGCGGCGCGCGGCGACCAGCCCGGGCGCGGTGACCACCTCGACATCCATCGACCCCGGCGGCTCGGGCAGCGGCGGCGCGATCCAGTCCTGGTACTGCGCCTCGGGCGGCCGGTAGTCGGGGCTGGGCCAGGACCGGCCGCCGCCGGTGACCTGCGGGTGGCACAGCAGTACCGAGGCCAGCGAAGCCTCCGCCAACAGCGACCGGTCGTAGGGGCACAGCACCCACGCCGGGTGGCCCGCCAGTGCCGCGTTGATCAGCACCTCGTAGCGCAACCACCGTTGGACCTCGTCGGCGCCACCGTGGGCCAGGGTCTCGCCGAGCAGCCGGACCGGGCGCCCCTGACCGGCGTGCTCCTCGATCAGATTGGAGGCGCGGGCCAGCGCCGGCGCGGGACCGGAATACCAGTTGCGCGCCACCGCGAAGTGCACCTCGTCCGCGACGACACCGGGGAGGCGCTCGCGCAGCCGCTCGACCGAGTCCGGACCGGTGACGCACACAACGACCTCTCCGGCGTGCACCCCGTGCTCCAGGAAGGGCACCGCGGTGCCCAGGAACTCCTCGCCGTCCCGGTACGGGAACGCCTGGTGGACCAGGTCATCGGTGGAGCGCGATCCACGCGCGGTCGGATGGGTCAACGACATCGGCGTCCTTGCGCATGTGCCGGCGCGGGGTCTCGGCTCCGACGGGGCGACCATGGAACCGCCGGATACCCGCAGGGGCGTCGCCGAAACCCCACCGACCGGTCCGCCGGCCCCCGCGTCCCGCTCTCCCGGACTCAGCGCCGGCCGGCGCGCGGTACGACGGACGGGGTCGGTACGTCGTGGCGGAAGCGGGCCAGCCGGCGGGGGTCGGCGGGGCGCGCACCCGCGTCCCGGCCGAGGCCGCGCCAGCCCACCACCGGACGCACCCCATGCAGCGCGTTCACCGCCCACACCTCGGTGTCCAGCAGCGCCGGCCAGTCACAGCGCTCGGGCCGCACCGTGACCCCTTCCTCGCGGGCCCTGGCCAGCACCCGCCGCGCGGTGACGCTGGGCAACAGCGGCAGCACCGGGTCGGGGTGGCAGAGCACGTCGCCGCGCCACCACAGCAGCGCCGAGTGCGCCGTCTCCAGGACCGTGCCGTCGGCGGCCAGCAGCACCGCGTCGTCGGCGCCCTGCCGGCGGGCGTGCTCGCGCAGGTCGGCCAGCAGGCCCAGGTCCGGGCCCTTGATCCGGGGACGGCGGCGCGGGTCCGGGTCCGGGTGCACCCACAGCCGGACCTGCGTGGACAGCGGCGGCGCGGGCCGGATCCAGCACACCAGCCGCGACGGCGGGCCGGGGTGCGCCTCCAGCCGGGGGAACCACTTCCCCCGGGCCGGCAGCGCCCGCCGGGCCGCCGCCAGGAACCCGTCCAGCCGGGCCCGGCCGGACGCCAGGCCGAGCGCCTCGCAGGACCGGGCGAACCGCTCCTGGTGCACGTCCAAGTCGTGCACCCGCCCGTCCCTGGCCAGGAAGGAGTCCACCACCAGGGCGCCCCTCTGTTCCGGCACCGCCGCCTCAGGGTGCCCGACCGCCCAGTCCCCGTCGGCCCACAGCAGACGCATGCTCACCAGCTTCCGGTCCGGTCCACGAACCGGCGGACCCTGCCGGTGACGGTACGGGGCGCATCCCCGGGAAGAACCTGAGCCGGCCTCCGTCGAGCGGCCACAACGTGAGACAACCGCCCGGAAACGGCGTGGCAGACTGCCGGACACCGGTTCTCGATCGTCACCGGGGCCGGACTACGACCCAGCCGACGCCGCACCACGGAGGCCGCCGTGATCCTCATCGTGCTCAAGCTGCAGATCCGACCCGAGAAACGCGACGAGTTCCTGGTCGGCGTCGAGCGGTACACCGCCGACGTGCGCCAGGAGCCCGGCAACGTCTCGTTCGACTACTACGAGAGCTCCGAGCGGGCGAACGAGTTCGCGGTCATCGAGACGTTCGCCGACGGCGACGCCGGCTCGGCGCACGTGGCGACCGAGCACGCCCAGGCGTTCTTCGGGTTCCTGCCGAAGATGGTGAGTGAGCGGCCCCGGATCAACTACCAGGACCTCGAGGGCGAAGCCTGGTCGGAGATGGCCGAGGTCACCCCCGAGTAGCCGGGGCCGCCGCCGCGCGACCCGGCACCGGGCCGACCCCGAAGGCGACCCGGGTCACGGGATGACCACCTCGGGCTCGCCACCGCCCAGCACACCGGCGTCCTGACGGGCCCGGGACAGCTCCCAGCCGGTGCGGCGCGGGGTCGTGCCGTCCCGCATCCAGCGCCCGAGCAGCAACGTCACCTTGGCCCGCATCTCGATGCGCAGCCGCTGGAACGACTGCTCCGGGTCGGCGCCGACCTGGCCGAGCAGCAGCCACCACGCCCAGGCCGCCGCGCCGGCATTGGCCACGAAGTCGGGCACCACCGGGATCCCGCGCGCGGCCAGCATCGCCTCGGCCTCGGGGGTGGTCGCGGTGTTGGCCGCCTCCACCACCACCTTCGCCCGCACGTCGAGGGAATTGTCCGGGGTGATCGCGTAGGAGATGGCCGCCGGCACCAGCACGTCCGTCGCGATCCCCATCACCGCAGCCCTCGGCAACCGGTGCACCCCGGCCGGCACCCGGGCGCGGTCGATCTCGCCGAACCCGTCGCGCAGCGCCAGCAACGCCGGCACGTCCAGCCCGTCCGGGTGGTAGAGCGTGCCGGCCGCGTCGGCCACCGCGACCACCCGCATACCCGCCTCGTGCAGGTACCAGGCCGCCGCGCCGCCCATCGTGCCGATGCCCTGGATCGCGACCGTGGTGGTCGCGGCCGGCCAGCCGTGCGCGTCGGCCGCCGCCAGGCACGCGTGCGCCACGCCGTAGCCACCGATCACGTCACCGAGCGGGCCACCGGGCGCCGGCGCGTCCAGCCCGGCGCGCACCCGGCGCATGGTGGCCTCCGGGTCCGCCGAACGCCGGATCGCCGCGTGGTAGGACTGGCCGAGGCCGAGCCGGGCGAACACCGCGTCGATCAGGTGCTGGGGCACCCCGAGGTCCTCGGCGGTCACCCAGTGCGCGTCCAGCCAGGGTCGCATCGCCGAGCAGAACCGGGTCAGCACGTCGAACGCGCGCGGGTCCTTCGGATCGAGGTCGATGCCGCCCTTGGCGCCGCCGACCGGCAGGTCGAACACGGCGGTCTTGGCCGCCATCCCCCGGGCCAGGTCCTCCACCTCGGACATCGTGCAGCCGGCCCGCATCCGGGTGCCGCCGGTGGCCAGCCCGGAGACCAGGCTGTGCACCACCAGGTAGCCTCGGGTGCCGGTCACCGGGTCGGTCCAGGTCAGCCGCAGCAGCGGCTCGGTCACGGCCGGGGCGGTCAGCGGCGCGGTCCGCCCCGGCGCGATCGGGGCCATGAGGGCCTGCCCGGGGGACGTTACCCGGAACGGACGCACCCCGGTGGTCTCCATCGGATCCTGCATCGTGGTCATCCGGACCAGCCTCCCCACGCTGTGCCGACCGGTACGCCGGCGCTCGAACGGTGATCGACCGGGTCCGGACGTCGTCGACCAGCGCGGCGCCCGGCCTCGGTTGCCGAACCACCGCGTCTGACCCGCAGTCTTGCCCCGGCGGGAGCGTCGTGCCGGGGTGCGCTCAGGATGCGGCCGCGGCCGGCGGTGCGTCCAGTTACGGAACATGCACGGTGAGGTTCACCCCCGCTGCACAGCGGGGCCTACGCTGGCCGGGTGGAGCTGTCGCTGCAACGGTTGCGCATGCTGCGCGAACTGCACCGCCGGGGCACCGTCACGGCCGCCGCCGCCGCGATGCACTACACCGCCTCGGCGGTCTCCCAGCAGCTCGCCCAGCTGGAACGGGACGTGGGTGCCACCCTCTTCGAACGCACCGGGCGCCGGGTGCAGCTCACCGGGCTGGGACACGTGCTCGCCGAGCACGCGGAGGAGATCCTCAGCGCGGTCGAGCGCGCCACCGTCGCCCTGGAACACGCCCAGGACACACCCGCCGTGCGGCTGACCGCCGGGGTGTGGGCATCGGTGGCCAGCGGTCTGCTGCCGGCCGCGCTGAGCGCCCTCGCGGTGGAGCACCCCGGGATCCGGGTCCGCACCCGCGAGTTGGCGCCCGAGGACACCGCCGGCGCGGTGCGCGACGGTGCGCTCGACTTCTCCTTCGTCATCGACTACTCGAACTACCCGATGCGCTGGGACCCCGGCCTGACCCGGGACGTGATCGCGGTGGAGCGGCTGCACGCGGCGGTGGCCACCGGCGCGCTGCCCGACCAGCCGGTGGCGCTGCCCGAGCTGGCCGAGCACCCATGGATCCTGGCCGGCCCGCGCTCGCACTTCGGCCGGGCGGTGCGGCTGGCCTGCCAGGCCGCCGGGTTCGAGCCGAGGATCAACCACGAGGTGAACGAGCAGGCCACCGCGCTGGCCATGGTGGCGGCCGGTCTCGGCATCACCCTGGTCTCCGATCTCGGGCTGTCGCTGTGCCCGTCCGGGGTGCAGGTGGTGGCGCTGCGCGAGCCCGTGCTGCGCTCGGTGTCCATCGCCTACCGCACCGGCAACAACGGTCGGCGCAGCCTGCAACTGGTGATCGACGCGGTCCGGGCGGCGGCCGCCGAACAGGGTCTCGACCCGGGCACCGCGATCGCGCCACCGGCCACCGGCTGAGCGACCCGAAGACCTCGCCACGCCGGCCGGCTCCCGCTACGGTGATCACGACCACTGCGGCAGCCAGTTAACCTCGACGCAACACATGGGTGACCACCGGGCAACACGGTCGCCCTACGTTCTGCCAATTCGGTCCGCCTACCGGACCGCAGCGTGCCGTCGTGGGCATTGACGGACCACTAGACCGAGTCGACAACAAGGGAGCCAACGAGGGTGTTCAGCAACTCTGACGAGGTTCTGCGGTACATCTCCGACGAGGAGGTGGAGTACGTCGACATCAGGTTCTGCGACCTGCCCGGCGTCATGCAACACCTGACCGTCCCCGCATCCGCCGTGGACCAGGACTTCCTGGACGAGGGGATCGCCTTCGACGGCTCTTCGGTTCGCGGCTTCCAGGCCATCAACGAGTCCGACATGGCGCTGTTCCCGGATCCGGCCACCGCCCGGTTGGACCCGTTCCGCAAGCACAAGACGCTCAACATGAACTTCTTCGTGCACGACCCGCTGACCGGTGAGCGCTACAGCCGCGACCCGCGCAACGTGGCCCGCAAGGCCGAGGAGTTCCTGGCCGCCTCCGGCGTCGCCGACACCTGCTACTTCGGCGCCGAGGCCGAGTTCTACATCTTCGACTCGGTGAAGTTCGGCTCCGACCCGCACCAGCAGTACCACCACATCGACTCGGTGGAGGGCTGGTGGAACACCGGTCGCGAGGAGGCCGGCGGCAACCTGGGCTACAAGGTCAACTACAAGGGCGGCTACTTCCCGGTGCCCCCGGTCGACCACTACGCCGACCTGCGCGACGACATGGTCAGCAACATGATCAAGTCGGGCTTCACCGTCGAGCGCGGCCACCACGAGGTCGGCACCGCAGGCCAGGCCGAGATCAACTACAAGTTCAACACGCTGCTGCACGCGGCCGACGACCTGATGCTGTTCAAGTATCTGATCAAGAACACCGCCTGGCACGCCGGCAAGACCGTTACCTTCATGCCCAAGCCGCTGTTCGGTGACAACGGCTCTGGCATGCACGCCCACCAGTCGCTGTGGAAGGACGGCGCGCCGCTGTTCCACGACGAGTCCGGCTACGGCGGGCTGTCCGACATTGCGCGCCACTACATCGGCGGCATCCTGCACCACGCGCCGAGCCTGCTGGCCTTCACCAACCCGACGGTGAACTCCTACCACCGCCTGGTTCCCGGCTTCGAGGCCCCGGTCAACCTGGTCTACTCCGCGCGTAACCGCTCAGCGTGCATCCGGATCCCGCTGACCGGCAACAACCCCAAGGCCAAGCGCCTGGAGTTCCGCTGCCCCGACTCGTCGGGCAACCCGTACCTGGCCTTCTCCGCGATGATGATGGCCGGCCTGGACGGGATCAAGAACAAGATGGAGCCGCCGGCCCCCATCGACAAGGACCTCTACGAGCTGCCGCCCGAGGAGGCCAAGGACATCCC
>JAJCYC010000047.1 GCA_029263115.1 Pseudonocardia sp. | reverse complement strand
GGACCCGCCCGAACACACCTCGCGCAGTGGAAGAGCTGGACAGACCAGCGAACCACCCACGCCCCCACAACCACACCTAGATCAACAAAGAGATCTCAAAATCAAGATCACCTAGACAGGGTCAGTCCGCGGATCCAGGCTTAGGATCCCTCCCGGGTAGGCCTCGGACTAGTTGAGTCGCAGCTCGGCGGCGGCGCGCTGGGCATCCGAGTGGTGCTTGAGCACCACCCCCAGGGTGGCCCGCGCGGCGTCGTCGTCGAGCGTGTCGAGCCCCAGGGCGAGCAGTGTGCGGGCCCAGTCGATGGTCTCGGCCACCGATGGCGCCTTGCGCAGCTCCAGCCCGCGCAGCACCCGCACGGTGCGCACCAGCGAGTCGGCCAGCGCCGAAGGCAGCTCGGGCACCCGGCTGAGCACGATGCGGCGCTCCAGATCCGCGTCCGGAAAGTCGAGATGCAGGAACAGGCACCGGCGCTTGAGAGCCTCGGACAGCTCGCGGGTGGAGTTTGAGGTGAGCACCACGAACGGGCGACGCGTGGCCACGATCGTGCCCATCTCCGGCACGGTGATCTGGAAGTCCGACAGCACCTCCAGCAGCAGCCCCTCGACCTCGACGTCCGCCTTGTCCATCTCGTCGACCAGCAGAACGGTCGGCTCGGCGCGGCGGATCGCGGTGAGCAGCGGGCGGGGCAGCAGGAACTCCTCGGAGAAGACGTCGTCGCGCGTCTCGTCCCAGGACTCGTTCCCCTGCCCGGCGGTGATCCGCAGCAACTGCTTGGCGTGGTTCCACTCGTAGAGCGCGCGGGCCTCGTCGATGCCTTCGTAGCACTGCAGCCGGACCAGCTCGGCCGCAGTGGCCGCCGCGACGGCCTTGGCCAGCTCGGTCTTGCCGACCCCGGCCGGACCCTCGACCAGCAACGGCTTGCCGAGCCGGTCGGCCAGGTAGACAGTGGTGGCGGCCGCCGTCGAGGCCAGGTAGCCGACGCCGGCCAGCCGCTCGGTGACGTCCTCCACCGAACCGAACATGGGCGACGGTGGAACAGGCACGGTGCTCACCGGCCCATCCTGCCCTGTGCGGCCCGGATCGACTACTCGTCGGGTCGTCGAACGCCCCATATCCGGACCGCCGGGCCCGGGGGCCACCATGGTGGGCATGCCGACGACCCAGCAGACAGCCTCGCCCGAGCGGGCCCGCGCCGAGGCGGTACTCGCCGACCTGGCCGGCCCGGGTGCCACGCTGCGCGACGACCAGTGGACCGCGATCGACGCGCTGGTCCGCGAGCGGCGCCGTGCGCTCGTGGTGCAGCGCACCGGGTGGGGCAAGTCGGCGGTGTACTTCGTGGCCACCGCGCTGCTGCGGGCCGCCGGCGCCGGTCCCACGGTGATCGTGTCGCCGCTGTTGGCGCTGATGCGCAACCAGATCGAGGCCGCCGGGCGGGCCGGCATCCGGGCGGTCACGGTCAACTCGGCCAACATCGACGACTGGGACGAGACCTACGCCGACATCGACGCCGGCGCGGTCGACGTGCTGCTGATCAGCCCCGAGCGGCTGACCAACCCCGACTTCCGCGACCGTGTGCTGCCCCGGCTGGCCGCGAGCGCCGGGCTGCTGGTGGTCGACGAGGCACACTGCGTGTCCGACTGGGGCCACGACTTCCGGCCGGACTACCGGCGGCTGCGCACGCTGATCGCGGAGCTGCCGGCCGGCATCCCGGTGCTGGCCACCACCGCCACCGCGAACGACCGGGTGGTGCACGACGTCACCGAGCAGCTGGGCCTGGACGGGAGTGGTGCCGATGCGCGCTCCGCCGGTCCCCTGGTGCTGCGCGGCTCGCTGGACCGGACCAGCCTGCGATTGTCGGTGGTGACGTTGCCCACACCGTCGCGGCGGCTGGGCTGGCTGGCCGCCCGACTCGACGAGCTGCCCGGCGCCGGCATCGTCTACACGTTGACCGTGCAGGCCGCCGAGGAGGTGGCGGCGTTCCTGGCCGAGCGGGGTCACCGGGTGGCCTCCTACACCGGCAAGACCGACCCCGAGGCCAGGCTGGCCGCCGAGGCCGACCTACTGGCCAATCGGGTCAAGGCGCTGGTCGCCACCAGCGCGCTGGGGATGGGGTTCGACAAACCCGACCTTGGCTTCGTGGTGCACCTAGGCGCGCCGGCCTCCCCGGTGGCCTACTACCAGCAGATCGGCCGGGCCGGGCGCGCGGTGGAACGGGCCGAGGTGGTGCTGCTGCCCGGCCGGGAGGACCGCGACATCTGGGCCTACTTCGCCTCGCTGGCCTTCCCACCGGAGCCGCTGGTCCGACAGACCCTGGCCGCGCTGTCCGAGCGTCCGACCTCTACCGCCGCCCTGGAGACCCGGGTCGACCTGTCCCGCACCCGGCTGGAGATGCTGCTCAAGGTGCTGGACAGCGACGGCGCCGCGAAGCGGGTCAAGGGCGGCTGGGTGGGCACCGGCCAGCCGTGGGAGTACGACGGCGAACGTCACCGACGCATCGCGCAGGCCCGGGCTGCCGAACAGCGGGCCATGCTCGACTACCTCGACACCGACCGGTGCCGGCTGGTGTTCCTGCGCGAGCAACTCGACGACCCGGACCCGACGCCGTGCGGGCGCTGCGACGTGTGCGCCGGGCAAGTGTGGTCGGCCCTGGACGAGTCGGTGGACGGCGCGGCCAGCGCGGCGGCCGAGGAACGGATCGGCCGGCCCGGGCTGGTGGTGGCTCCGCGCAAGCAGTGGCCCGGCGGGATGGCCCAGCTGGGGGTGCCGCTCTCCGGGCGGATCGGCGCCGGTGAGCTGGCCGGGCCCGGGCGGGTGATCGGGCGGCTGTCCGACATCGGCTGGGGCACCCGGCTGCGTGAGCTGATCGACGGCTCCACCGACGACCCCGACGACCCGGACCGGCCGGTGCCGAAGGACATCCTGGACGCGGTGGTCCGGGTGCTCGCCGGGTGGGAGTGGGATGAGCGCCCGGTCGGGGTGGTCGGCATCGGCTCGCGGCGCCGGCCGCACCAGCTGGCGCACCTGGCCCGGCGGATCGCCGAGATCGGCCGGCTGCCGCTGCTGGGCATGCTGGCACCGGTGGGTGAGCGACCGGCCGCGGCCGCCAACTCGGCGCAGCGGCTGGCGGCGGTGTGGCCGTCGTTCGACGCGGGGTCCCTGCCGGACCTCTCCGCGATCGACGGACCGGTGCTGCTGGTCGACGACGTGATCGACAGCGGCTGGACGATGACCGTCGCGGCCCGCGCGGTCCGAACCGCCGGCGCCCCATCCGTGCTGCCGCTGGCCCTAGCCCTGTCGGGCTGACCCCGCACAACGTGGCGGGGCAATAAGCCCGCTCATTCACCATCGATGGGCTCTCGTAGGGTGAATGAGCGGGCTCATTCACCGGGGGTCAGTGGGTCAGTGGGGGCGGACTTGGCCGTCGCCCCAGACGACCCACTTTGTGGTGGTGAGTTCGGGTAGGGCCATGGGGCCGCGGGCGTGCATCTTCTGGGTGGAGATGCCGATCTCCGCGCCCATGCCGAACTCCTCGCCGTCGGTGAACGCCGTGGAGGCGTTGACCATCACGGCGGCCGCGTCCACCCGGGCGGTGAACGCCTCGGCCGCGGCCAGGTCGGTGGTGACGATCGCCTCGGTGTGCCCGGAGCCGTGCCGGGCGATGTGCGCCAGCGCGTCGTCCAGCGAGTCGACCACGGCGGCCGCGAGATCCAGCGACAGGTACTCGGTGTCCCAGTCCTCGTCGGTGGCCGGCACGGTGCCCGGGGCCAGCGAGACGATGCGCTCGTCGCCGTGCACGGTGACCCCGGCCCGGCGCAGCGCGGTGGCCAGCCCCGGCACCACCCGCTCGGCGATGTCGGCGTGCACCAGCACCGTCTCGGCGGAGTTGCACACCGACGGGCGGCGGGCCTTGGAGTTGAGCACGATCAGCTCGGCGACGTCCGGATCGGCGGCGGCGTCGACGTAGACGTGGCAGTTGCCGACCCCGGTCTCGATGGCCGGCACGGTCGCCCCGGTCACCACCGAGTTGATCAGCCCGGCGCCACCGCGCGGGATCACCAGGTCGACCAGCCCCCGGGCGGTGATCAGGTGCCGGACGCTGGCCCGGTCGGCGCAGGGCAGCAACTGCACCGCGTCGGCCGGCAGGCCCGCCTCGGTGAGCGCCCCGCGCAACACCTCGACCAGCGCGCTGTTCGAATGCTCGGCGCTCGACGAACCGCGCAGCAGCACCGCGTTGCCCGACTTCACCGCCAGCCCGGCGGCGTCCACCGTCACATTGGGCCGGGCCTCGTAGACCATGCCGACCACGCCCATCGGCACCCGGATCTGGCGCACCCGCAGGCCGTTGGCCAGCGTGGAGCCGCGCAGCACCTCGCCCACCGGGTCGGGCAGCCCGACCACCTTCAGCAGGCCGCCGGCGATGGCCTCGACGCGCGCCTCGGTGAGCGTCAACCGGTCGACCAGACCGGGCGCCATGCCGGAGTCGGTGCCGGCCCGCACGTCCTCGGCGTTGGCCGCCAGGATCGCCTCGGTCGCGGCCCGCAGCGCCTCGGCCATCATGACCAGCGCGCGGTCCTTGCCGGCCCGGTTGAGCCGGGCCAGTTCCCCGGCCGCCACCCGGGCGCGGCGCGCGGCCGCGTGCACCTGCTCACGCAGGTCGTCGCCGGGCTCACCGCCGGGCGACTGCCCGTCGGGTTCGTTGCCGGACGCCGTCGGCTGGCCGGTTCTCTCGCCGGCCGGCGTCGGCTGGCCGGATTCGTCGTCGGTGCCGGTCGGGGCGGTGCCGGTCGAGGCGGTGCCGGTCGAGGCGGTGCCGGTCGAGGCGGTGCCGGTCGAGGCGGTGCCGGTCGAGG
>JAJCYC010000046.1 GCA_029263115.1 Pseudonocardia sp. | reverse complement strand
CCGGACCCGCCCGAACACACCTCGCGCAGTGGAAGAGCTGGACAGACCAGCGAACCACCCACGCCCCCACGACCACACCTAGATCAACAAAGAGATCTCAAAATCAAGATCACCTAGACAGGGTCAGTCCGCGGATCCAGGCTAAACATCGACACCCCGGAGACCAGGGATCCGAAGCAGCCGGTGCGGTGTCTCGGCCCCGAGGCGTCGGCGTTCCTGGCGAACCTGATCCCGACGGGTACCCCGCTGCGGTTGGAGTTCGACGACGAGCACGCTCGCGGCACGGACCGGTGTTGCATGGCTCGCGGCGGCACCGGCTGGACCCCGGACGAACTCGGGGCGACGATGCTGTCGCGGGCCAGGAGCAGGGTCTGCAGGCACCGGGCCATCCGGCCGTCGCCGTCGCGGAACGGGTGGATCATGACCAGGTTCAGGTGGGCCATCGCGGCCCGCACGTAGCTGGGCTGCTCCGCACCCTCGGTCAGACCCTGCGTGAGCTCCTCGCACAGCCGAGGCACCTGCAGGGCATCCGGTTCGTACACGACCTTGTCCGGCTCTCGTCGACCACGAAGACGGAGTTCAGCCGGTAGCGGCCAGGACTCTTGTGCACGTCGTGCGACAACATCATGTAGTGCAGGCTTCGGATCCGGCTGGGGTCCAGCTGGAAGGTGCGGGTCGTCGGCGAGCTGCATGACGTAGCTCATCGTGTTGCGGTAGCCGACGATCTCCAGCCATGTCAGCCAGCGGGTCAAGTTCTGGCGTAGCGAACAGCATCCCGGTCTCCCGATGTCTCACTCACCGCAGCCGGGATAGCGTGGGTCAGGTCACCGGAAGCGGGAGAAGGAGCACCGGCATGTTCAGCGCGGAACGGGACCAGGCACACCAGGCCGGCTCGCAGGCGGCGGGAGCGGCTACCGGCGAGTTCGATGCGGTGGTGGTGGGCGCCGGTTTCTCGGGGATGTACATGCTGCACCGGATCCGGGACACGCTGGGCCTCTCGGCGCGGGTGTTCGAGGCGGGTGACGACGTCGGCGGTACCTGGTACTGGAACCGCTACCCGGGGGCCCGGTGCGACTCGGAGAGCTACTTCTACAGCTTCTCGGATCGCTTGTCGGAGGACCTGCTGCAGGAATGGACCTGGAGTGAGCGCTTCGCCGCCCAGCCGGAGATTCTCACCTATCTGGGCCACGTCGCCGACCGGTACGACCTGCGCAAGGACATCCAGTTCAACACCCGGGTCATCGGAGCGGACTACGACGAGACGACCGGCCGCTGGGCCGTCCGCACCGACGACGGCGACCAGGTCACGGCCAGATTCCTGATCAGCGCGGTCGGCTGCCTGTCGACCACCAACCTGCCCGACTTCCCCGGTCGGGACGGCTTCCGCGGCGACTGGTACCACACCGGCGCCTGGCCGCACGACGGCGTCGACTTCACCGGGAAGCGAGTCGCCGTCATCGGTACCGGGGCGACGGCGGTGCAGGCCGTCCCGGAGATCGCCGAGCAGGCGACGCGGCTGTACGTGTTCCAACGCACCGCGAACTTCGACATCGCGGGCGGGAACCGGCCCATGGACGCCGAGGACGGGAAGAAGATCAAGAGCTACTACCGGGAGATCTGGCAGACGACCCGGGAGACGGGCTTCGGCTTCCCGTACGACACCCCGGGCCGCACCGCACGGTCGGTGTCCGACCAGGAGCGGCAGCGAATCTTCGTCGAGGCTTGGGAGCGTGGTGGTTTCCGGCTCGGGACGACGTTCAGCGACCTGCTCTCCGACATCGAGGCGAACGACACCGCCGCGCAGTTCGTTCGCGCCCGAATCAGGGAGCAGGTCAAGGACCCGGACGTGGCCGAGCTGCTCTCGCCGAGGGACCACCCGTTCTTCACCAAACGCCCCCCGCTGGAGAACGGCTACTACCAGACGTTCAACCGGGAGAACGTGACCTTGGTGGACGTCCGGAAGGCCCCGATCCAGGAGATCACGGCGACCGGGATCCGCACCGGGGACGCCGAGTACGAGGTCGACACCATCGTCTATGCCACCGGCTTCGACGCGATGACCGGAACCCTGTTCAAGCTCGGTATTCGTGGGCGGCAGGGACTCGACCTCGCGGAGAAGTGGGCCGAGGGACCGCGCTCCTACCTCGGCATCGCCACGCACGGGTTCCCGAACCTGTTCATGATCACCGGACCGCAGAGCCCGTCGGTGATGAGCAACATGCCGGTGTCCATCGAGCAGCACGTGGACTGGATCACCGACTGTCTGCGCCACCTGCGGAGCAAGGGGCTCGACACGATCGAGCCGTTGCTCGCGGCAGAGGACGACTGGGTCGACCACCACAACGAGGTCGGCGCGGCGACCCTGCTGCCGATGGCCAACTCCTGGTGGGTCGGCGCCAACGTTCCGGGCAAGCCGCGTCACATCTACCCGTACATGGGTGGGGTCGGGACCTACCGGCGGATCTGCGACGAGGTCGCCGCGAGGGACTACGACGGGTTCGGGTCGGGCTCGAGTGGCTCGACGTCGTCCGGCGAGTTCGCCGGGGTCGCGCGCGCCAAGCACGCGGCCATCGCGGCGGAGGTCGCCGCCGGCGTGACGAAGCCCGAGCATGCCGAGATAGCCGCGAAGGTCGCCGGCAGCGTCGCCGCCGGGTAACGCTGAGACGTTCTCTGCGACGGATTCGTCGGTTGCGCGCCGCAGTGGACAAGGCCCCGAACGCGGTGGTGGGCCGGGTTCCGGTGGTGGGACAGGGCCTGGTTCACTCCTCGGGTGCTGTACACCACCAGGGAGCCCGACCCGGCGCACATCGGGTTCCTCGACGACCTGGCCGGGTCCGACATCGGCCAGGGCTACAAGCGCCGTGCGTTGGCCGCGCTCGATCTACGGCCCGGGCTGACCGTGCTCGACGTCGGCTGCGGCCCCGGTAGCGACCTGCCCGCCCTGGCCGAGCAGGTCACCGACCGCGGCCGGATCGTCGGGGTCGATCTCTGGGAGGGGATGGTCGACGAGGCCAGGGCACGCACCGCGCACCTGCCCTGGGTGGAGGTCCAGGTCGGTGACGCGCAGCAGCTCCCGCTGCCCGACGCCGCCGTCGACCGGGCGCGCGCCGACCGCGTCGTGCAGCACGTGGCCGAACCGACGGCGGTGTTCGCCGAGCTGCGCCGGGTGTTGCGGCCGGGTGGCCGGGCGGTGATCGTCGAGCCCGACCGGGACAGCCTGGTCATCGACGGGAACCCGGCGGCCAACCTGGCCTACAACCGGTTCGTGTGCGAGCGACGGGTGCGCAACCCGCGGGTCGGCCGGGAGCTGGGCCGGCTCGCCGAGGATGCGGGCCTGCGGGTCGAGACGGTGCTGGCCGATGCGCCGGTGATCCGGGACTTCGACGCGGCCGACCGGTTGCTCAACCTACGACGCACGCTGCGGCGTGCCGTGCGCTACGGGTACCTCGACGAGGCCGCCGCCGACCGCTGGTTGACCGAGCTGCGCACGGGCCGGTTCCTCGCGTCCAGCATCCTGTTCATCGCCGTGCTGACCCGACCGTAGCGGGCCACAGCGGAGGCGTGGATCAGGCCGGTGTGCCCATCACGGCCTTGACTTCGGTGAACTCCTCGAGCCCGAGCTCGCCCCACTCGCGGCCGTTGCCGGACTTCTTGTAACCGCCGAACGGCGCGGACTGGTCCAGCGGAGCTCCGTTCAGGTGCACCATTCCGGTGCGGATCCGGGAGGCGACGCGGAACGCGTGCTCCGCGTCGGAGGACTGCACCGCTCCGGACAGCCCGTACTCGCTGTCGTTGGCGATCCGGATGGCCTCCTCCTCGTCGGAGTACCTCAGCACGGAGAGCACCGGGCCGAAGATCTCCTCCCGGGCGATCCGCATGTCCGGGGTGACCTCGGTGAACACCGTCGGGCGGACGAAGTAACCCGTGTCCAGCCCGTCCGGCAGGCCGGTCCCGCCGGCCGCCACGGTGGCGCCCTCGTCGATGCCGGCCTGGATCAGCGACTGCACCCGCTCCAACTGGGTCTTGCTGACCAGTGGCCCGAGCACGGTGGACCGGGCGGCCGGGTCGCCGGTGCTGACTTTCGCCACCTCGGCCTTGAGCAGTTCGACCAGCTCGTCGTACTGGTCGTCCTGCACCAGCAGCCGGGTCGGGGCGTTGCAGCTCTGCCCGGTGTTCAGGAAGCAGGCGCTGATCGCACCCTGCGCGGCGGCGGCCAGGTCGGCGTCGGGCAGCACGATGTTCGCCGACTTGCCGCCCAACTCCAGCGACACCTTCTTGACCGTGTCGGCCGCGGCCTTGGAGACCAGGATCCCGGCCCGGGTGGAGCCGGTGAACGACACCATGTCGACGTCCGGATGCGAGGCGAGCACCGTGCCGACCGTCGGCCCGTCCCCGTTGACCAGGTTGAACACCCCGGCCGGGACACCGGCCTCGGCCAGGATCTCGGCGAAGATCACCGCGTTCAGCGGAGCCACCTCGCTGGGCTTGAGCACCATCGTGCAACCGGCGGCCAGCGCCGGCCCGACCTTGCAGCCGATCTGGTTCAGCGGCCAGTTCCAGGGAGTGATCAGCCCGGCCACCCCGGCTGGCTCGCGGACCAGCGTGGTGGTGCCCCGGGTTCGGGTGAACTCGTAGTCCTTGAGCACCTTTGCTGCGGTCATCAGATGCCCGAGGGCGGAGGGGACCTGGGCCTTCTGCGCCAACATCGCGGGCGCGCCCATCTCGGCGGTCACGGTGGCGACGAGGTCACCCATCCGCTTCTGGTAGACCCCGATGATCGAGTTGAGCAGGTCCAGCCGCTCCTGCTTGGTGCTCTGCCCCCAGGACTCGAACGCTCGCTTCGCCGCCGCGACGGCGAGCTCCGCGTCCTTCTCCGAACCGAGCGCCACCTGGGTGACGACCTCCTCGGTCGCCGGGTTCACCACGTCCAGGCGCTCAGGCGAGCTGGGCGCCACCCAGGCGCCGGCGATGTAGAACTTGGTCGCGTTCTCGTACATGCCGCCCATCCTGGCACCGCCGACCCGCTCGCGCTCGCCTCGCCGACGACGGCGCGGGATCACGTTGGCGCGGTGTCAGCCGACGGGTCCATCACCGATCAGGTAGGGCAGCGGTTGAGGCAGCGGACGTCCGGCGATGGTGGTGAGCTCCGCGCGCAGGTCGTGCGCCTGGTAGCCGCTGTCCAGGGCCGCGCGAATGCTGGCGGGGCTGAACCGCCAGATCCTCGCCGCCCCGACCGCCTCGGTGATCGCCGAGGCGGCGAGTATCCGCGCGGCGGCGGCATCGGGCTGGCCGGACACCACCGCGGTCAGGTCGGAACCCGCCCGACAAAGCCGTAGTGCTGTCCATCGACGAAAAAAAGCAGGTCCAAGCGTTGCAACGGACAGCGCCGATCCTCCCCCTGCGTCCCGGGGCTTCCGGAGAAGGCCACCCACGACTACGTCCGACACGGCACCACAACCCTGTTCGCCGCCCTGGAGGTGGCCACCGGCAAGGTCACCGATGCGTGCATGCACCGACACCGCCATCAAGAGTTCCTGCGGTTCCTCAAACAGGTCGCCAAGGCCTGGCTGGCGCGCAACCCGAGGATCACCATCCACTTCACCCCGACCTCCGGGTCGTGGCTGACCATGGTGGAGATCTTCTTCGGAATCGTCACCCGACAAGCCATCCACCGAGGCAACTACACCTCAGTGCGCGAACTCATCGACACCATCGGCAGATTCATCGACGGCTGCAACGACCGCTGCGAACCGTTCGTCTGGACCAAGGACGCGGACACCAACCTCACCAAGGCCCAACGATCGACCAAATCCCAAGACAGCACGCTTACCGGACACCTAGCGCACGTCCGCACGCCGGGTCGGCGCATACAGGGTGTTCCACAGAATCGAGGTGTGCGCCTCGATCATCCGGTCCAGATTCGTGTGCGACCGGCGCCCCATCATGTGCAGGGCCCGTTCGGCCATCCACTGCAGCCAGTAGGCGGTCTCTTCGGCGGGGAGCGAGGGATCGACGAACCCGGCCGCCTGGCCGGCCTCGATGTAGGATTGGGTCTCGTCGATATAGGTCTGCATCACGTCGTTGACCGCGTCCCGAACGCGTTCGTCGACGCCGATCGCGTCGTGCGTGGCCGCCAATAGCTCCGGATGCGATCGAGTGGCCGACATGATCCCGGTGAGTGCCCGCTTCAGGTCCTCGCGGGTGGCCGTGCCGTCGAGTGACCACCACGCGCGGGCCGCGGTCTGTAGCTCGCCGTGGAACTCCTCGTACCAGGTGCGCAGCAGCGTCGGCTTGTCGACGAAGTAGGCATAGAACGTGGACCGGGAGATACCAGCTTCCTTCGCCACGTCGACCACGTTGAGGTCGGCGTACGTTGTGCCCGCCCGAAGGTGTCGTTCCACTGCTTCCAGCACCGTCGCCCGTAGCTCATCGCGACGAGCTTGGCCCTGCTTGCGGGCTGGTGCGTGTTCAACCTGGCTTGCGGCCGGAGCCGCCGGTCTCCCTGTCACATCCACAGACATGTTCTAGCTCAATTCAGATGATTATGTCTGCCAGGCCTCTGGCCGTGAGTCTAGGCGAACGTCTGGACATAAGTCCAGACTCATGCTTACATGTTGCTCTCCGAACAGGACTCGGTGCGGGACAGGCAGGGAAGGACTTGGCGATGAGCTACGAGGACGTCAGTTACGAGGTCGACGGTCCGAACGCGGTGATCACGATCGACCGCGAGAAGCGGATGAACTCCTTCCGGTCACAGACCATCGAGGAGCTGATCCACTCGTTCAAGCGCGCCTGGGCGGACAAGTCGGTGCACGCGCTGATCCTCACCGGTGCCGGGGAGCGGGCGTTCTGCACCGGTGGTGACGTCAAGCAGCGCGCGGAGACCGGCGACTACGGCCCCAGCGACAACGGCCTGTTCGAGGCCACCTACTTCCACCGGCTGATCCGGGACGTGCCGAAGCCGGTGATCGCCGCCGTGAACGGGATCGCGATCGGTGGCGGGCACGTGCTGCACGTGCTGTGCGACCTGTCGATCGCCTCCGAGCACGCCACGTTCGCGCAGGCGGGACCCCGGGTGGGGTCGTTCGACGCCGGGTTCGGTTCGGCGTACCTGGCCCGGGTGGTCGGGGAGAAGCGGGCCCGGGAGATCTGGTACCTGCTCGACCAGTACGACGCGGTCACCGCCGAGCGCTGGGGCCTGGTGAACAAGGTCGTGCCCAAGGAGGAACTGCTCCCGGCCGCGAAGGCCTGGGGGGAGAAGATGGCCGGCTACAGCCCGACCGCGTTGCGCTACCTGAAGGCCTCGTTCAATGCCGACACCGACCACCAGGCCGGGCTGTCCCAGCTGGCCATGGCCGGGCTGGACTCCTACGCGCAGACCGACGAGGGCAAGGAGGGCGCCGCGGCGTTCGCCGAGAAGCGCCAGCCGAACTTCGCCCAGCACGTCAAGGGCTACTGACCGAACCTCGTGAGTGAGCAGTCGCGCTATAGCGCGACTCCGCATTCACCGGTCCCGAAGGGACACAACATGAGTGTGCAGATCGATCTCAGTGACGACGTCGCCGTGGTCACCGGTGGCGGCAGCGGCATCGGCGAGGGCATCGCCACCATGCTGGTCCAGGCTGGGGCGAAGGTGGCCATCCTGGACATGTCCGGCACTGCGGCAGTCTTCGATCTCGAGGGTGTGCTGGTGGGCGCACTGCCCGAGTCCGCGGCCGTGACCGACGCCGGCCCGACTGGGCTGGGCGATCTCAGGTCGACTTGTTCGAGTCGGCAGAGCGAGAGCGCCAGCGGGCCGGACACACCGTAGTGATCGCCATGCCCGCGCCCGAACCGCACGTTTGTCCCGCGGGCGGAATTGGCGGAGGCCGCCAACTGGCACGGGTGGCCGGCCCTGCGTATCCGTTCGAGCAAGCCTGGCGGGCTCGATCCCCGGCCGGCGCTCCGGACGGCGGGCGTGTTCGGGACGCTCCTGGGCGCGGCCGGGCCCACCGCCCTCGCAGCCCATCGATCCGACTAGGTGGCCGGTGTCGAACAGCCGGTTCGGGACTGAGATCTGCTCGGTAGGCGGGTCATGCGGGCTCCTGGAGGGGGTCGGGATGCGGTTCAGCTGGGCTGCGTGGTGCTCCGTGGTGCCGTCCCAGGCCGTGATCC
>JAJCYC010000045.1 GCA_029263115.1 Pseudonocardia sp. | reverse complement strand
CCTCTGTCTCTGTGATCTGCATGGTGTGAGAACCCGCATCGTCACAGGTCAGAGGCCACCGACCCGGCTACGACACGGGCGCCTCGGTGCAGGTTTTCAGCACCTCACGCGAAGATCACAGACTTTGACGTTCCCCTGCCGTGTACCCGGTGAGGAAATTTCTCGTAATGCGTAGGTCTGGGGTTCGACTCCCCAAGGCGGCTCCATCAAAATAGCTGGTCAGAGGGCCGCACTGGCCTGATCACTGGATTCGGAAGATTCGATCGTGGCATGACTTCTGGCATGACAACGGCCGCGAGAAAATGCCCGGAGACGGTCACGAAGCTGCCCGGTGGCGGACATGAGAGTTGCCCGCTGATGGTCATGGGATCTGCCCGACACGACGTCGTTTGCCTCGCCGCGTCCCGTGGTTGAGGCCCCTTCTCGGATGCGCTGGCGGTGCTGAAGCGCCGCTCATCCGAGAAGGGACACCGTGAAGTGTGCAGGGGAGATCATGGAAATTCTGGAATCGTTCGATCTGACCGGGTCGTTGCGCGACGCGGGTGAGCTCGCGGGCTGTTCGCATCACACCGTGGCCCGCTATGTCGCGGCCCGCGAAGCGGGCGGGTTGTGTGACCGTCCGGCTACTCGCCCGATGTTGATCGATGAGTTCCTACCGAAGGTCGAGGAGTGGATGGAGCGCTCGGGCGGGAAGATCCGCGCGGACAAGGCCCACGAGAAGCTCCTCGCGCTGGGCTACACGGGTTCGGAGCGGACCACCCGGCGGGCGGTGCACGAGGTGCGGCTGGTGTTCACAGCCGGGCGGGTGCGGGTGCATCGGCCGTGGGTGACCGAGCCGGGGATGTGGCTGCAGTACGACTTCGGGGACGGCCCGGTCATCGACGGGGTCAAGACGACCTTGTTCTGCGCGTGGCTGGCCTGGTCACGGTTCCGGGTGGTGCTGGCGCTGCTGGACAAGACCGCGCCGGGTGTGTTCGCCGCCCTCGATGTCACGCTGCGCCGCCTGGGCGGGGCACCGACGTATGTCCTGACCGACAACGAGAAGACCGTGACGATCACCCACGTGGCGGGGATGGCGGTGCGCAACCCCACCACGGTCAGCTTCGCACGGTATTACGGGGTCACGGTGCACACGTGTGAGCCGGCGGACCCGGCCAGCAAGGGTGGGTCGGAGTCCACGGTGAAACTGGCCAAGGCGGATCTGGTGCCCAAAGACACCAACCTGCGCCCGGTCTACGCCTCGTTCGCCGAGCTGGAGACGGCCTGCGCGCAGTTCTGCGAGATGGTCAACACCAGGGTGCATCGGGTGACCCGCCGCGCCCCGACCGACATGCTCGCCCAGGAACGCACTCGGTTGCACCCGCTGCCGGCCACCCCACACACGGTGTCGTTCGGGGTGACCCGGACCGTCGCGGCGACCGCCCCGATGGTGGTCTTCGAGGCCGGGGCAGTACTCGGTGCCCCACCGGCTGCGCGGGCAACTCGTCTGGGTGCGGGTCCACGGTCCAGGCGAGGGTGAAGCCATCGTCATCGTGGCTGTCGGTGAGAGCGGCCCGGTCGAGGTCGCCCGCCACCCCAGGGCCGCCCCGGGCAGCCCCGCCATCGATGACAGCCACTTCCCGCCGGCCCCGGCCGGGGCGCTGGGCCGGGGCCCGAAGGCCCGCACCGCCGCCGAGGCACAGTTCCTGGGCCTTGGTGACGGCGCCCGGTTGTGGTTGACCGAGGCCGCCGCCGCGGGCACCACGAAAATGCGGGTCAAGATGGCCGAAGCGGTCAGCACCGCGAAGCTGGTCGGGACGACCCAGGTCGACTGGGCGCTGGGGCACGCGGCGGTCCACGCCCGCTTCGCCGAGGCTGACCTCGCCTCCATCCTGGATCACCACGCCCGCACCCAACCCGGCCCGACACACCAGGCCGGTGAGCAGGCCAGCCTCACCCAGGGCACCGCCGGCTGGGCCGCCCTGGGCCGTGACCAGACCATCGACCAGGCCGCCGACGCCGTCGACCGCATCGTGTCGCGGCACGGGGGTACGCGTTCGGCTGATTCAGCCCTGCCGCTCGCAGTACTGTTTGAGGCCGCGCACGCCGTCCTCGATTGCTGGGCCGAGAGTGTCGGCGATCTCGTCCGGGGTTACCTCGGTGCTGTAGACGACGAGGCTGCGGCCGCCGTCCTGGTCGAGAACGTCGACGGTGCCCAGGTGCGACTCGGCGGGGACGCCGCCACCGGTAATGCGGTACTGGAACCGGCGCAGCGAGGGGTCGTTGGTGACGATCTCCTCGTCCAGCGGGACGTCACCGTCGAGCTCGCAGTGTCGCTTGCCGTCGTTGGCTTCTGAAGTCTTCACGATCGGGAACCACGCGGAAATGTTGCCGGCGTCGCTGACGACGGCCCATACGTCGTCGGCGGGGCGGTCGATGGTGATGTGGGTGCGCAGGGTGGCCATGGGTTCTCCTTCTGTTGGTGCGTTCGGTCAGGGTTTGGCGGGCAGCGTGAGTAGACCTTCGGCGACCGCGACGAGGTCCTCGCCGACCACGTCCGGCCGGGTGAAAATGTCCGGATAGTGCCGCTCCAGCCGGGCTGCCCAACCGGTCGTCAGGCCCACAGCGTTCGCGCCGTGGCAGTCGAACGCGTGTACGGCCACCAGGGCGACTTCTGTCGCGGGTTGGCCGAGCCGGGTGAGTGCGTGTTGGTAGACCGTCGGCGGCGGCTTCCACATCTGTATCTCGGCGACGCTGATCACGTCGTCGACGAACCGGTCCAGCCCGCTGCGGTCGAGGAACGCCTCGGTGCTTTCCCGCGCGCTGTTGCTGAGGCACACGAGTGACACCCCGGCCTCGGTGAGCAGCCGCATCGCGGGCTCCGCGTCGGGTTGTGCCGGCAGTTCACCGACCCCGTCGAGCAGGTGCCCGACCTGGTCGTCGGTCAGCCGGCCGCCGCCGACGACGCGCAACGCCGCCTCCGCCACCGCCGGGAAAGGCTGGTAGTCCCCGGCGAGGGTGAGGGCCATGCCGTCGCGCAGCAGCCGGTCGAACCAGCGCTCCAGCATCCCGGCGCCCAGGCCGATGTCGACGAACCGCTCACGCAGCGGCTCCAGGGAAATCAGGGTCTCGACAACGTCGAAGGCGACGATGCGGGGGCGTCGGGTCACGGGCGCTCCTCTCTCGTGCGGTGTGGACGAGCCATCGCCGACCGCAACCAGGCTTGCCCACCGGTCGGTGCCGCCAACCATCGACTGTCATCGAGCTGACACGTCCCACATTCGTGTCAGCTCTCTGACACTTCCGGCGTGAGACGGGCCGATTCGCGGTTACCCCGGTACTGACGGCAATCATTCGCTTCGCAGGAGGAAAAAATGACCGACCAACGGGACTACGACGTCGTCGTACTGGGCGGCGGGTCCACCGGCGAGAACGCGGCCGGGTACGCGCGCCATTACGGGATGACCGCAGTGGTGGTGGAGAGCGAGCTCGTCGGCGGCGAGTGCTCCTACTGGGCGTGCATGCCCAGCAAGGCGCTGCTGCGGCCCGGCGAGGTGCTCGCTGCGGCCCGACGGGTTCCGGCCGCGGCCATCACCGGCAGCGTGGATGTGGAGAAGGCGCTGGCGAGCCGGGACGCCTTCAGCGGCGGATGGGACGACTCGTCACAGGCGGACTGGCTGGCCGGCGCCGGCATCGAGCTGCTGCGTGGGCACGGCCGGCTCACCGGCGAACGCCGGGTCCTTGTCGACACCGACGACGGGCCGGTCACCTTGTCCGCGCGGCGGGCGGTCGTCATCGCCACCGGCTCCAGCGCCGCCACCCCACCGGTCGAGGGGTTGCGCGAGATCGCGACCTGGGACAACCGCGACGTCACCGCCGCCAAGCAAGTGCCGGCCAGGCTGCTCGTGCTCGGCGGTGGTGTAGTCGGCGCCGAGATGGCCCAGGCCTGCCGCTGGTTGGGCTCCGAGCAGGTGACGATCGTCGAGCAGGCCGACCGCCTGCTGCCCACCGAGGAGCCCTTCGTCGGCGCCGAGCTGACCGATGCGTTCGCCGATGCTGGGATCACGGTCCGTACCGGCACCGGCGCAGTCCACGCCTCCCGGCCCACCCCGGAGGGGCCGGTCACCCTGACCCTGGACGACGGCGGCGAGGTCACCGGCGACGAGCTGCTGGTCGCGGTCGGCCGCCGGCCGAACACCACTGACATCGGGCTGGAGACGGTCGGGATCGACCCCGGCGCCTTCCTGGAGACCGACGACCAGCTGCGCGTTCGCGGCGCCGACGGCGACTGGCTCTACGCCGCCGGCGACGTCACCGGACGAGCCCTGCTCACCCACCAGGGCAAGTACCAGGCCCGGCTGATCGGCCACATCCTCTCCGGCGGCGTGACCGACGCCCGCGCCGACCGCATCGCCGTCCCTCGGGTCACCTTCACCGACCCACAGGTGGCCGCCGTCGGCAGAACCGAACAACAAGCCCGCGACGCGGGTATCGATGTCCGGACCGTGCGACACGACATCGGATCCCTCGCGGCCGGCGCCCTGGCCGGGAAGGGGGTCCACGGACCCGCCCAGCTGGTGCTCGACCGGGCGCGGCGGGTGATCGTCGGAGCCACCTTCGTCGGACCGGGCGTCGGGGAGTTGCTGCACGCTGCCACCATCGCCATCGTCGGCGAAGTCGACCTCGACACACTGTGGCACGCGGTGCCGGCGTTCCCCACCCTCAACGAGGTGTGGCTACGACTGCTGGAAACCGAACGCGGAATTTCCTGACGGCACTGACGGTAGACCGCTCAGCGATCGCCGGCCTCGGCGCCGTTCTCGGTGACCGTGGCCGGTATCCGCTGTGCGTCGGCGCGCAGGCCGTCCAGAACTCCTTCGACGTGGCGGACCTGGTCGAGCAGGGACACCTGGGAACGCAACTCGCCGAGCGTGTTCTCCACCCGCCGGATA
>JAJCYC010000044.1 GCA_029263115.1 Pseudonocardia sp. | reverse complement strand
CACCGGGGGTTTCCTCGTCGAGTCGTTCGAGCAGATGACCGCGGCGAGTGATCTCACCGCGGCTCAGGTGAAGGCGGCCAGGGAGGGAATCCGGGGCATCGAGAAGAAGCCCCTGCCGTACCTGCTGTGTCTGATGAACCTGCTGCTGCACGGAATCGACCACCCGCACGTCACCGAGTCCAACGCGCTCGCCTTCAGCCTCGCCGACATGAAGCGCAACGGCGTCGACGTCGTCATCACGAACCCGCCGTTCGGCGGCGAGGAAGAGGGCTCGATCCTCGCCAACTTCCCCAGCGACCGCCGAACCGCCGAAACGGTGTGGCTCTTCCTGCCGGCCGTCATGGCACGGTTGGAACGCAGCCGCACCGGCCGCTGCGCCATCGTCGTGCCCAACAGCGTGCTGTTCGACCAGGGAGTGGGCGCAAGAATCAAATCGGACCTGATGTCGCGGTTCAACCTGCACACCGTGCTACGGCTACCCAACGGAGTGTTCGCGCCGTACACGCTGATCCCGAGCAATGTGCTGTTCTTCGAAAAGGGAAAACAGCAGCCACACGTCTGGTTCTACGAGCACCCACTCCCGGACGGCCGCAAGAACTACACCAAGACCAAGCCGCTGAGGTACGAGGAGTTCGCCGACTGCGAGACGTGGTGGGGCGGCGCTGACCGAGTGGGTCGGGCCGAGAACGAGCACGCCTGGACGGTGGCGGTCACCCACATCGCGACGAGCGGATACAACCTCGACCTGCGCAATCCTCACCGCGCCGACGACCTGACGCACCGCCCGCCCGCCGAACTGGTCGCCGAGCTGATCGAGACGGAACGGGAGATCCTCGGACTGCTGGAGGAGCTGCAGCGTGACATCAAAGAGTTCTCAGCATGAGATTTCGCATGAGGCCTATCGGGGAGATTCTCGAACTGCGTCGCCGGTCGGTCGAGGTGCTTGCGGACATGACCTACCAGGAAATCGGCGTCCGCTCGTTCGGGAACGGTCTATTCATCAAGCCGATGATTACTGGGGCAGACATCGGCAGCAAGCGCGTGTTCGCTGTTGAACCGGGCGATCTAGTCGTCAGCAACGTCTTCGGCTGGGAAGGTGCGGTCGCGGTTGCGACTTCCGAGCATGCCGGCATGCTCGGCTCGCACCGATTCATGACCTGGACGCCTAGGTCGGATGATGATGTCCGTTATCTAAGACACTTCCTCCTGTCGGAAAAGGGGCTTGCTGACCTGGGTGCGGCTTCACCTGGGTCAGCCGGCCGAAACAAGACGCTCTCGATCAAGAACTTCGAGGCTATTGAAATCCCGCTGCCTGATTCATTCGAGCAGCGTCGTATCGCCGCTCACCTTGACTGCATCGGCGGACTCCAATCTGGACTTATCGATGTGTACGAGAAAGCTGCCTCTGTGCTGGACCAGGCAGAGGTCCAGTATTTGGATTCCCTTGGTCCGGCACTGCAGCTCGACGAGTTTTCTGTCATTAACCCAAGGCCGGATCGCGTCGAGCCTGAAACGGAAGTAATGTTTGTTCCAATGGGGGCAGTGGATCAATACGAGGGAATTATTGCGGGTGCGACAATGCGTGTGCGCAGCGAGCTTGCTTCAGGATACAAGCAGTTCCGGTCGGGCGATGTGATCTTTGCCCGGATCACGCCGTGCATGCAGAACGGAAAGTGTGCAATCTACATCGATCCGGCCAACCGCCCGGCTTACGGATCGACCGAGTTCCACGTATTGCGATGCGAGAGTCCAGCGGATCGCGCGTGGATCCATGCTGTCCTTCGCACGAGGTGGTTTCGAGACCGAGCGATGGCATCGTTCACCGGCACGGCAGGTCAACAGCGTGTGCCCGCGAGTTTCCTCCGCAGCGCCGCTGTCCCCGTCCCTGAGGAGAAGGCCCGCGACCAGGCTCTCAAGCGGCTAAGAAGTGCGGAGGCCACGCGGCGTCGCCTCCGTAAGATCTCGTCACGACGCACTCAGCTCGCGTCGAGTCTCCTTCCCGCTGCGCGGAACGAGGTGTTCAGCTCGCTGCGGTGACGCTGCGCCAGGTGTCACCGGCGATGATCACGTGGTCCAGGAGGCGGAGGCCGAGTTCGCGTTCAGCTGAACGCAGTCGGGCGGTGACCGCGACGTCCTTCCGGCTCGGTTCGAGGGTCCCGCTCGGATGGTTGTGCGCCAGGGCGAAGGCCATGCCGTCGTGCCGGAGTACCAGCGAGAGGATCTCGCGGACCGGCACGGTGCAGCCGGTGGCGCTGCCCCGAGCGACGGTCAGCACCCGCGACACCCGCTGCTGGTGGTCGGCGATCAACAGGACCACCTGTTCCACGCGCTCGCGGCCGATGAGCGGCGCGGCCACGGCGGCGATGTCGGCGGAGGTGCGCAGGACCCGACCTTCGGGCTGACCGACCACCCGGTCGGCTAGGGCGAAGGCCGCCACGAGCCGCGCCGCCTTCGCCGCGCCGACACCTCGGCGGCGGGCAAGTTGGTCCATCCCCGCCCTGGCGAGGCCCGCGACGCCGCCCCACTCGAGCAGCAGGGCCTGAGCCAGCGCGATGGCGCTCTCGCCACGACCCCCGGTACCGAGCTGGATCGCCCACCAACTCGGCGTCGGTCAGCGCCGCTGCGCCGAGCGTGGCAAGCCGCTCCCGCGGCCGCTCGTGGGCGGGGAGCGCGGACATCGCCAGTCCTCCGACCGTCTCGGCCTGAGTGGGCACGCGTTCCGTCACCGGTCGCCGACGTGCTCCGGCGGACTTGTCGGTGCTCGCGGCAAGTCCGGGTATGGGCTGCGACATGCGCAGATTCTGGGCGAACCTGCACCGTTCCATGGGCATTTTCGGGAACTCGTCGAGGCGAGCGGGTCGCCAGGGATCAGCAGTTCTGCCAGGCGCTGGGTGATCTTGCGCATCGTGGAGCACCGCGTCTGTCGTGTGCACGTCCGGAATCTCACTGGCGAGTTCGGGCGTTCCGCCCCACGGCCAGCGCGTCGCGCTCTACCGTTGCCGACCATGACCGCGGTGCACCCCACCCAGGCCGCTGAGCTGGCGCATCTCGGTATGCAGGTGACCCCGGAGAACGTGGTGCAGGTGGCCAACGTGCTGCGCGCCGAGGCCGACTACCTCAGAGAGCACCTTGGCGCCGCCCGCCGCAACAGCCATGTCGGTGAGCCCGGTGAGGACCCGGTATCGCCCCGCGCGGCGAAGGCGTTCAACGCCAAGATCGGCGCCATGTACGACCGGGTCGACGAGTACGTCGACACCCTGCAGTCGTATGCCGACCGGTTGACCGCCACGGCGCGGGACTACGGGAACACTGACGAGGCGATCCGGCGATCCTTCGACACCATCCGTACCGGTTACGGCAGCACCATCCCGAAACCGCCGCTGATGACCCCGCCGGCGCATTCCCCGGAGGCCACGATCCTGCGCCCCTACCTTCCGCCCCCCACCATCGCACCCGCACCTCTGGCCGGCCCCGGCCCACTGCTGCGCGAACCCCCGTCCGACGACGGTTGGGTTCCGCTCGTCCGGCTGGACAGGAACCGATGACCGTGCGCACTGCCTCGACACCCCGGGCCGCGCTTGCTGCCCTCGCCACCCTGCTCGCACTCACCCTCGCCGGCTGCGGCGACACCCCACCCGCACCCGCCCGGGAACCGGACCCACCGCCCCGGCCGTCTCTACTGCCGCCACGTCCGGCGGACCTGAACGTCGACCAGGCCGTGGTGTGTGAGTTACTCACCCACGACCAACGCACCCAACTCAAGATCGACTCCTTCGGGGCCGCTAACGACCCCAAGATGTGTGGTTGGAGCGTCGGGAGCCAGGCGCAGAGCTACGGCTGGAACGCGGGTTTCGATCGGCCGAAGCGGTCCGAGCAGGCTGCCCGGGGCACCGGCGCCAAGGTGGTCCAGGTGGCCGGGTTCCCGGCGGTGCAGACCTCGTCCTCGGTGTTCGACCCGAACTACGGCTGCATCTACATCATCGACATCGCCCCCGACCAGGACTTCTCGGTGGCCTACTTCAATGACGGCAAGGATATCCCGGGGATGACCCACGAGAAGGCCTGCCAGCAGGCCGCCATGGTCGCGGAGCTCACCGTGGCCAACCTGAAGTCCCAGGCCCGCTGACCGGGAGACACTATGGCCGACCTGCAGTGCACCGCCGACGACCCGACCGGGTTGGCCGAGCTCCACCGGCAGGTCAACGCCGGGCCGGGCCCCGCCGCGATCGAACCGGCGGTGGCCGGCATCGGCGGGTTCGCACCACGGCTGTCCGAGTCGGCGGACCGGGTCAATGCCGCGCTGCGCGGCACCGGGGTCAGCTGGCAGGGCCACACCGCGCAGGCCGCCGCCGACAGCCTCACCGGGGTCTCCCGCTGGGCGCTGACCGGCGGCGACCACGCCGGAGCGGGTGGAGGTCAGGTGCAGGCCTACGCCGACTCGTTCGTCGAGCTCCGGTCCAAGGTGGCC
>JAJCYC010000043.1 GCA_029263115.1 Pseudonocardia sp. | reverse complement strand
CCAACGCCCAGCCCGACACCGAGGTCCGCGACGACGACGTGCTGCTGCCGGTGGCCGGCATCATCGACGTGCTGGACAACTACGCGTTCGTGCGCACCTCCGGCTACCTGTCCGGGCCGAACGACGTCTACGTCTCGCTGTCCATGGTGCGCCGGCACGGTCTGCGCCGTGGCGACAACGTCACCGGTGTGGTGCGCCAGCCGCGCGACGGCGAGCAGCAGCGGCAGAAGTTCAATCCGCTGGTCCGCGTCGACTCGATCAACGGGCTCGACCCGGACCAGGCCAAGGACCGGCCGGAGTTCACCAAGCTCACCCCGCTCTACCCCAACGAGCGGATGCGCCTGGAGACCGAGCCCAGCAAGCTGACCACTCGGGTCATCGACCTGGTGATGCCGATCGGCAAGGGCCAGCGCGCGCTGATCGTCAGCCCGCCGAAGGCCGGCAAGACGATGGTGCTGCAGGCCATCGCCAACGCGATTACCACGAACAACCCGGAATGCCACCTCATGGTGGTGCTCGTCGACGAGCGCCCGGAAGAGGTCACCGACATGCAGCGCTCGGTGAAGGGTGAGGTCATCGCCTCCACCTTCGACCGGCCGCCGTCCGACCACACAACGGTCGCGGAGCTGTCCATCGAGCGGGCCAAACGGCTGGTGGAGATGGGCCACGACGTCGTGGTGCTGCTCGACTCGATCACCCGGCTGGGTAGGGCGTACAACCTGGCCGCTCCGGCGTCCGGGCGGATCTTGTCCGGTGGTGTCGACTCCACCGCGCTGTACCCGCCGAAGCGGTTCCTCGGCGCGGCGCGCAACATCGAGGATGGCGGCTCGCTGACCATCCTGGCCACCGCGCTGGTGGAGACCGGGTCGACGATGGACACGGTGATCTTCGAGGAGTTCAAGGGCACCGGCAACGCCGAGCTCAAGCTCGACCGCAAGCTCGCCGACAAGCGGGTCTTCCCGGCCGTCGACGTGGCAGACTCCGGCACCCGCAAGGAGGAACTGCTGCTGGCCCCGGACGAGATGGCTGTGATGGTCAAGCTGCGCCGGGTGCTCTCCGCGCTGGACGACCAACAGGCCCTGGACCTGGTGCTCACCCAGCTGCGCAAGACCCGCACCAACATCGAGTTCCTGATGCAGGTCGCCAAGAACACCCCCAACCAGGACGACCGCGACTGACCGTCGGTGCGCGGCCGGGGCGGCGCCGGGAACACCCGGGGAGTTCGGGGCGTTCAGGGCAGTGGCACACTGGTAGGCGACCAACCCGGCTCCGGTTCACCTCCGCCCCGGGCGGGGGACCCGGCGGCCACTTCGGAGAGGACAGCACGTGAGGACCGGTATCCACCCCGAGTACGTCGAGACGCAGGTGGTCTGCGGCTGCGGCAACTCGTTCACCACCCACAGCACGAAGAAGAGCGGTTCGATCCACGTCGAGGTCTGCTCCAACTGCCACCCCTTCTACACCGGTAAGCAGCGGATCATGGACAGCGGTGGACGGGTCGCCCGCTTCGAGAAGCGGTACGGCAAGCGCCCCGCCAAGGCCGCCAAGTAGCAAGCTCGACGCGCCCGCCCGCCACCGTCCCGGTGCGCGGGCGGGTTTTTTGCAGCGGAGCTGCCCTGTGTGTGGCGGGTGCGGCCATAGCCGCACCCGGCCACCCACGACCCGAGCGGAGGAGGCACGGATGAGCGCGTCGACCGCGTCGGGGGCGGTGAGCCTGATGGCTCTGCGGACCGAGTTCGCCGAGCTGGAGCGACGGCTGGCCGACCCGGCGGTGCACGCCGACGCTGCCACCGCCCGCGCGCTGGGCCGCCGCTACGCCCAGATCGGGCCGGTGCTGCGCGCCGACCAGGAGCTCACCGCCACCCGGGAGGACCTGGACACCGCCCGGGAGCTGTCCGCCGACGACCCGGCGTTCGCCGTCGAGGCCGAGGAGCTGGCCGTCCGGGTCGACCAGCTCGAGCGCCGGCTGTCCGAGCTGCTGGTCCCGCGCGACAGCCGCGACGGCGACGACGTGGTGCTGGAGGTCAAGGCGGGCGCCGGGGGGGAGGAGTCGGCGCTGTTCGCCGGTGACCTGCTGCGGATGTACCAGCGCTACGCCGAGCGGCGCGGGTGGAAGACCGAGCTGCTCGACGGCACCGACTCCGACCTCGGCGGGTACAAGGACGTCATCGTCTCGATCAAGGGCCGGGCCAGCGACGGGATGGACGGCGCCTGGTCGCGGCTGAAGTACGAGGGCGGGGTGCACCGGGTGCAGCGGGTCCCGGTGACGGAGTCGCAGGGCCGGATCCACACCTCGGCGGCCGGCGTGCTGGTCTACCCCGAGGTCGAGGACACCGCAGAGATCGAGATCGACGACAAGGACCTGCGGATCGAGGTGTTCCGCTCCTCGGGCAAGGGCGGGCAGAGCGTGAACACCACCGACTCCGCGGTCCGGATCACCCACCTGCCCACCGGGGTGGTGGTGTCCTGCCAGAACGAGCGGTCCCAGCTGCAGAACCGGGCCCGGGCGATGGAGGTGCTGCGCTCCCGGCTGAAGGCGCTGGCCGACGAAGAACGCGCAGTGGCCGCGTCAGCGGAGCGGCACTCGCAGATCCGCACGGTCGACCGCTCGGAGCGGATCCGCACCTACAACTTCCCGGAGAACCGGATCGCCGACCACCGGGTCAACTACAAGTCGCACAACCTCGACGCGGTGCTGGACGGCGACCTCGACGCCCTGGTCGACGCCCTGGTGGCGGCCGACCGGGCCGAGTCGCTCGACGGCTGAGCCCGTGCCCGCCGGACGGCTCGACCCGATGCAGTGGGTCGGCGCGGGGGAGCGGGAACTCGCGTCGGCCGGGGTGGCCAGCCCCAGGGGCGACGCCGAGCTGCTCGCCGCGCACGTGCTCGGAGTCCGACGATCCCGGCTCGCCGCGGCCGGCGATCCCGATCTCGCCCGACTGGCCGACTACCGCGCGCTGATCGCCCGCCGGGCCGCCCGGGTGCCCCTGCAGCACCTGCTGGGCACCGCGCCGATGGGCCCGGTGGAGGTGGCGGTCGGCCCCGGGGTCTTCGTCCCCCGGTTGGAGACCGAGCTGCTGCTGGAGTGGGGCCTGCGCGCGGTCGCGGGGAGCACGGCACCCTGCGTGGTCGATCTGTGCACCGGGTCCGGGGCGCTGGCCGCGGCGGTGGCGGCCAGCCGACCGGACGCGAGGGTGCACGCCGTCGAGCTCGACGACGCCGCGCTGCGCTGGGCCCGCCGCAACCTGCCGGACCGGGTCACACTGGTCCACGGGGACGTCACCGACGCCGGCCTGCTGCCCGGGCTGCACGGCCGGGTCGACCTGGTGCTGGCCAACCCGCCGTACGTGCCGGAGGGGACGCCCGTCGAGCCCGAGGTGGCTGAGCACGACCCGCCGGGGGCGGTGTTCGCCGGACCGGACGGGCTGGCGGTGATCCGGCCGATGGCGGTGCTCGTCACGCGGCTGCTGCGCCCGGGCGGCGTGGTGGCGATCGAGCACGACGACACGCACGCCGACGCCGCACCCGCGGTGCTGCGTGGGCAACCAGGGCTGACCGACGTCGTGGAGCACCCGGACCTCGCCGGCCGCCCACGCTTCGTCACCGCCCGCGCCGCGCGCTGCTGAGCCGCGCAGGCCGCGTGCCCGACCGGCGCGGGCACTTCTAAGCTCTGCCCGGTGAGTACCAGTTACGACTGCTCGAAGCCCGAGCGGCGACGGGACGGGCTGACCGCGGCCGCGGGCGCCGTCCGCGCCGGGCAGCTGGTCGTGCTGCCCACCGACACCGTGTACGGGTTGGGGTGCGACGCGTTCAACTCGGCGGCGGTGCGCTCGTTGCTGTCGGCCAAGGGCCGGACCTCGTCGATGCCGGCGCCGGTCCTGGTCGGCTCGTGGCGCACCATCGACGGCCTGGTCAGCGTGGTCCCGATGGCCGCCCGACGGCTGATCGAGGCCTTCTGGCCGGGAGGTCTGTCGCTCGTGCTGCCGCACGCGCCCTCGTTGGCGTGGGAGCTCGGCGACACCAAGGGCACGGTGATGCTGCGGATGCCGCTGCACCCGGTGGCTATCGAGCTGCTGCGCGACGTCGGCCCCATGGCGGTGTCCAGCGCCAACCGGTCCGGCTCACCACCGGCGGCCACGATGGACGAGGCCCGGGTCCAGCTGGGGCAGTCGGTGGCGGTGTACCTGGACGGCGGGCCGTCCGGCGAGCCGGTGGCCTCCACCATCGTCGACCTCACCGGCGAACCGCGCATCCTGCGGCAGGGTGCGGTGTCCGCCGCCGCGCTGGCCGAGGTGCTCGGCCGGGAGCTGCCTATAGCAGGGTGACCGCTGTGGTCAGGACTCGCTGATCACCGCGATCTGGTCCAGCCCGCTGACCGAGAGCGCGAACCGCGCCGGGCAGTGCCCCGGCGCGACGAAGCGCACCTTGCGGCCCTCGGTCGAGGAGTCCTCGAGGAAGTCGAACAGCAGCTGGACCCCGGCGCTGGCCAGATGGCTGACCTCGGTGAGGTCGACGGTGAGTGGCAGCGCCCCGCCCCGGCTGGCCGACCACAGCCGGGACCGCACCTTCGGCACGGTGCCCATGTCGACCGGGCCGCTGAGCGCGATCCGGGGCTCGTCGGCCCGGGCGACCCGGACACCGAACTCGGCCTCGGTCGCCGCCTCGGCGCTCGCGGGGGCCGAGGCGCCCAGGTCGATCACCGGGGTGCTGCTCAGCTGCCGGTCGAGCAGGATCGAGGTGCCCTCGGCGGTGGTCTCGATCTCCACCGAGTCCATGCAGCCGCGCACCATCAGCAGCCCGCGGCCGCGCTTGCCCGGCTCGGCCGCGGCCCGTCGCCAGCGGCCGTGGTCGATCACGGTGAGGCTGGCCCGGCCGTTGCCGTCGACCTTGCCCTCCACCTGGACCCGGCCGCCGGGGGAGTCGTAGGCGTGCTCGACCGCGTTGGTCACGGTTTCCAGCACCCCGATCTGCACCGCGATCACGTCGTCGTCGCCGGCGCCGAGATCGGTCAGCCAGCTCGCCAGCCGGGTGCGCAGCTCGGCCAGCTGGCCCGGCTCGGCGGGCAGGTCGGCGCGGAACTCCTCGGCGCTCTGCCCGGTCAGCCGCACCACGAGGACGGTGACGTCGTCGGAGTAGCCGTCCGTGGTCATCGTCTTGAGGGTGTGCCCGGCCAGCAGGTCGGCCGGCTCGCCGCCCGGCGGGATGGCCGCCGCCGAGGCCACCTCGGCCAGCCGGACGAGCCCGCGCGAGGCGTGTTGGCCGGCCCGCTCGACCAGCCCGTCGGAGAAGGTCATCAGCATGTCGCCGGGAGCCAGCGTCTCGTGGCCGACGACCGGGCCCGGACCGGCGACCCCGAGCGGCCCGCCGGGCGGCGCGGGCAGGTAGCGGGTGCCGCCGTCGGCCAGCACGACCAGCGGCGGCGGGTGACCGGCACAGGCGTAGCGCACCGACCCGGTGGTCGGGTCGAGCAGCGAGACGCAGACCGTCGCGCCGCGCGCTCTCGGCGTCCGGCCGGCGAAGCGGTCCAGGCGGCTCAGCGCGAGCGGCAGGTCGTCGCCGTCGAGCAGGAACTCGGTGAGCAGTGCGCGCAACTGGCCCATCACCGCCGCCGCGGCCGCGCCGTGCCCGACCACGTCGCCGACCACCGCGAACAGCTGGCCGTCCATCGGGATCGCGTCGAACCAGTCGCCGCCGGCGGCCTGCTCGGCGTCGGGCACCAGGTACCGGGCCGCCACCCGGAAGCCCGGCAGCACCGGCAGCCGCCCGGGCAGCAGGATTCGCTGCAGGGCAAGCACCCGGTCCCGGGCCTTGCGGTAGCGCCCGTCCAGCTCCGAGTGGTGGTCCTGCAGCGCGAGCCGCCGTCGGGATTCGTCGGTGACGTCGGTGAAACGGCAGAACAGCCCGGTCGTGGCACCGTCCGGTCCGGGCACCGGGACCACATCGAAGCTGATCGCCCGCTCGTCGCGGTCGTTCGGCCGGCCGACCGGCACCGACCATTCCACCCCGCTGAACGGTTCGCCGGTGCCGGCCACCTGGTCGAGCACCGCCAGCAACCGGCCGCCGTGGTCGGGCGGCAGGATCTCACCGATCGGCCGGCCGAGCAGGTCGGTCCGGTGCCGCAGGAACTCCCGCGCCACCCGGTTCGCGCCGACCACCAGGTGCCTGGGCCCGTCGAAGACCAGGATCCCGTTGGGCGTCTCGTCCATCGCCCTGGCGAAGGCGACAGGGTCGTGAGTGACGTCGAGGTCGCTCGGCGTACCGATCGTCCCATGGTTCGGCATCAGGCCGCCCACCCTCTCTGAACTGCGCGGAACGCTATCGCTGAACGGGCGATCGGCGCTGGTAAGGGGCCGAGCGGCGCAGCCTCCGCGCCGAATGGGGCCATCCGGGCTCCGGAGCCCGGACGCGGGTACGGTGAACCACCGTGAGCGCTGATTTCTGGGGACCCGACTTCGATGAGCTGCGTGCGACCGACCCGGAGATCGCCGGTGTCGTACTCGGCGAGCTCCAGCGGCTGCGCGGCGGTCTGCAGCTGATCGCCAGCGAGAACCTGACCAGCCCGGCGGTGCTGGCGGCGCTGGGTTCGACGTTGTCGAACAAGTACGCAGAGGGTTACCCGGGGCGGCGCTACTACGGCGGCTGTCAGGTGGTCGACGCCGCCGAGGAGATCGGCAACGCACGGGCCCGGGAGCTGTTCGGCGCCGAGCATGCCAACCTGCAGCCGCATTCCGGGGCCAGCGCCAACTTCGCGGTCTACGCGGCGTTCGCCCGGCCCGGCGACACCGTGCTGGCCATGGATCTCAAACAGGGCGGGCACCTGACGCACGGCTCGAAGGTGAGTTTCTCCGGCAAGTGGTTCGACGCAGTGTCCTACACCGTCCGCGAGGACACCGAGCTCATCGACTACGACCAGGTCCGCGATCTGGCCAAGCAGCACCAGCCGAAGATCATCATATGCGGTGCGACCGCCTACCCGAGGCTGATCGATTTCCCGGTGTTCCGGGAGATCGCCGACGAGGTGGGCGCGATCCTGATGGTCGACGCCGCGCACTTCATCGGCCTGGTCGCCGGCAAGGCCATCCCGAGCCCCGTGCCCCACGCCGACGTGGTTGCCAGTACCACGCACAAGGTGCTGCGTGGCCCACGCGGCGGCATGATCCTGTGCCGCGAGCAGCACGCAGCGGCCATCGACAAGGCCGTCTTCCCGTTCACCCAGGGCGGCCCGATGATGCACGCGATCGCGGCGAAGGCGGTGGCACTCAAGGAAGCATCAACGGCCGCCTACCAGGCCTACGCCGCGCAGGTGGTGACCAACGCCGGCGCGCTGGCGAAGAGCCTGGAGGACGAGGGCATGCGCGCGGTCTCCGGCGGCACCGACACCCACCTGGCGCTGCTGGACCTGCGGCCGATCGGGGTCACCGGGGCGCAGGCCGAGGCCCGCTGCGACCTCGCGCGGGTGACGCTGAACAAGAACTCCATCCCCTACGATCCGGCTCCGCCGCTGCGCCCGTCGGGCATCCGGGTCGGGTCGCCGAGCACCACCACCCAAGGCATGGGGGAGCCGGAGATGGCCGAGGTCGGTCGGCTGGTGGCGCGCGCGGTGAAGGCCGACCACGAGAGCGACGCGGGCCGCGCCGAGCTGGCCGAGGTCGCCGAGCAGGTCGGTGAGCTGGTCTCCCGCTTCCCGGCCTACCGGCGCTGACGGACCACCGGCCGGGACCCGGGGGTGCCACCGATTCTGCAGTTCGACGGGCTCCCGGTGCGGGAGCTGCTGGTGGTGCTGCTGATGGCCGCCGTGGTGGTCTTCCTGACCACCAACCTGGTGCGGCTGCTCGCGCTGCGGATCGGGGCGGTCGCCTGGCCCCGGGCCCGCGACGTGCACGCCACGCCGATGCCCCGGCTCGGCGGGGTGGCCATGCTCGCCGGGGTGCTCGCCGCGCTGGTGCTGGCCCACCAGCTGCCCGCGCTGCGGCTGGCGTTCACCCCGGCCGGGCTGTTCGGCTGGCCGGAGGTCGTCGGGGTCGCGGTGGCGGCCTGCGTGCTGTCCGGGGTCGGCGCGCTGGACGACCGCTTCGAGCTCGACGCGCTGACCAAGTTCGCCGGGCAGACCACCGCCGCCGGCATCCTGGTGCTGTTCGGCGTGCAGTGGTCGGTGGTCTGGGTGCCCTGGGGTGGGGTCGGCAACGGCTCGGTGATCGTGCTCAGCCACGGCCAGGGGGTGCTGTTGACCGTGCTGCTCTCGGTCGCCCTGGTCAACGCGATGAACTTCATCGACGGCCTGGACGGGCTGGCCGCCGGGGTCGGCTGCATCGCGGCGCTGGCCACCGGGGTGTTCGCGGTGAGCATCATCGCCCGCAACGGCAACGACCCGAGCGCCTACAGCCCGGCGCTGATCGCGGTGGTGCTGGCGGGTGCCTGCCTGGGCTTCCTGCCGCACAACTTCAACCCGGCGCGCATCTTCATGGGCGACTCGGGGTCGATGCTGATCGGGCTGATGCTGGCCGCCGCGAGCACCACGGCCTCCGGGCGGATCCCGTTCGCCAGCACCGACGGCCGCGACGTGGTGGGTCTGCTCGCGCCGCTGATCGTGCTGGCGGCGGTGCTGTTCGTGCCGCTGCTGGACCTGATGCTGGCGGTGGTCCGGCGGACCTGG
>JAJCYC010000042.1 GCA_029263115.1 Pseudonocardia sp. | reverse complement strand
CCGGCACTCGCGGGGTACTGCCCCGGTCGGGGGACGGTGGGCGGGCTAACGGCGGGCCCACCGACCCACCGACTCCCCGCGAAGGGACTCCTCTCGGCGTGAACGTCCTCCTCGACAACCTCGGGCTCTACGGCGAAGCGTTCCTCGGCACGATCAAGCTGTTCGTGGTCGCAGCGATCGGTTCGCTGATCGGCGGCCTGGTGCTCGCCGCGATGCGGGTGAGTCCGGTACCGATCCTGCGTGCCTTCGGCACCGTCTACGTCAACACGGTGCGCAACACCCCGCTGACGCTGGTCTTCTTCTTCTTCGCCTTCGCCTACCCGCGCCTGGATATCGTCGACATCTCCTTCTTCGCGCGGGCCTGCCTGGCGCTGATCGTCTACACCTCGGCGTTCGTCTGCGAGGTGATCCGTTCCGGCATCAACACCGTTCCGGTGGGCCAGGCCGAGGCCTCCCGCGCGTTGGGCTTCACGTTCACCCTGACGTTGTCGCAGATCGTGCTGCCGCAGGCCGTGCGATCCGTGGTCCCGCCGCTGACCAACGTCCAGATCGCGCTGCTGAAGAACACCACGATCGCCGCGGGCTTCTCCGTCTTCGAAGCCGGCGGGATCTACCAGACCCTGTCCGAGCGCGGCTACAACGTGTTCGTGGGGCTGCTCTGGGTGGCCCTGATCTTCGTGATCCTGGTCGTCCCACTCACCGTGCTGCAACGGCGGCTCGAACAGCGCTGGAGCGTGGCCCGATGACCGCTGTGCTGTACGACGTGCCCGGACCGAAGGCCAGGGTCCGCAACCTGGGCATCGGCGCATTCGGCACTCTCGCCGTGCTCTCCGTGATCGGGTTCATGGTGTACCGGTTCGTGGTCACCGGGCAGTTCGAGCCGCGGATGTGGGAGTGGATCCAGTACTCGGCGATCCAGATCACCTTGCTGCAGGCCCTGCAAGCCACCCTCGGAGCGTTCGCGGTGGCAGCCGTGCTCTCGCTGGTGTTCGGCGCGGTGTTCGCCTCGGGGCGGCTGTCCGAGCACCGCTGGATCAGTCGACCGGCGACCACGATCGTCGAGTTCTTCCGCGCGGTGCCGCTGCTGATCCTGATGTTCATCCTGTACTTCGGGGTGTCCCGGGGCCTCGGGGTCAACATCCCGGCGTTCTGGGCCGTCGTCCTCGGCCTGATGCTCTACAACGGGTCGGTGCTCGCGGAGATCTTCCGGGCCGGAGTGCTGTCGTTGCCCCGGGGACAGAGCGAGGCCGCCTACGCATTGGGCATGCGCAAGACCCAGGTGATGACGAACGTCCTGCTGCCGCAGGCCCTGCGCGCGATGCTGCCGACCATCGTGAGTCAACTCGTCGTGGTGCTCAAGGACACCGCGCTCGGGTTCATCATCCAGTACCCCGAGCTGCTGTTCGCCACCCGCTCACTGGGCAGCCAGGGCCAGCTGGGGTCGCCGATCCTGCAGGTGGCGCTGGTCGTGGCAATCACCTACATCGCGATGTGCCTGTTGCTCTCGGCACTGGCCAACTACCTGGAGAAGCGCTCCCGGCAGAGCGGGAAGCGCGCCGCGCCTCCCGGTGCCGAGCAGGTCGGCCTCACCGACGTCCAGGGCGGTGGCGCGGCCTAGCGCCACTCAGCGGGCCGGTCACCGGCGGGTGCCGGTGACCTTCCAGACCTTCCCGTTCGCCTTGGACAGCAGGTACAGCTCACCGCGGGCGTCCCGACCGAAGCGCAGGTCCACCCGGGGCTGGCCGGCCAGCAGCACGGCCGGATCACCGGCGATCTCGCGCAGGGTCACCGGCGCGCCAGCGGAGTCGAACAGCAGCAGCTCGTGCACCCCGGCCAGCGCGGAGCCCCGGCGCATCTCGTCGGCCTCGGTGAAGAACACCCGCCCGGACACGCCGTCACCGAACACGTACTTGCCGCGCAGCTCGGGCAGCGCGTCGCCGCGGTAGACGAATCCGCCGATCACCGCGTGCCCGGTGTCGTCGCACGGGCCCACGCCCCGCGCCGGCAGGTGGCTGTACGCGGCGAGCGGATAGGTGAACCCCTTGCCGGCATCGGCGGCCGGCAGCGGGTACACCTCGCAGCTCTCACCCAGCCGGACCACGAACGGACCTTCCCGCTCGCTCCACCCGAAGTTGTCGCCGGGTTGCACGTCGTAGATCGACTCGACCCGGTTCTCCCCCATGCTGCCCAGCAACATCCGCTGCCCCTCGGCCGGATCCCAGCTGAAGCGGTACGGGTCGCGCAGGCCCGAGGCGTAGACCTCGCCGAGCGCCCCCGGCCGGGACACGAACGGGTTGCCCGGCGGAATCCCGTACTTACGGCCCGGACCGGTGGCAGCCGGGTCGATCCGCAGGATCTTGCCCTGGGGCTGTCCGAGATCCTGGGGCACGGTGCTGGGCTGCTTGGCGTCGGCGGCCTTGCCGGCCGCCGCACCGTCACCGACCGCGATGTAGAGCAGCCCGTGGTCGGGGTCGCCCGGCTTCGCGGTGGGGTTGAAGTCGATCTGCTGAACGCCGTGGATGTAGCCGACGAAGCCGAGTCGCAGCACCTCGCGCCGGGTTCCGTCGAACGTGTCGGCCGCCGGGTCGCGGGCGGTCCACTCGCTCAGCACGCCGTGCACCACGGTGCCGGCGGGCGCGGAGAGATCGGGGGTGGCGGTGCGCAACGCGTCCCGGGCCTCGGTGTGCACCGTGTAGAACCGGCCGTTGCGGCCGAAGTCGGGGTGGAAGGCGACGAAACCGAAACCCGAGCCGAAACCCCGGTGGCTCCAGAACGATGCGCCGGTCCGGGCGGCCACGTCGAGGTACGGGGTGGGCCGGCCGTCGTGTAGCAGGTAGAGCGGGCCGTTGAGGTCCGGCACGAACAACCTGCCGGAGCGGTCCGGCAGCTCACCGAGGTAGTTGATCCGGTTGCGGCGGTCCAGCTTGTCGCCGCGCGGCACCGGCGGGTTGGTCTTCGACGGTGGCAGGGTGGCGAACTCGGTCAGGGTCACGCCGAATCCGGTGGGCGCCGGGTCGGGCAGCGGGTAGGTCGGCGGGGTGAACGCGGGCAACTCCCGCGCCTGCTCGGCCGCGGTGGGTTCCCCGGGCCCCGGGGCCGGGCCCGCTGTGGGGCCCGAGCAGGCCGCGAGCGTCACGATCAGCCCGGCGAGCATCGCGCCGGCGAGCGCGCGCGGCATGCCACCGGGTCGCGCCGAACGCGTAGACCCACCTGCCAACCGACCACTGACGATCATGCGGACCCCCGCGCTCTGACCTGTGGGCCCCATCACACACGAACGGCTCCGCACAGCCGAATACCCGACCCTACGGAGCCGTCGTCGTCGCTGCCGCGGCCCCGGACCGCGAGATCGTACGGCGGCGCGCCGGGACCGGGTACCGGGCGCCCGACGCCCTGATCAGGCGTCGGTCTTCGCACCGCGCCTTGTTCGTCATCGACCACGTGCCTGGCCCCCCGGTGCCGCAGGTCGCCGGGCGCCGGCCCCGCGCCGGCCGACGTCGGGTGGACAGCCGCGCCGCGGCAGATGCCGATCAGAGTATGGGGTCTCCCGCCGGACGACCAGCGCGGAAGGGGACGCGCGGAACTCCTGGCATGACCACGAAGTGGCCCCTTCGTACCGCTACTCTCCGTTGCGGAGTCCAGCCCTCGCCCGGAGAGGCACGCCTGGGAATGGCCAGCCGATGAGGTCAGACGCGATCATCGTGTTCGGCTACCGCTCCGACACGGAGTTCTACTACGTCCATCTGTCCACCGCCGACACGTCCTACGCGCACAACGGCATCTTCATCGTCGACAACGCCGACCGGCGACGAATCGACGATCAATGGGACGCGAGCCGCAAGAAGGGTGCCGCGCCCGCGATCACCGACAAGCGGTGGCATCGGGTAAGGGTGCTGCGCTGCGCCGACCTGGGAACGATCGCGGTGTACCTGGACGGCTCACGGACTCCGCTCATGACGGCCACAGCCATGAGTTTCACCTCCGGTAGGGCGGGCTTCGGGTCGTTCGACAACACCGCCCGACTCCGCAACCTCTCCCTTGCCGGATCGGCCACGACCCGGTCGCAACCGAGCCGCCGCTAACCCGATGGGCGCGGCGGCTCAGTCGTCTCGGCGAACCTCAGGCGTCGGTCTTCTCACCGCGCTTGAAGATCTTGCTACCGAGCCACACCAGCGGGTCGTACTTGCGGTCGACGACGCGCTCCTTGAGCGGGATCAACGCGTTGTCGGTGATCTTGATGTGCTCGGGGCACACCTCGGTGCAGCACTTGGTGATGTTGCAGTAGCCGAGGCCGTGCTCCTCCTGGGCCGCCTTCTGCCGGTCGGCGGCGTCCAGCGGGTGCATGTCCAGCTCCGCGATCCGCATCAGGAAGCGCGGGCCGGCGAACTCCGGCTTGTTCTCCTCGTGGTCTCGCACCACGTGGCAGGTGTTCTGGCACAGGTAGCACTCGATGCACTTGCGGAACTCCTGGCTCCGCTCGACGTCCACCTGCTGCATCCGGTACTCGCCGGGCTCGACCCCGACGGGTGGGGCGAAGGACGGGATCTCCCGGGCCTTCTGGTAGTTGAACTCGACATCGGTGACCAGGTCGCGGATCACCGGGAAGGTGCGCATCGGGGTGACCGTGACGACCTCGTCCTCGGCGAAGGTGTTCATCCGGGTCATGCACAGCAGCCGCGGCCGGCCGTTGATCTCCGCGCTACAGGAGCCGCACTTGCCGGCCTTGCAGTTCCACCGGACGGCCATGTCACCGGCCTGGGTCTGCTGCAGCCGGTGGATGATGTCGAGGACGACCTCGCCCTCGTTCACCTCGACCTGGTAGTCGACGAGGTCACCCTTCTCGGAGTCACCCCGCCAGACCCGGAAGTGTGCGTTGTACGCGCTCATGCCTGTCCGCCCTTCTCCGCGGAATCAGCCCGGTGGCCGCCGATCTCCTCGCCGGTGTAGTACTTCTTCAACTCGTCGAGCTCGAACAGGTCGAGCAGGTCCGGACGCATCGGGAGCTGTTCCTTGCGGACCACATCCGCCGCATCGTCACTGCCCTCGGCCTGAGACGCGGAGCAGACCAGCAGCACGTGCCGCCAGTCGGAGTCCATCACCGGGTGGTCGTCGCGGGTGTGCCCGCCGCGGCTCTCGGTGCGCATCAGCGCAGCCTTGGCCACGCAGAGCGAGACCAACAGCATGTTGCGCAGGTCCAGGGCCAGGTGCCAGCCGGGGTTGAACTCGCGGTGGCCCTGCACCTCGACCTTGGTGGTGCGGGTGGCGAAGTCCTCGAGCGCCTTGAGGGCCAACTCCATCTCGTCGCCCTTGCGGATGATGCCGACCAGGTCGTTCATCGTCTGCTGGAGCTCGATGTGCACCGTGTACGGGTTCTCCCCGCCCTCGGTGCGGAACGGCAGCAGCGCCCGGTCCGTGGCGGCCTGGACCTCGTCCTCGTTGACCGCCGGGCGGGCACCCAGCGAGTCGACGTAAGCGCTCGCGCCGGCCCCGCAGCGGCGGCCGAACACCAGCAGGTCGGACAGCGAGTTGCCGCCCAACCGGTTGGAGCCGTGCATGCCGCCGGAGCACTCCCCGGCCGCGAACAGCCCGGGCACCCGGGACTGCCCGGTGTCCGGGTCGACCTCGATGCCGCCCATCACGTAGTGACAGGTCGGGCCGACCTGCATCGGCTCCTTGGTGATGTCGACGTCGGCCAGCTCCTTGAACTGGTGGTGCATCGACGGGAGCTTCTTCAGGATCTGCTCGGCCGGCATCCGGGAGGACACGTCCAGGTAGACCCCACCCTGCGGGGATCCCCGACCGGCCTTGACCTCGGAGTTGATCGCCCGGGCCACCTCGTCGCGGGGCAGCAGCTCCGGCGGGCGCCGGTTGTTGTCCGGGTCGGTGTACCAGCGGTCGCCCTCCTCGGGCGTGGTGGCGTACTGCTCTTTGAACACGTCCGGGATGTAGTCGAACATGAACCGGGTGCCCTCGGAGTTGGTGAGGATGCCACCGTCGCCGCGGACCGACTCGGTGACCAGCAGCCCCTTCACCGACAGCGGCCACACCATGCCGGTCGGGTGGAACTGGATGAACTCCATGTTGATCAGCGTCGCGCCGGCGCGCAGGGCCAGCGCGTGGCCGTCACCGGTGTACTCCCACGAGTTGCTCGTGGTCTTGAACGACTTGCCGATACCGCCGGTGGCCAGCACCACGGCCGGGGCGTCGAACAGGATGAACCCGCCGGTGTTGCGCCAGTAGCCGAACGCCCCGGAGATGGCGCCGTCGGTCTTGACCAGGTCGGTGATGGTGCACTCGTGGAAGACCTTGATGTTGGCCTCGTAGTCACCGCATGTCTTGAAGTCCTCCTGCTGCAGCGACACGATCTTTTGCTGCAGGGTGCGGATCAGCTCCAGGCCGGTGCGGTCACCGACGTGCGCCAGCCGGGGGTAGGTGTGCCCGCCGAAGTTCCGCTGGCTGATCTTGCCGTCCTTGGTGCGGTCGAACAGCGCACCGTAGGTCTCCAGCTCCCAGACCCGGTCCGGGGCCTCCTTGGCGTGCAGCTCGGCCATCCGCCAGTTGTTCAGGAACTTGCCCCCGCGCATGGTGTCGCGGAAGTGCACCATCCAGTTGTCGTTCGAGTTCACGTTGCCCATGGAGGCCGCGCAGCCGCCCTCGGCCATCACGGTGTGCGCCTTGCCGAACAACGACTTGCTGATGATCGCGGTCTTCTTGCCCTGGGCACGAGCCTCGATGGCGGCCCGCAGGCCGGCCCCACCGGCGCCGATCACGACCACGTCGTAGGAATGCCGCTCAGTCTCTGTTCCGATTGCACCAGTCATCTCAGCATCACCCTCAGTTGACGATACGCAGGTCGGAGAACCAGCCGGCCGCGAGCGCCATGATGTAGAAGTCAGTCAGGGCCAAGGTGCCCAGGGTCGTCCACGCCAACTCCTGATGCTTGGCGTTCAGCTTGGTGACCTGCTGCCAGGACCAGTACCGCACGGGGTGCTTGGAGAAGTGGTTGATCCGGCCGAGCGTGATGCTGCGGCAGGAGTGGCAGGACAGCGTGTAGGCCCACAGCAGTACCACGTTCGTCACGAGGATCACCGTGCCGAGGCCAATGCCGAAGCCGCCGTCGGCACCACGGAACGCCAGGCCGGCGTCGATCGTGTTGACCACCGAGATGGCCACGGCGGCGTAGAAGAAGTAGCGGTGCAGGTTCTGCCCGAGCAGCGGGAACCGAGTCTCGCCGGTGTAACGCTTGTGCGGCTCGGCCACCGCGCAAGCCGGCGGCGACGCCCAGAAGCTGCGGTAGTAGGCCTTGCGGTAGTAGTAGCAGGTCAGCCGGAACAGCAGTAGGAACGGCAGGGTGACCGCCGCGAACGGCAGGATCGGCCAGTCCGGCAGGAACCGGCCGACCAGCGCCGACTCCGGGTCGCACGCCAGCGAGACACACGGCGAGTAGAACGGCGTGAGGTAGTGGTACTGCTCGACCCAGTACCAGTCCTGCATGAACGCGCGGACGGTCGCGTAGGCGACCCACGCCGTGAGGCCGGCGAACGTCAACAGCGGCGGCAGCCACCATCGGTCGGTTCGAAGTGTGCGTGCGCTGATCTGCGCCCGGCCTGCGGACGCATCTGCGGTGGTGGACACGTCAGGCTTCCTTACCTGGTTCGGGAAGTCCCGGGCGGCGGACCGATGCCCGTGCCCGGCGTATTCGGTGAAGTCGTTGCGGAGCCTACGGCTGCTCAGAGCGGGAAGAATGCTCGGGTCCTCAGCGAACTACCCGATCTGCCTGACGTCAAATGCATGACGTGGTGGCGGTCGATGCGCGGGATGCATGGAGGCAGCCCCCGTGCAGGTCGGTCGCCGCATCCCAGTCACCGACGTGCGCAACTTCACCCACTCTGCCCAACACACGTCGCGGTGCGTCGCCGCACACCGACCGAGACGAGCGTGGGGTCGCTCAGCCACCCCGCGACGACGCTCATGATGTACGGGTCGGCGGTCATGACCAGGACGAGCGATACCCACGCGTACAGCATGTGCCGCCCGTTCAGTCCCAGCAGCGGCGAGCCGACTCCGACCCGGAATCCCCCACCGGGGCGGCAGGAACGCCAGCACCGCGTCATAGGTGTTGACCAGGAGCAGCACCGAGGCCCGATGATCGGGAGAATCAGCAGTGGCAGCGGGATCACGAAGGGCAACTCGGGAAACGGGGTGCCGAAATGCACCGAACCCGGCACACCGGAGGGCTCAGGAATCGGCACGGCAGTGCGTACGTCAAATGCATGACTGGAACCCAAATGATGCATGTACGCTATGACGATGACTCTGCTGCAGCTCGCGTACTTCGTCGCGCTGGCTGACGTGCGCAACTTCACCCGCGCCGCCGACCGGTGCGGGGTGTCCCAGCCCACGCTCAGCCGACAGATCCGGGCGCTGGAGGAAGAGCTAGGTGCAGCGTTGGTCGACCGGGGCACCGGCAGCGGCAGGAGTCCGCTGATGCTCACCCCGTCCGGCGAGGCGGTCCTTCCGCTGGCCCGCCGGATGTTGGCCGACGGCGACGGCGCGCGTACGGCGGTGGCCGAGATCGTCGGGCTGCGCTCCGGGCGGGTACGGGTCGGCGCCACGCCGAGCCTGTGCATCGGGCTGCTGGCCGACGTGTTGCGGGCCTTCCACGCCGGGCACCCGACGATCCGGCTGGTGTTGGCCGAGAACGGCTCCCAGCCCTTGGTGCACGACCTCTCCCGGGGCCTGCTGGACGTGGCGCTGGTGATCGTGCCGCCGACCGGGCTGGACCCGACGTTGTCGATCACACCATTGCTGCGCGAGCGGCTGTCGATGGCCTCCGCCCGTTCCGCGCCGGCCCCGTCCCACCGCGGTTCGATCCCGATCGCCGAGCTGGCCCGCAGGGAGCTGGTGATGTTCCGAGAGGGCTACGACCTGCGTGAGGTCACCCTGCGCGCCTGCCGGGAAGCTGGCGTCGCACCCCGGTTCGCGGTGGAGGGCGGCGAGATGGACTCGGTGCTGCGGCTGGTGGAGAATGACACGGGAGTGGCCGTCGTGCCGGACCTGGTGTTCGCCGGCCGGCCCCGGCTGCGTCGCACCGTGCTGACCCCGCCGCTGTACCGCACCGTGGCCTTGGCCCACCGCTCCGAGGTGGCGCCCACGCACGCCGTGTCGGCCTTCCGCGACACTCTGCTGGCGTTCGTACGGGGGCTGTCGACCACGGGGGACGTGGCAGCCGACATCACGGTTCTGCACCGTTAGGACTCACGACGAAGTAACGTAGGTTTTCGGGTCCGGGGACTTACCGTCTGTGCTATGGCGATCGATGGGCAGGTCGGGCAGTCGGTAGCGCGTAGGTATGCGGTGTTGCGTCCGTATCTGGACGAGCGGCAGCGC
>JAJCYC010000041.1 GCA_029263115.1 Pseudonocardia sp. | reverse complement strand
TGGCTGCACCCGGAGAAGATCCGTCGGGTCACCGTGGTCGGCGAGAAGAAGATGGCCGTCTACAACGACATGTCCGACACCGACCGGATCCGGATCTACGACCAGGGCGTCGACCCGAAGCAGGTCGACGAGGCCGCCGAGGCCGGATTCCCGGTGAGCTACCGCACCGGCGACATCGTCTCGCCGTACATCCAGTTCCAGGAACCGCTGCTGGTGCAGGACCGGCACTTCGTGGAGTGCGTCCGCTCCGGCGAGACGCCGCGCACCACCGGGCAGCGTGGCCTGGACATCGTCCGGGTGCTCGCGGCCACCGACGTGGCCAGCGCCACCGGCGCGCCGGCCCCGGTCGGCGGCCCGCTCGATCTGGCGGTCACCGGCAACGGGCAGGCCCGCGCATGAGTGCACCCGTCCCGTTCCTCGACCTGGCCGGGGTCAACGGTGTGCTGCGCGAGGACTTCGAGCAGGCGTTCGCCCGGGTGCTCGAGCACGGCCGGTTCATCAACGGCCCCGAGGTCGGCGCGTTCGAGGCCGAGTTCGCCGACTACTGCCAGGCCCGGGCCTGCGTCGGGGTGGCCAACGGCACCGACGCGCTGGAGCTGATCCTTGCCGGGCTGGGCGTCGGCCCCGGCGACGAGGTGATCGTCCCGGCCAACACCTTCATCGCCACCGCGGAGGCGGTGTGCTTCGTCGGCGCCCGGCCCCGGTTCGTCGACGTGCTGCCCGACACCTTGCTGCTCGACCCCGACGCCACCGCCGCGGCGGTGAACTCGAACACCGCCGCGATCATCGGCGTGCACCTCTACGGCCAGATGGTGGACAGCGACCGCATCCTCGAGGTGGCGCGACGGCACTCGCTGGCGTTCATCGAGGATGCCGCGCAGGCGCACGGCGCCCGGTTCGCCGGGCAGCGGGCCGGCAGCGTGGGCGTGGCCGCCGGCTTCAGCTTCTACCCGGGTAAGAACCTCGGCGCACTCGGCGACGGCGGCGCGGTGGTCACCCAGGACCAGGCGCTGGCCGACAAGATCCGCCGGCTGGCCGACCACGGGCGCTCCCAGGAGAGCCGGTTCCACCACGACCTGCGCGGGCGCAACAGTCGGCTCGACTCGGTGCAGGCCGCCGCGCTGTCGCTGAAGCTGCGCGGGCTCGACCAGGCCAACACCGGCCGGGTACGGGCCTGGGAGCACTACGTCGACCGGTTGCCGGCCCACGTGCGCCCGGTGGCCCGCCACCCCAAGGCCGAGGCCGTGTACCACCTGGCGATCGTCGAGGTCGATCACCGGGACGCGGTCTGCGAGGCACTGACCTCGGCCGGGATCGGTTGGGGCCTGCACTACAAGACCCCGTGCCACCTGGATTCGGCGTACGCTGAGTTCCGGGCCGACCCGCTGCCGGTGGTGGAGCGCGCGGCCGAACGAATCCTGTCCCTGCCGATGTCGCCCACGCTGAGTCCGGAGCAGGTCACCCGGGTGTGCGAGGTGCTCGACACGGTCCGACCCGGCCCCTCCCGAGGTAGCACGGAATGACCCGTCCGTCCGAACCGGACGCCGCGACCAGGAGCCCTGACCTCGGCAGGGCTCGCGGTAGCGACGGCGCGCCACCGGGTGCCGGCGGGTCGAACGGGCCGACCGGCTCCGGCCCGACACCGGCGACCCGGCAGCCGCTGCCCGGTCCGCCGCCGGGTTTCCGATCGGCCGGGGGGTACCGCCCCGCCGCGCCACGGTTCGCCCAGCCGCCACCCCGGCGGCGACTCAGCCCCGCCCAGGGCTCGCGGCTCGGCCTGATCTCCGCGGTGATCGTGCTGCTGGGCGCCGCGGTCGGGCTGGCGGTGACGCTCGTGCTGCCCACCCAGTACGCGGCCCGCACGGTGATCGAGTACACCGTGGCCCAGGAGAACGCGAGCAGCTTCCTGCGCACCGACCGCAACCTCACCACCCAGCTGGTCCTGCTGACCAGCCGCAGCGTGCTGGGCCCGGTGGCCGACGCCAACGGCATCACCCCCGACCGGCTCACCGACAAGGTCACGGTGACCAACCTGGCCAACAGCGAGCTGATCCAGGTCGACGTGCTGGACCCGAGCCGCGAGGTCGGCGTCCGGCTGGCCGACGCGATCGGCCAGCGCTATCTCGAGGTGGTCAACACCAGCGGACTGCGGGGATTCGTGCAGGAACGGCTCGATGAGGCCGAACGCGACCTGGCCACCGCGCCTGCCGGAGCGCCTGGCAGCGCCGCTGCGGCCACCCGGGCGGAGATACAGTCCCGGGTGAACACCCTGCAGAGCCAGCTCGACACGATCGCGCTCACCGGCAACCGGGCCGCGATCGCGGTGCCGGCGTACTCGGTGTCCACCCCGGCGGCGCCGAAGCCGGCCGTGGCGGCCGCCACCGGTGCGCTGCTCGGCGTGGTCGTCGCAGGCCTGGTCGCCATCGCCCTGTCCCGACGCTGGACCCGGAGCTGACGACACGTGTCCATGACTCCCTCCACCGGCGGTGCCCCCTCCCCCGCCCGCCAGTCACTGCCCGGGCCACCTCCGGGGTTCCGGCTGCCGGGAGCCATCGCACCCGGAGGCCCGGCCGGCCGGCCGGGCCTGCCGCCGACCGCCGAACCGCGCCGGCCCCGGCTGACCGACGCTCAACGGTCCAGGCTGGTGCGCACCGCACTGGCGCTGGTCGTGCTGGGCGCGGTGCTCGGCTACCTGATTGCCCTGGTGATGCCCGTGCAGTACGCCGCACGGGCCAGCATCCAGTACACGATCGCCGGGGAGAACACCGGCGAGTTCCTCAAGACCGACCGCGACCTCACCACCCAGGTCGTGCTGTTGACCAGCCGCAACGTGCTGCAGCCGGTGGCCGACGCGAACGGTATCTCGGTCAGCGGCCTCGGCGAACGGGTCAGCGCGCAGATCCTCGACGAGAGCAACATCATCCAGTTGGAGGTCCGGGACAAGACCCGGCAGGGCGGCATCGACCTGACCAACGCCATCGCCGCCCGGTACCTGGAGGTCGCCGACGCCTCCGGGCCCAAGGGATACCTGCAGGCCCAGCTGGCCGAGGTGCGTTCCCGGCAGGGCACGCCGGACGCCGACGCGGCGGCGCTGACCGCCCGGGCCGCCGCCCTGCAGTCCGAGATCGACGACCTCAACCTGACCAGCAACAAGTCCTCGGTGATCGTGCCGGCCTACTCGGTGGAGGGCGCGCGCTACCCCGACCCCACGATGTCGGCGATCACCGGCGGGGTGTGCGGCCTGATTGTGGCGCTGATCACGGTGATCACCCTGACCCGTCGCTGGACCAGGAGCTGAGTGTGGCCCCAGGCGCAGTTCCCACCCGCCGGATGTCGTGGCGGATGCCGGTCGTGCTGATGTACCACAACTTCGGCGAGCCGGCGACCGGCGCCGACCCGGAGCACCTGTTCATCGGCGTCGAGGCGTTCCGCGCGCAGTTGGCCGCGCTGAGCCGGGGTGGCTGGCGGGCGCTGACCCTGGACGAGTTCGTGGCCGTCCTGGACGGCGCCCCGGCGCCGCGCCGGTCCTACCTGCTGACCATCGACGACGGCCACGAGTCGGTGGTCCGGGTCGCGGCGCCGATCCTGGCCGAGGCGGGCATCCCGTCGGTGCTGTTCGTCCCGCCCGGGGTGCTCGGTGAGCCGATCGGCTGGAACCCGGCCTACGCCGCTGAACGGCTGTCCCCGGCCGACGAGATCGCCACCCTGGTCGGCTCGCCGATGGAGATCGGGGTGCACGGCTGGGACCACTCCCGGATGGCCGGGATGGACGTCGACACGCTGGCGCGCAACATCGTGGTGGCCCGCGACGAGGTGGCCGCGATCACCGGGCGTACCCCCACCTCGTTCGCCTACCCGTACGGCACCCACGATGGGGACGCGCGGCGGGTGATGGCCGAGGCCGGGTACTCGGTGGCGTTCGCGGTGGCCCGCGAGCACGGCCGGTTCGCGGTCGACCGGGTGTTCGTCAAGGGCACCGAGTCGCCGGCGCTGTTCCGGTTCAAGCTGAGCCTGGCCTACCGGGTGGCCTCCCGGGTCGGCGGCCGGACGCCGTGGCTGCGCCACCGGGTCCGGGCGCTCGTCGCGACACTGCCCGGCCGGGCCGCCCGCGGGTGAGCCAGGTCCGCCCCGAGCAGCCACCGAACCCGGTTCACGCAGAGTAGGGAGCAGCCATGACCCAGACCCTGCCCCCGCCGTCCGGTGGCGGCACCGGTCCCGCCACCACACCGGCGGGCGCACCGGAAAAGTCCCGGGCGACCACCTGGATCGTCGGCACCGCCGTCGGGGTCACCGCGTTCAGCGCGCTGTTCGCCGCCGCGATCGGCCCGGTGGCCGCCTACGGCTTCGTCGGTGGGCTGGCCGGCCTGGTGCTGCTGGCCACCGCCGCACACACCCCGCGCTTCGCCACCTACGCCTACCTGGTCACCCTGCCGATCCTGGCCGGTATCCCGCGCGACGAGCTGATCCCACTGGTCCGGCCGAACGAGGCCCTGCTCGCGATCCTGATGGCCGGCGCCCTGCTCGGGGCGTTCCTGCGCTACCTGCGCGGGGACGAGATCCGGCCGACGTTCTACCCGCTGGTGGACATCCCGCTGGCGGTGTTCCTGCTGATGGCCACGATCTGGCCGCTTGCGTCGCTGCTGATGCGTGGTGGTATCCCCACCGGCACCGAGTACGCCTCGATGCTGCCGATGACCAAGCTGGTCGCGTTGTACTTCATGGTCCGCTACACGATCGTCACCGAGCCGCAGATCATGCGCTGCATCCGGTTCATCGTGTGGCCCGGGGCCACCGTGGCGATGATCGCGATTCTGCAGACGCTGAGCTTCGGCCCGGTCATCGCGCTGCTGAACACGCTGTGGTCCGGTGCGGACGGCCCATCCGAGACCGCCGATCTGGCCGATCGCGGCAGCACCACCCTCGGCTCGCCGATCGCCACCGGGGACGTGGTGATCATCAGTCTGATCCTGGTCTTCTGCTGCGTGGCCCGGGGTCTGTTGGGCCGGCGCGAGCGGCTGTTCCTGGCGATGGTGCTGGGCACCGGAGTGCTGGCCGCCGGCCAGTTCTCCACCTGGATCGCGGCGGTGGTCGCGCTGGCCCTGCTGGCCTGGCGGTTCCCCGACCTGCGCCGGCAGGCCACCCGGTTCGCCCCGCTGTTCGGGGTGGCGCTGGTGGTCGGCGCGCCGGCCTTCGTCGGACGACTGGAGGGCATCGGCGGCGCCGGTGACGGATCGTGGTTGCCGGTCAGCTGGCAGGGGCGGGTGAACAACCTGCAGAACCACTACCTGCCGCAGTTCGACTGGCTGACCACGTTCGTCGGGGTCTCCCCCAACACCGTGCTGGACGCCCCGGAGCGCTGGCGGGAGATCATCTACCTGGAGTCCGGCGTGTTGTGGTTCCTGTGGGTGGGCGGGATTCCGCTGTTGGCCGCGTTCGTCTGGTTGTCGATGCGGGTGTTACGCGCTGTGCGCCCCGCCATCCGCCATCCGGGTGCCTTCGGCGCGTGCGCGTCATGTCTGGAAATCGTTTGGCTGTTCCTGCTCGTTCTTACACTTATCGACCCGCATCTACAGCTCCGTGGGACCGGAGACCTGATATTCACGTTGCTCGCGATCACCGTTGGAGGCATCGATGCCCGACGTCGAGCTTGAGACCGCTGTCCCGGCGAGGTCGTGGGAGTCGCTCACCCGGCGAGCCATCGACCTCACCGCGGCGGCGCTCGCGCTCGTCGTGCTGGCCGTGCCGATGATCCTGATCGCGCTGACGATCCGCTGGTCGAGCGTCGGGCCGGCGCTGTTCCAGCAGCAGCGGGTGGGGTTCGGCGGTCAGGTGTTCACCATGTACAAGTTCCGCACCATGCGCACCGGCGTGGGCGACGAGATGCTGCGCCAGCTGATCGCCGCCGAGCTGCGCGGCGAGGACACCTCGGTCGAGGGCAGCTACAAGATCAACGCGGACCCCAGGGTCACCGGGATCGGCGCCGTCCTGCGCAGGACCAGCCTCGACGAGCTGCCGCAGCTGATCAACGTGCTGCTCGGCGACATGTCGCTGGTCGGCCCCCGGCCCTGCCTGGAGTGGGAGGCGCGGATGTTCCCGGCCGAGTTCAAGCCCCGGTTCACCGTGCGCCCGGGGCTGACCGGGCTGTGGCAGATCAGCGGTCGCTCGGCGATGGGCACCCTGGAGATGCTGCACCTCGACCTGACCTACGTGCGGCAACGGCGGCTGGCCGGCGACCTGGCGATCCTGGCGCGTACCGTACCCTCCATGCTCCGGGACTCCACCGCACGATGACGACCCTGTTCGTGGCCACCACCGGCGGCCATCTCGCGCAGCTCGACGGCCTCTCCCGAAGGATTCCGGACGATCCGGGCGGTTCGATATGGGTCACCCACGCCAACGAACAGAGCACCTCGCTGCTGGCCGACCGCGACGTCGAGTACGTGCCCTACATCGGGGTCCGCTCGATCCCCGGCGTGCTGCGGGCGGTCCCGCACGCGCACCGGCTGCTGCGGGAGCGGCGCATCACCCGGGCGGTGTCCACCGGCTCGGGCATCGCGCTGGGCTACCTGCCCTACCTGGCCGCGCGCGGCGTGGAGTGCCACTACATCGAGAGCGCCGCGCGGGTCACCGCGCCGTCGATCTCCGGCACGCTGCTGCGCAAGGTCCCCGGGGTCCGCACGCACACCCAGTACCCGCACTGGGCCGACCGGGGCTGGCACTACGGCGGCAGCGGCTTCGACCTCTACCACCCGCAGTCGGGGCCGGCCCGCGAGCTCGGCGGGACCATCCGCGCGGTGGTCACCGTGGGCACCGCGGCGGAGTTCCCCTTCCGCCGGCTGATCGAGCCGCTGGCCGGGCTGCTCGGCCCGGGCGGCGCACTCGGCGAGGCGACCGGGCGGCCGGTGGAGGTGCTCTGGCAGACCGGCTGCACCCCGGTCGACGGGCTGCCGATCACCGCCACCCCGTTCCTGCCGGCCGCCGAGCTCAACGCGGCGCTGCGCGAGGCCGACCTGGTCATCGGGCACGCCGGCACCGGCTCGGCGCTGGCCATCCTGGACGGCGGGCGCTTCCCGCTGATGGCGGTGCGCAAGGCGGCGTTCGGCGAGGCCGGCGACGACCACCAGGCCGAGCTGGCCGCCGAGCTGGAGCGGCGCGGCCTGGCCCGCACGATCGCCGACCCGGCCGCGATCACCGTCGAGGACCTGATGTCGACCCGGTCCACCCGGATCGTCAAGACCGACACCCCACCGCCGTTCCTGCTCGACGGCGACCCCACCGAGGCCGCGGCCCGCCGCTGACCCGGTGTGTGCCCCTACGGACGCCGCCGAGGCCCCCGGCCACTACCCTCCGCAGGCAAGATCTCACACAAAGTGATCACCCGGACACGCCCGTACGCGGTCGGGTGAAACACCGCGCGGACCAACGACGATGGACCGAACAGCGGCGGCCATCAGGGGCCGATCGCCGTACCGGAGGTGGTCCGAATGAGCCAGCACCCCGCACACCCGCGGTCGATCGACCGACTCGGGCTGGTCGCCTGGCTGCCGAGTGGCCGCCCGCTGCCGGAGGCGTCGCTCGGCTCACTGGCCGCGACCCTCGGCGAGTTCGCTCCCGCGCCCGACATCCGCATCGTCGTACCTGCCCAACGGGTCGCCCCGCCGCTGGAGGCCACCACCGGCTGAGCCCACGCCGCTCAGGTGGCGGCCGCGGGCCAGCGGCGGGCGGGCCCGCCGGCCGGGTATCGTCCCTGGGCGACGCCGTCCATAGGAGTGTTCACCGTCAACGCCCAGCACAGCGTGCTTCCCGTCGACCCACGCACCGACCCGAGATGGCGAGAACTGGCCGGTGGCCCCAGCGGCAGCCTGTTCACCTCCCCACCCTGGATCCAGGCGGTCTGCGAGAGCTACGACTTCACCCCGCACGCGCGGATCTCGGTGGACCCGGCCGGCCGGCCGCTCGGCGGGTTCGCCTGGGTGACGATCGACGACATCCGCGGCGAGCGGATCTCCAGCCTGCCGTTCTGTGACCGTGCCGACCCGCCGCTGGCCACGCCGGGCGCCTGGGCCGGGCTGGCCGACGACGCGCTGGGCGCCGGCGCGCCGCTGACCCTGCGCTGCTTCACCGAGCACCCCGCCGCGGCCGACCCGGCGCTGCGCGCGGTCGGCGAGGCGGCCTGGCACGGCACCCCGGTGGACTGCACCGAGGAGGAACTGCACGCCCGGATCAGCTCGACCTCCCGGCGCAACCTCAAGGCGGCGGACCGCAACGGCGTCCGGATCACCGCCAGCACCGAGGTCGACGCGGTCCGCACGTTCCACCGGCTGCACGTGGGGCTGCGCAAGCGCAAGTACCGGCTGCTGGCCCAGCCAGTGCAGTTCTTCGAGCGCATCCACGAGCGGTTCGCCGATCAGGACGGCGTGGTGACGCTGCTCGCCAAGGTCGACGGCGAGGTGGTGGCCGGGGCGATGTTCCTGGTCTGGGCCGGCACGCTGTACTACAAGTTCGGCGCGTCGCTGTCGGAGTACCTGCCGATGCGGCCGAACGACGCGCTGTACTGGGCCGCCCTGCGGCTGGCCATCGAGCGCGGGCTCGGCGGCGTCGACTGGGGGCTGTCCGACCTGGACCAGCCGGGTCTGGTCTCCTACAAGCGCAAGTGGGCCACCACCGAGCGCCGCATCGTCACCCTGCGCGGCGGCCCGGATCCCACCCCGAAGTCCGAGGTCGGGGCGATGCTGGGGGAACTCACCCGGCTGTTCACCGAGGAGTCGGTGCCCGACGAGATCAGCACCAGTGCCGGGGCACTGCTCTACCGGCACTTCTGCTGAGAGACCTGAGAGAGGTACCCACGAGATGACGCAGGACACGACACCGCGCCGGGTGGTCGTACTCGGCCAGGGCTACGTCGGCCTGCCGGTGGCGATGCGGGCGGTCGAGGTCGGCTACGACGTGGTCGGCTTCGACGTCGCCAAGGACAAGGTCGACCGGCTGCGCAACGGACACACCTACATCGACGACGTCACCGACGCCGAGGTGGCCGCCGCGCTGGCCACCGACCGCTACCACCCGACGCACGACGAGGCCGACCTGGCCGGATTCGACGTCGCGGTGGTCTCGGTGCCCACTCCGCTGCGCGACGGCGACCCGGACCTGTCCTACA
>JAJCYC010000040.1 GCA_029263115.1 Pseudonocardia sp. | reverse complement strand
GGCGCTGGCCGCGGCCGAGGTGGCCGCCGCCCGGGCCGGCGCCGAGGCCGCCACCCGGATCGCCGCGAACACCGACTTCGCCGGCGCCGACGCCGCGCTGGCGGTCGCGGTGGCCAAGGCGCGCGCCGGTGAGGCGGCCGGCGCGGTGGCGCGGATCGCGCACCAGGTGCACGGCGCGATCGGGTTCACCTTCGAACACCACCTCCGGCTGACCACCACCCGGTTGTGGGCCTGGCGCGACGAGGACGGCGACGAGGCCCGGTGGAACGCCGAGGTGGGCCGGCTGGCGCTGGCGGCCGGCCCGGAGGGACTCTGGCCGATGATCACCCGCTCCAGCTGACCCCGGGCACCCACGACGGCGGTCGGCAGTTGCCGGTGACCCCGGCAGCGGCCGGTCGAGTCCGCGCTCATTGGCTGGGTCCGCGCTCAGCGTTGGCCGGCGGCCCCGCGCAGGGCGTCGGTGACGTCGACGAAACCCGGGCGGGCCTGCACCGGCGCCCGGCTGCGGTAGACCTGGAACGTCGCGCCGCGGTTGAACAACCGGTTCAGCCCGGATACCGGGAACTCGGAGCGGAAGCTCACCAGGGGCATCAGCCCGTCGGTGTCGATCGCCGGTGACGAGTTCAGCGCCGCCACCAGGCTCGCCGAGTCGTAGATGGTCATGGTCCGGGCGACCCGGGTGAACACCTCGTAGGCGGCCCAGGTGTTCTGCGGCACCGCGCCGCCCAGATCCACGCCTGCGTCATGGGCGCCCACCACCTCCCGGTACCGGCGCCAGACCGCGTTGTCCACCGCAGGGAACCAGCTCACCAGCTGCGCGCCCCCGGCGACCGTCGGGACCTGCGCCAGCCGGGTGGTGCGCAGGTCTCCGGCCAGCACCAGCGGGACGCGCCCGCCGACCTGCTGCAGCGCCGACAGCAGCCGCTGACCGTCCCGGTCCCCGCTGATCAGGATCGAGCAGTCACCGGACTCGGCGATCCGCGCCGCCGTCTCGGTGACCGGGGCCGGGTCGGCGGGCAGCCGCAGCACCGCCGGCCCGGGCTGGCCGGCCTGCGCCAGCCCGTCGACGACCAGCTCGGACACCGTGTCGTACTCCGGGCGTTCGCCGCGCACCAGCGAGGTCCGGGTACACCCGCGTTGGGAGGTCAGCACGGTGGCCGCGGCGGCCCGCACCGGTGCGCCCCCGGTGAGCGGGAACGACATCGGGCTGCGGAAGTCCGGCCCGGTGAGCGCAACCCCGCCCAGGTAGGGGATCCGGGCGGCCTCGAGCACCGGGAAGAACGCTGCGGCGTGCATGCTGTACGACCCGAGCACCGCGATCACGTCCTCGTCGACCGCGCGGCGGGCACAACGCTCGGCGGCCCCGGCCGAGTCGCCCTCGTCGCAGATCAGCACTTCGAGGGGGTGGTCGTTGATGCCCCCGGCGTCGTTCAGCGCAGCGGCGAATGCGTGCGCCACGGCCTGCAGGTCCGGCTGGCTGGCGTCGGTGGCCGACTCGGGCGCCCAGGTCATCACCTTGATCGGCACGCCGCTGGGCAGCGGGCCGGCCGGGGCCGAGGCCGACGGGCGCGACGTGGTCCCACAACCGGCGAGCAGCACAGCGGCCACCACCAGCGCCGCGGTCAGTGCCCGGGTCATCGCCCGGTGGCCGCCGCGAGCACCGGCGTCAGGTCCTGGAAGCCCGGGCGGAACTCGGTGAACCGCCCGTCCTCGTATCTCTGGTAGGTCACCCTGGGATTGAACAGCCGGTTCAGCCCGGGCAGCGGCGCCTCACGGGTGAAGTCGAGCGCCGGGGTCAGCCCGCCGGTGTCCACCGCGTTGCTGCCCCGCAGGGACGCCAGCATCGACGCGGAGTCGAACCGGGTCAGTTGGCGGGCCACCTGGAGGAACACCTCGAACGCGGTCCAGGTCTGGCGCTGCACCGTGCCGGAGGTGTCGATCCGGTCGCCGTACCGGGCCTGGGCGAGCGCCTCCCGATAGCGCCGCCACGCGCCGTTGCTGCCCGGCGGAAGCGCCTCGGTGAGGAACGTGCGGGTGCGCAGCTCGGGGAACTGGGCGGCCACCCCGACGGTCTGGCCACCACCGAGGGTGTAGAGCTGCTGGTCGGCGCCCTGCTGCTGGTAGCCGGCGAGGAACCGCTGGGTGCCCTGGTCGCTGGCCGCCAGGACCACGCAGTCACTGTCCCGGGTGGCCCTGGCGACCTCGTCGGCCAGCGACCCCGGCCCACTGGGCAACGCCGTGGTGGACACCAGACCGGCGCCGCCGCCGACCAGACCCGCCCGGGTGTACCGCTCCAGCACCGCCACCGGGGCCGAGTCCTGGTGCACCAGCGCCACCTGGCGGCAGCCCTGCATCGCGGCGAGCCGGGCCGCGCCGGCGACCAGCAGCGCCGGCCCCCCGGTGATGGGGAACGAGACCGGGTCGGTCAGATCGGCCGGGCCGAGCGGCGCCCCGCCGAGGTAGGCGATGCCGGCGGCCTCGAGGATCGGCAGGTAGGTGCCGGCATGCGTGCTGTAGGAACCGACCACGGCCAGCACCTTCTCCTGGACCGCCTCCCGTGCGCACCGCTCCGCGCCGGCCGCCTCGCCGCCCTCGTCGCAGTTGAGCACCACCAGCGGCCGCCCGTTCACCCCGCCCTGCACGTTGGCCAGGTCGGCGAATGCCTGGGCCACCAGGGGCAGGTCGGGGAACGCGATCGAGCTGACCGTGTGCTGCGGTGCCCAGATCATCACCTTCACCGGCGCGCCGGGCGGAGGCGGGGCCGACTCCAGCGGCGACATCGCCGGACCGTCCCCGGTGCGCCCCGCGCCACCGCAACCGACCAGCGCCGCCGTCATCAGCGCCACGGTCGACAGCACGGCCGTCAACCGCGCCGCCGTGTGCCGCGCCGAGGTGGCCGCGAGCGACCGGGCGCGCGGCCCTCGCGGCGGGGGCATCATGCGGAGCAGGGTATCGCCGGGTCGCCGCCGACCCGGGTCAGGGCTGGTAGGGCGGTACTGCGGCGACCGGGCTGACGACGTAGCAGGTCACCGGCTTGGCGTTGTCCGGGTCCAGGGCGTTGAGGATGTGCTGGCCGGTGACCGGGTCGGCGGCCACCGCTCCGTGCTCGGCGAGGTCGGTCTCGCACCCGTCCTGGATGACGATGTTCGTCGCGTCGTCGTCGTCGAGCAGGCCGCTGGTGTAGGGGATGACCAGCTCGTCGTACCGGGTGAGGATCATCGTGTAGTCGACGCCGTCCACCGCCGGGCCGCCGTCGGAGTTCATCATCTCGATGAACTCCGAACCGCGCAGGAACTGCCGGCAGGAGGCGCAGGTGGCCGCGAACAACGGCCCGTACCCCGCGTCGAAGCCGAACTGCCGGCCGAGCCGGTCGACCCGGTCCAGGGCGAGCAGTTGGGTGCCGTCCCAGAGCGGGGTCATCCCGACGGTGTGGTCGACGTGCTCGTCGCCGCCGAGGAACTTCACGTAGTAGTTGGGCATCAGGCTGCCCTCGGAGTGCCCGACGATGTCGACCTTGTCCGCGTCGGTGGCCTCCAGCACCCGGTCGATGAACCGGGCCAACTCCTCGGCGCTGTCCTCCATCCGGGTCAGCCCGCCGACCTGGTCCAGGCCGGGCGGGGCGAGCGGGTTGCGACCGTAGGTGAGGGCGAACACGCAGTAGCCCTCGTTGGCCAGCAGCGGGGACATGGTCTGCCAGTTGACGGTCATGTTCGCGCCCAGGCCGTGCACCAGGACCACCGGGTTGGGGTGCTCGTCGGACGGCTCGCAGTCCCAGTCGTTGGACCCGGGAGGCGCCGAGCCCGGCGGGGCCGTCGCGGCGGCACCGAGGGTGTAGGGCACCGGATAGTCGGGCTTGTCGTCGGCCGCCGCGCTGCCGACCGTCGGCCCCGCGAGCAGCGCCACCACCGCGATCGCCGCGGCCCCGATGACCGCCCTGCGGCGTACCTCCATGTCGTGCTCCCACCTCGCGCCAGGCGATGACTGGGCGTCACTGCCGTTCACTCGGAGCAACGACCCTCGCGATGTCCGGGTGCGGGAGGGCCGGAATGATCCACCCGGTCAGGTCGGAGGCCCGCCCGCCGGTCGTGGTCGACGGGTGTCCCCGCTACGCTCCGCCCTGATCTTGGGCCGCCGGGCGGCCGCTGGGTCGACCGACCGGAAGGGGGCCCGGCCATGCGGCCGACGCGGAACGCGGCGCGGATGCTCGTCGTGCTGGTGATCTGTCTGCTCGCCGGGTCGGCCGGCGCCGGGCAGGGCGCGGCCGCTCCGCTCGACGACGAATCGCCGGAGCAGTACGTGGCGCTCGGCGACTCCTACGTCGCCGGTCCCGGTGTCCCGGTGCAGACCGGCCTGCCGCCGGGTTGCGCCCGGTCGGACCACAACTACCCGTCGCTGGTGCAGGGCTCGCTGCGGGCCGTCTCGTTCCGCGACGTCAGCTGCAGCGGCGCCACGACCAGGGACATGGTCGCTGCCCAGCGCACCCCGGTCGGCACCAACGGCCCGCAGCTGGACGCCCTGGGCGAGGACACCGAGCTGGTAACCCTGGGCATCGGTGGCAACGACATCGGCTTCGCCGAGATCATCACCACCTGCGCGAAGATCTCCTCGACGAAGCTCACCGGCGCGGCCTGCCGGGACAACTACCAGCGCGGCGGAGAGGACCAGCTGGCCCGCCGGATCCGCGACACCGCGCCCAAGGTGGCGGCCGTGCTCGAGGAGATCGACGAGCGGGCCCCGGACGCCCGGGTGCTGGTGGTCGGCTACCCGACGATCCTGCCCGACAGCGGTCCGGGCTGTTACCCCGCCGTGCCGTTCAGCGCCGGCGACGTCCGGTACCTGCGCGAGCTGACGAAGTCGCTCAACGCGATGCTCGCCGAGCAGGCCGACGGAGCCGACGCGGAGTTCGTGGACACCTACCGCCCGAGCATCGGGCACGACGTCTGCCAGCTGCCAGGAACCAAGTGGGTGGAGGGGCTGGTGCCCACCTCCCCGGCCGCCCCGGTGCACCCCAACGCCCGGGGCATGCGGGCCAGCGCGGACGCGGTGTCCGCGGCGCTGGCGGGCCGCCCGTGAGTGCGGGGTAGCGCTCCGGCGCGACTATCCACCCACGACCCGCGGCTCGCTCACCGCCGGCGGCGGGTCATCGGGGTCCAGCCCGCGAGCAGGCCACGCTGCGGGACGCCGTGCACCGGCTCGGCGGCCGCGCCCTCCTCGGCGAGCACCTCGTTGGCCGCGAGGATGCCGGACATCGCCGAGCGCTCCATCAGCCCCGCGCACCAGGGCAGCTCGACGAAGTCCCCGGCCACCCGCACCCCCCGAGCGTCCGTCTGCACCGTCGGTCGGGCCCCGGCGGCACCCGGCGGGAAGGACGGCGCCGTCGCCTCGTACCGGCACAGCTGGTGGCGGACCACTGCATCGCGGGTCTCCGGCCAGAGCGCAGCAAGCTCGTCGCGCATCCGGGCGGTGGCCTGCGCCGCGTCGGGTTCCACGCAGGCGTAGGAGTGCAGTTCCAGCACCGAGCCCCCGGTGGTCGCCGCCCACCGCCGCGAGGGCTCCTCGAGGCGGTGGTAGCAGGTCACCGAGTCCAGCGTGGGCTCTCCGGTGACCGCCGAGAAGGTGGCCCGCCCGGGGGCGACGTCCCGGTCCAACCACAGCCGGGACACCGCGAACGGCGGCGCCACCCGCAGCCCGGCCGCCCGCTCGGCCAGCGCGGGTCCGACCCGTCGCAGCCCGGGGGAACGCTCCGCCAGCCCGCGCAGGCCGGCCGGATCCAGGGCCAGCACCAGGTGCCGGGCGGTCACCTGCGCCCCGCCGGCGACGCGCACCCGCCACCGGTGGTCGTCGGCCGGCTCGACCGTGTCGGCGGCCGCCCCGGCCCGGATCCGGCCACCGTGGCGGGTGAGGTGGTCGGCCAGCGGGGTCCAGATGCAGCTCAGGTAGTCGGTGTCGGGCGCGTCGAAGCCGAGGCCCTCGGGATTGCCGAGGAAGTAGAAGTGGAACATCGCCACCAGTTCGGCGGCGGACAGCGCGTCCGGGTCGCAGAAGAACGACCGCGCGAAGGCTTCGAAGAGCATGGACCTGGCCCGCTCGGTGATCCCGAACCGGTCGAGGAACTTCCCGGCCGGCATGGCGTCCAGGGCCGGCGTGCTGCGCTCGCGGTGGTAGCCCAGCAGCTCCAACGCCAGCGAGCGGTCGGCACCGGTGATGTCGCGCAGGCCCAGGCTGGGGGAGCGGACGAACAGCGCCAGCAGGCTGAGTGGGGGCGCGGCCGGCAGACCGGTCAGGTCCTCGTCCGGCCAGCGTCGGGAGATCACCGGATAGCCGACCACCGGCCGCAGGAAACCCAGCGCGGGGTCGGCCCGGCGCAGGATCGCCCGCCACGTGTAGTACTGCCGGAAGAACGCGTGGAACCCGTGCTCGACGATCTGCCTGGTGCCGTCGGGCAGGGTGTGCGGCCAGGCGCCGAGCCGCCCGCCCAGGGTGTCCGCCGCCTCGACCATGGTGACCCGGACGCCCCGTTCGGCCAGCACCACCGCCGCGCTGATCCCGGCGACACCACCGCCGACCACCACCGCGTCGGTGTCGCCGGGCACCCGGTGCGGCAGCCCCGCCAGCGGTAGGACCAGCGGCACGGGCCGCATCCGCCATGGCGTCGCCCGGCTGTGCACGCCGACGATGATGCCGCGGACTCCCCGGGCGCGCCCGGGGAGTAGAAAATGGTCACAGGTCGCCGGCCGATGGTCGGGCACAAGGTTCGGCACGACGAGGGGAGACACCATGGCCGGGAAGAGGACCGACAGCGGGCGCGGAGCGTGGTGGCGGCAGGTGCTGGTGTTGCTGGTGGTGACGTCCGGCGCGGTGCTGGCCTGGGTGTCCGTCCGCCGCAGGCCCCGCCGGGAACCGTCCGTGCGGGTCTGGTCGGAACTGCCGACGCCGTTGATCCCATCCACGGTGCCCGAGCCGATCACGGCGATCGCCCCCGAGCCGGTGGCCGTCCCCGAGCCCGCGGTGGCGGCCGTGCCGACGCCGATCACCGAGCCTCCGCTCGGTCCGGCCCCGGCGCTACCGGGTCCCTATCCCGGGTCCGTGCTACCGCTGCCCGACGGGTCGGCGCCGTCCGCGGACTACGTGATAAAAGGCAACTCCGCCTCGATGTTGGGCCACTCGGCGAGCTCGCCCTACTTCGGCCGGACCCGGGCCGAGGTGTGGTTCCGCACCGAGCAGGACGCCATCGCTGCCGGGTTCCGGCCCTGGACCCGCAAGAAGTGACCGACCACTCCGAGGCGCGCCCGGCCTCCCGACCGCCGGGTTCCCGGACTGGACGCCGGTTCGGATAGCGTCCGGTCCCATGACAATCATGACCTGGGCCAGCGGCCGGTGAGCGGGCTCTCCGAGTACCTGGACGGATGGTCGCCCGAGCCGCTGCACCGCGTCGACACGGTTGGTCGTTGGGCGGTGGATGCCTTCGCCGGGCTGCTCGACCAGCAGCCACCCGACGAGATCCTGCCGCCGATGTGGCACTGCTTCGGGTTCCTCGACCACCCCGCCCAGGTCGCGCTGGGCACGGACGGTCACCCTGCGGACGGCCACTTCCTCCCGCCGATCCCACACCGTCGCCGGATGTTCGCCGGCGGCCGCTGGCGAGCGCAGCGACCACTGCGGATCGGTCAGGAGATCGGATGTGAGTCGTCGGTGCACGCGGTGGAGCCGAAGACCGGCCGCAGCGGCGAGATGCTGTTCGTGACCGTGCGTCACGAGTTCACCGTCGACGGTTCGCCGGCCGCCGTGGAGGAGCAGGACATCGTCTACCGCAGCGAGTCGCCGGCCGCATCGGACCTGGCCACCGCACAACCCGCGGCGGGGGCGGCCGGGTCTCCGGCCGGCACGACCGCCGGACCGGACACCCCGGTGCCCGACCCCGGACCGGCCGAGCACGAGCTGCGGATCGAGCCCGACCCGACCCTGCTGTTCCGCTTCAGCGCGCTGACCTACAACGCGCACCGCATCCACTACGACCAGCCGTACGCGACCGGTGTGGAGGGCTATCCGGGCTTGGTGGTGCACGGTCCGTTGCTCGCGTTGGTGGCCCTGGAGCTACCGCGCCGGCACCACCCGGAGCGGATAGTGTCGGAGTTCCGTTACCGGCTGCGCCGCCCGGCGTTCGCCGGAGCTCCGGTCGTGGCCAGCGGCTGGGCGCCGAATCGAGACCGGTGGTGCGAGCTGGCGGTGGGTGAGGCCGCACGCCCGCCGTCGTTGACCGCGACCGCACGGCTCGACGACTCCGCGAAGGGTTAGGACGAGATGCACCAGATCGACGCAGAGGAACGTGCGATCGTCGACACGGTCCGCGAGTTTGTCGACAAGGAGGTCCGGCCGAGCGTCCGCGAGCTCGAGCACGCCAACACCTATCCCGAGGCGTGGATAGAGCAGATGAAGCGGATGGGGGTCTACGGGCTGGCCATCCCGGAGCCCTACGGCGAGGTCGCGGTGTCCACCCCGTGCTACGCGCTGGTCACCGCCGAACTGGCTCGCGGCTGGATGAGCCTGGCCGGCGCGATGGGCGGGCACACCGTGGTGGCCAAGCTGCTGCGCGACTACGGCACCGACGAACAGCGCGACCGCTACCTGCCGAGGATGGCCACCGGTGAACTGCGGGCGACCATGGCGCTCACCGAGCCAGGTGGCGGGTCGGATCTGCAGGCGATGGGTACGAAGGCCCGTAAGGACGGCGACCACTACGTGGTCAACGGCTCGAAGACCTGGATCACCAACGCCCGCCGCTCCGGGCTGGTCGCGCTGCTGTGCAAGACCGATCCCCACGCCGAACCGCAGCATCGGGGGATCAGCATCCTGCTGGTCGAACAGGAGACCCCGGGATACACCATCTCCAAGGACCTGCCGAAACTCGGCTACAAGGGCGTGGAGAGCTGTGAGCTGAACTTCGACGACGTCCGGGTCCCGGCCGACGCGCTGCTCGGCGGCGTGGAGGGCAAGGGATTCGCGCAGATGATGCGTGGCCTGGAGATCGGCCGAATCCAGGTCGCGTCCCGGGCCCTGGGTGTCGCCCGGGCCGCGTTCGACGACTCGCTGCGCTACGCCCAGGAACGGGAGAGCTTCGGCCAGCCGATCTGGCGGCACCAGTCGATCGGCAACTACCTCGCCGACATGGCCACCAAGATCACCGCCACCGAGCAGCTGATCCTGCACGCCGCCCGCAAGCTCGACTCCGGGGAACGCGCCGACATGGAGGCGGGGATGGCCAAGCTGTTCGCCTCAGAGGTGGCCATGGAGGTGACGTTGAACGCGGTGCGGGTGCACGGCGGCTACGGCTACTCCACCGAGTTCGACGTCGAGCGCTACTTCCGGGACGCCCCGCTGATGATCGTCGGCGAAGGCACCAACGAGATCCAGCGCAACGTGATCGTCCGCCAGCTGGTGCAGCGCGGCGGGCTGGGCTAGGGGCCGAGCGGCGCGGATCGCCTCCCTGCAGGAGACCAAGCCGCCCGGCGCCGCGTTCGCCGTCCTGTAGTTGCGGGTTGCCGTGCGCCTGCGGTTACATGAGTCCTCATGCCCGTCGCGCCGCCGCCTCGGCGTGCCGCGCGGGCGACCAGTCTGGCGGATCGGGCGCCCCCGGCGTCGCTGCGGCGGCGACTGTGCCCGCGTATTCAGTGTGGTCGGTGCACCCTCGCCGGCGAAGTCGTACACGTCACGGGAGGACGTTGTGGTGGACATGGCCGGCATCACCGGATACGCGACCTACATACCGCGGTTCCGACTCGACCGCGGTGAGGTTGCCGCGGCGGCGGGCGAGCGCGGCAGGGGTACCAGGTCCGTCGCCGGGTACGACGAGGACACCACCTCGATGGCCGTCGAAGCCGGTCGCCCGGCGCTGACCGGCTCACCGAACAGCATCTGGCTCGCCACCACGGTGCCGGCCTACGTGGACAAGACCAACGCGACCGCGGCGCACGCGGCTCTCGGTCTGGACCAGTCGGTCGGTGCGTTCGACCTCGGTGCCTCTACCCGGTCCGGGGCGGCCTCCCTGATCGCGGCCTCCCGGGACCACGGGCTGGCGCTGATGTCGGACCTGCGCGACGGCCACACCGGCGGCGCCGACGAGCGGACCGGCGGGGACGCCGCCGCCGCGTTCGCCTTCGGCGCCGAGGCCGTGCTGGCCGAACTTGTCGCGCGGGCCAGCGTGAGCGCGGAGTTCCTGGACCGGTGGCGGCTGCCCGGAGAGCTCGGGTCGACCACCTGGGAGGAACGCTTCGGCGAGGGTGAGTACGTGAGGCTGGCCGACGTCGCGGTCGCCGACGTACTCAAGGACGCCGGTATCCCGGCCGCCGACGTCGATGCGGTAGCCGTGGCGGGGCCGAACATCCGGGCCGTCAAGGGGGTCGGGAAGTCCCTCGGCCGCGGTGGCGACAGCCGCAACGACACCGTCGACCTGCTCGACCTGGTCGGAAACACCGGTGCCGCGCACATCGGGCTGGTGCTCGCCGACCTGCTCGACCGAGCCGAGCCCGGCGAGACGCTGCTGGTGGTCTCCCTGGCGGACGGGGCCGACGCGTTCCTGTTCCGGGTCACCGACGAGATCACCCGGTACCGGGCCGGGCGGCCCACCCTGCGCGAGTCGCTGGCCGGGGCGCTGCCGGTCGCCTACCCGACCTACCTGCTCTGGCGGGGACGCCTGCGTCGCGAGCGGCCACGGCGGCCGGACCCGGTCCGTCCCTCCGGCCCGTTCGCGGCACGCAACGTGGCGTTCAAGTACGGCTTCACCGGAGCCCGCTGCGGTGCCTGCGCGACGGTGCAGTTCCCCGCGCCGAGGGTGTGCCTGCGCTGCAACGCGCAGGGCTCGTTCGAGCCGGTGTCGGCCGCCGGACAGCGGGCCCGGGTGGTGACCTTCGCGGTCGACCGGCTGGCGTTCACCCCGAGCCCGCCACTGATCAGCGCCGTTCTCGACCTCGAGGTCGGTGGCCGGGTTCAGCTCGAGCTCACCGACGTGACCCCCGAGGAGGTCTCGGTGGGCGACACCGTGACGCTCACCTTCCGGCGGCTGCTGACCGCCGAGGGCATCCACAACTACTTCTGGAAGGCGCGACCGGTCACGACCACGACCGCGCCTAGTGCCACGAGCTGAGGAGACACCGATGGCGACCCATTCTCTGCGTGACCGCATCGCTATCGTCGGGGTGTCCTGCACTCCGTTCGGTGAGCACTTCGACCTCAGCGTGGACGACCTGATCGTCGACGCCGTCACCGACGCCTGGGCCACCGCCGGCATCACCGGCGAGGACGTGGACGCCTACTGGATGGGCACCTACGTGTCCGGCATCAGTGGGTTGACCCTGACCCGTCCGCTGCGGCTGGCCGGCAAGCCGGTCACCCGGGTGGAGAACATGTGCGCGACGGGCTCGGACGCGTTCCGCAACGCCTGCTACGCGGTGGCCTCCGGCGCGGTCGACGTCGCCATGGCCGTCGGCGCAGAGAAGCTCAAGGACAACGGGTTCTCCGGGCTTCCGTCGCCGAAGCCGCAGGACGACGGCACCCGGATCAGCAATACCGCGCCGGCCAACTTCAGCCTGCTCGGGCCCGCCTACCAGCAGCGCTACGGTGTCGACCCGGCTGCGTTCCGCTCGGCGATGAGCCACGTGGCGTGGAAGAACCACGCCAACGGCGCGCTCAACTCCCGCGCGCAATTCCGCAAGGAGGTGTCCATCGAGACCATCGAGAAGGCGCCGAACATCGCCGGCCAGCTCGGGGTGTTCGACTGCTCGGGGGTGGCCGACGGAGCGGCAGCGGCCATCGTGGTGCGGGCCGAGGACGCGCACCGCTACACCGACCGTCCGCTGTATGTGAAGGCACTGTCGATGATGTCGGGCTACGGCGTGGGCGGAATCGACACCGACTACGACTACACCACGTTCCCCGAGGTGGTGGCCTGCGCCAAGGACGCCTACGCCCAAGCGGGGATCACCGACCCGCGCCGACAGCTGGCGATGGCCGAGGTGCACGACTGCTTCACCCCGACCGAGATCGTGTTGATGGAGGATCTCGGGTTCAGTGAGCGCGGCGCGGCCTACAAGGACGTGCTGGCGGGCGCCTTCGACCGGGACGGCGAGCTGCCGGTCAACCCCGACGGCGGGCTGAAGAGCTTCGGCCATCCGATCGGCGCCAGTGGGCTGCGCATGCTCTTCGAGTGCTGGACCCAGCTGCGCGGCGAGGCCGGAGCCCGCCAGGTCGCCACCGCGGACCGGGGGCTGGCACTGACCCACAACCTCGGCGGCGCACCGGGTGACTGCGTCTCGTTCGTGTCGGTCGTCGGGACCGAGCTCTCGGCCTGACCTGGCTGGTGTGACCGGATGGTCCCACCAGCGTGGCGCTATACGACGCCGTCGCGCCGCAGCCCCGCGACCTCGACGTCGTCCAGGCCGAGTTCGGCCAGGATGGTGTCGGTGTGCTCGCCGAGCCCGGGGATGGCGCCCATCGCCAGGTCCCAGCCGTCCACCACCGGCGGTGGCAGCAGTGCCGGGATCGGCCCAGCCGGCGAGTCCACATCGCGCCAGCGACCCCGGTCGGCCAGGTGCGGGTGGTTCAGTACGTCGGTCGGGGTGTTGTACCGGGCGTTGCCGATCCCGGCCGCATCGGCGGCGCGCTGGATGTCGGCCAGGTCGCGCCGCCGGCACCATTCGCCGATGACCTCGTCGAGTTCCGGTCGGTGCACGATCCGGTCGGCGTTGTGCGCATACCGCGGGTTGGCGGCCAGGTCGGGGTCGCCGAGCATCTCCACCGCCAACCGGTGCCACTCACCGTCGTTGGTGGTGCCGAGTACGACGGTCTGGCCGTCCGCGGTCGGGTACGCGCCGTACGGTGAGACCGCCGGCGAGCTCAGCCCGTTCGGCGGCTGGTCGTGGCCGCTGTGCAGGGAGTGGTTGAGCGCGTAGCCCATGAACTCCACGACGGTGTCGAACAGGCTGACCGAGATC
>JAJCYC010000039.1 GCA_029263115.1 Pseudonocardia sp. | reverse complement strand
GCTGCGCAACTTCGCGGTCAGCCGCCACCGACTGGCCGGCGCCAGCAACATCGCCCAAGCCTGCCGACACACCGCCCGACACCCCAACCGCGCCCTCGACCTGCTCACATAACGGGCAGATCAACTACGCCGAGGCCCTGGGTACCGGGGTGAGCTGACCAGCGGGAAGTGGTTGCGCGGGCCACGCACCCGCACCGTCGAACCCTCGTGGACCTGGGCGTGCACGAACTCCGAGCCGCCCCGGCTCCGCGGGTCGCGCAGAATCCCGACCCGCCACTCGCCGCGGTTCGACGTGCTCCCGCACAGCGAGTACTGGCGCACCAGTGAGTCGCTGAGTACCAGGTCGAGATGGGCGCCCGGCGTCCAGTCCGGCAGATCCGATCCGTCCGGGTGGGCGAGAGTGAGGGTCACGACCCCGTCGGCGGCGGTCTCCCGACGCCGGACCTGGAGGTCTGCCTCGACCTCCCGATAGGTGGATTTCGCCGCCACCGCCACTGCGCTGGTATCAGCCACGGATCAGCTCCTCCAGCTCGTCGAGCGCCTCTCCGGTCCCCACCGCGATCCGTTGCATGCTCGGCACGGTGTCGCGGCAGGCCGTGAAGCAGGCCGCGTACCGGCCCGCGTAGCTGAGGAAGGTGATGTTCAGCGCCTGACCGTCGAAGACCATCGAGATCGGGTAGAACACCTCCATCCGCGCGCCGTTGAGGTACAGGAACTCCCGAGGGCCCGGCACGTTGGAGATCACCAGGTTGTAGACCGGCGCACCCCGCCCCGCGAGGTTCAACGCGACCTGTCCGATGTAGGGACCCATGACCAGCGACCCCAGCGCCTCCCGGGTCACCTTGCTGGGCAGGTTCTTGAACCGGTCCTTGGCCAGCGTGGTGGAGCGGTGGATCGCCATCAGCCGGTCCACCGGATCGGCGATCTCGGTGTGCAGCTTCGCGATGATGAACGAGATCGCATTCCCGACGCTCTCGTCGTCGCGGACTGACACCGGCACGCCGGCGGTCAGGCTCTTCGACGGCAGCTCCCCACGCTCGGACAGGTAGTTGCGCAGCGCCCCGGCGCAGGCACACAGCACGATGTCGTTGACCGAGACTCCGGCCCGCTTGGCCAGCCGGGACAGGCGGTCCAGCTCGAAGCACTGGGTGGCCACCCGGCGCGGCGCATGCAGGCGGCCGTTGAAAATCGTCTTCGGCGAGGTGAACGCGGCCGCGTTTCCCGGGTCGCGGCTGGTCTGGAGTTCGACCAGGGCCTTCGCCAACTTGCCGGCGTCGGCCATCTTGCCGCCCACCTTGCCCACGTCGGAGAACTTCGGCAGCCGCAACCAGGACGAACCGCCGCCCGGGGCGGCCTGCTTCGGCGGCACCTCCCAGAACGCCGGCATGTCCCGGGAGCCGGGGTCGGGCGAGAGCACCCGTTCCAACAACCGGATGGACCCCATGCCGTCTATCTGTGAGTGATGGAGTTTGAGGAACAACGCGAAACCGTCGTTCTCGAGCCCCTCGATCACGTGCATCTCCCACAGCGGCCGCCGCCGGTCCAGTGGCGCGGACTGCAGCTGGGAGGCCAGGATCCCGAGCTCGCGCTCACCCCCGGGCTTCGGCAGCGCGGAATGCCGCAGGTGGTAGTCGAGATCGATCTGATCGGGCCGCAGTGTCTCCCAGTCCGGCACGAGCCCGGACCTCAGTCGCAGGTTGAACGGCGCCGCGAAGTTGCGGCACTCCGACCAGCGGGCCACCAGGTCGCGGACGTAGTCCTCTTTCGCGTCAGGGGGTAGCGACCACCTGGTCAGCATGCTCACCTGCGCGCCCCGGTCGGTCTTCTCCGCCAGCAGGAAACCTGCATCTCCCAGTTTCATCGCATGACCTCCTCAGCCGCCCGGGGTGAAGCTGACCGGCATGCTGGCCAGCGAGTTGATGAAGGTGGACTGCACCACGGTCGTGGGTCCCGCGAGCCGGATGTCCGGTAGCCGCTGGATGATCTGCGGCAGGGCGACGAGAGCGTTTTGATCGCCATCGCGCACCTCCATGAGTGGGCCGTCAGTCAGGCGAGGACGCTACCCCTAATGATCGGATATCAGACTATCCTCCACCCGGATGGATGCATCCTGTTCGCCACTGGGGCGCTTCACCCACGTCAACGTCACAGGCCTCCGATCTGGCATTGAGCCGGGTTTTGCAGCGATGATGACATCAGGGGACGGCCGGGCGAGGCACCGCCGAGCGTCGACCGCTGGAGAACTACTCTATTCTTAGATATTTTTATGACTCTGCAATCTTGCCCGGGCAACCTGAGTTAGTGCTGGTCCGCACGCCTGCACGTGGGTGGCCCGCACTCATGGCCCGGAGACCTGCCTCCGGCACGATGTTGATCACCCCTGGCAGTCCCGCTTCCTCGGCGGCGTCCGCGATCTCCCAGCTGTCCAGCACCGTCTCCGGGGACGGTTTCATCACGACACTGCATCCGGCGGCCAGCGCCGGGGCGTACCTGAACGCCCCGGCGAGCGACCGCGGGAAGTTCCACGGCGCTACTGCCGCGACGACTCCGATCGGGGTGTGCCGCACCACGATCGGCCCACCGATCAGGCCGGCGCGGGTCTCCTCGAATGTGGCATTCCGGATGACTCCGGCGTAGTAGCGCAGCAAGGTCGCCGGAAACACGCGACAGCGCGGTTCAGGCCATGGTCAGTACCAATTTTCCGGACGACGTTCGATTCTCGATCGCCCGCAGGGCTTCGCCCCCGTCGGCCAGCTCATACGTCTTTGTCACGATGGGTCGGAGGCCTTTGGTGATCAGATCCTCCAGCTGCTTTGCGGTGCAGGAGAACAGGGAACGATCTCGGTTGAGCATGTCCGGCCAGGACATCCCCAGGAGACTGGAGTTCTGGAGCAGCAGATGCACCGGCGTGGCGCCCGATGCGCAGTTGCCAGCGCATCCGACGGTCACCAACCGGCCTTCCGGCGCGAGGCAGCGCAGGCTCTGCTCGAACACCTCACCACCGATGGGGTCGATGATCACATCGACCCCATCCGCTGCCTTGACGGTGTCGAACCAGTCCTCGGGCCCACAGATGTAGTCCGCTCCGGCCGCTTCAGCCACCGCACGACGGTCCGATGTCCCGGCAACCGCGATCACCCGCGCCCCGAGCGCGGCGGCGACCTGGACCATGGCGCTGCCGATGCCGCCGCCCGCGCCGTGAACCAGTACCGATTCACCGGCACACAGTTGCGCCCGACGCCATAGCGCGAGCAACGCCGTATGGAAGTTGACCACCGTGGCTGCGCCCTCCACGAACGTCAGATCCGGTGACAGGGGCGCTAGCAGGTGCGAATGCACCCACGCGGATTCGGCGAAGCCGCCGGTCCGGACGTAGCCGACGACGCGGTCACCGACGGAATAGCCACATCCTTCGGGCGCGAGTACAACTACCCCGCTGATCTCCAGCCCGGGGATGAAGGGCAATCTGAGTACACGGTCGAACTGCCCTCGGGACAGCAACGTATCGATGTGGCTGACCCCGGCGGCGTGGACCGCCACCCGCACCCGGCCGTCATCATCACGGCCGGCCTCGTCCGGCAGGTCATCCAGACTCATCCCCTCCGGCCCGACGAGGTTGTGCACCCGTAATGCGCGCATGCCCCACCCATCCCTTCAGAAGGCCTCGGATCTCAGGCCCCGGCCGCGGTGCCGGGGTGGGGGTCGGCGAGCATCTGGCGAAGGACGAACTTCTGCACCTTGCCGGTGGCGGTCATCGGTAGCGCGTCGATGAGTTCGAAGCGTTCGGGCAGCTTCACCACCGCGATCCTGCGTTCGTTGCGCAGGTAGGTGGTGAGTTCCTCGAGCGTCGGCGGCTCGCCGGCGGCGGGGACCACGAACGCGCAGGCGCGCTCGCCGAGCACCCGGTCGGGCATGCCGACCACCGCAACCGACGCGACCTTGGGGTGGGTGATCAGGTGGTCCTCCACCTCCCCGGCGGAGATGTTGGTGCCGCCCCGGATGATCAGGTCCTTGATCCGGCCGGTCACCTTGAGATACCCGCGTTCGTCGATCCGCCCCAGATCGCCGGTGGCCGACACCCCGTCCGCGCCGATCGAGGCCGCGGTGCGTTCCGGGTCCCCCCAGTAGCCCAGCATCAGCCCCGGCCCGCCGTGGCAGATCTCCCCCTCTGCCCCGGGGGCCGCGACGCCACCGTCCTCGGCCTGGATCCGCAGGCTCACCCCGGGCAGCGCGCACCCGTCGGTGGCCAGCGCCGCCGCGTCATCGTCGGTGCGGCAGGCGGTGATCAGCAGGCCCTCGCTGCGCCCGTACACCGGCAGCAGCGCACACGACGGGACCCTCGCCCGCCATTCGGTCAGCAACGGACCGGGGATCGGGGCGCCGGCGGTTGCCCAGGCCCGCATCGCGGACAGGTCGTGCCGGTCCGGGTCGTAGGCGTCCAGGATCATCTGCACGAACGGGGTGGCGCCCATGCTCGCGGTGCAGCCGTGGTCCCGGATCCGCTCCAGCGCCGCACCCGCCTCCCAGTGATCCATCAGATGCGTCGCGGCGCCAAGCACGATCGGCGCGGTGACCCCCATCGCCAGCCCGGTTGCGTGGGTGATCGGGGAGGGCATGAACATCACCTCGCCCGGGCCCAGACCCATCACGTCCTCGCCGAGGGCGTGCACGGTGTAGCCGAAGGTGTTGAAGGTGTGGAAACAGCCCTTCGGCCTCGACTCGGTGCCGGAGGTGTAGATGATCGCGTGCGGCGCGTCCGCGTGCGGCGGCGGTCCGAGCACGTCCGCGCCGGGGATGTCGTCACCGGCGATGAGGTCGTCCCAGGCCAGGCAGTCGTCGCCGGCGTCGGCCCGGACCGCGATCACGTGCTCCAGGGTGGGGCAGTCGGGACGGATCTCCCGGATCATCGCCTGATAGTCGAACTTCCGGTACGTGCCGGCCACCACCGAGACCTTCGCCTCGGCGTGGTTGATCGCATACCGAACCTCGTCGCCACGGTAGATCGGCATGCTCGGCACCAGCACCGCACCGATCCGGGCCAGCGCGACATAGAGCACCACGAACTCGTTCCAGCTGGGCAGCTGGGCCTGGACCCGGTCCCCCGGTTCGATGCCGAGGTCCCGCAACCGGGCGGCCACGCGGTATGCCTGACCGCGCACCTGCGACCAGGTCAGCTCGCCGTAGCCGTCGGTGACAGCGCGGTCGTCGCCCCGCTCGGCCGCCCAGCGGTCCAGGTGCCCGGACAGCGAGCCGTCCCGCCAGAACCCCTTCTCCCGGAACCCGGCGATGGTCTCGGCCGAATAGCGGTCGGACGGCTTCAGCAGCTCGGTCCGCGTCGTCTCGGTCATCGGGCTAGGCCTTCTTGAAACGGATGGGCAGGTTCTTCAGCCCGCCGACGAAGTTGGTCTGCAGGTACTTCGGCTCACCGGCCAGCTCCACGGACTTGAGCTTGGGCAGCAGTTCCTCCCAGAAGATCTGCAGCTCGGAGCGGGCGATCCGCTGCCCGATGCACATGTGCGCGCCGTGCCCGAAACCGAGGTGCCGGTTCGGGGTGCGGTCGATGTCGAACACGTCGGGGTTGGTGATGGCCTCGGCGTCGCGGTTGCCGGACGGGAAGCACATCATCAGCCGCTCGCCCTCGGCGATCGTGCGGCCGCGCAGTTCGGTGTCCCGCAGCGCCGTGCGCATGAAGTGCTTCACCGGCGACGCCCAGCGCACACCCTCCTCGACCAGCTTCGGCGCCAGCGAGGTGTCGGCCGCGCAGCGGGTGAGCAACTCCGGCTGCTCGGCCATCATCATGATCGTCGACGAGGCGGTGGCGCTGGTGGTGTCGTGGCCGGCGGTGACCATCGCGATGTACTGGCCGTTGGCGTAGCCGTCGCTGATCGGCTCACCGTTCACCTCGGCGTTGGCGATGATCGTCAGCAGGTCCTCGCCGGCCTGCCCGCGCCGCTCGGATCGCTTGCGGTTGAAGTACTCGTTGAAGTCCGCCACAGTGGCCGCCCACTGCTGGGCCGCCGCGGCCGGGTCATCGGCCGCGACGTCCTCGCGCTTCTCCTCCGGGTCGCTGCCCCCGAAGAACGCCTTGGACAGGTCCATGAAGATCTGCTCGTCCTCCATCGGCGCCCCGAACAAGGTGACGATGGAGCGCAGCGCGAACCAGGAGGCGATGTCGGCCATGAAGTCGCACTCGCCGTCGTAGTCCAGCATCCGGGCCACTTCCTTCTTGGCCAGCACGCGGAGCTGATCTTCGAACCGCTTGACGTTGCCCGGCCGGAACCACGGGTTGAAGATCTTGCGGATGGCGGCGTGCTCGGGCGGGTCCATGTAGACGACCACGTCCATGTTGCGGACCTTGCCCTCGGGCGACAACGACCGGAAGAACGCGTCACCGGCCTGACTGGTCAGGATCGGGTTGTGGTCGCCGACCCCGAAACTCTCGTTGTCCACCTCGACCTTCTGGATGTCGGCGTACTTGGTGACGATCCACAACGGGTCGAAACCCTCGACTCGGGCGACCCCGAGCGGGTTGTTCTCTCGCAGCCACGTGAAGGCCGGGTAGGTGGTCTCCTTCTCGTTGACGTAGGACTCCGGCAGTACGACCGCGCTTGCGATCTCATCCGGCATCGTGGCGTCCGCTGAGGTCGTGGTCGACATTGACATCTGGTTCCCTCCCGGTGATCTGTGAGCTGAACGTGCGTCAAACCCTCATGCAACGAGCAGGCCGCGAACCTCCGCGACCGCATCCACCGCCTGGCGCCAGTCCGGCGAGCAGGGCACCAGAGTCAGCGACCCGGCACCGGCCTCGACGTAAGGGCGCAGGAACTCGGCCACCTGCTTCGGGGTACCGGCCGGGCAGAGCCGCTCGAACCTCTCGAACGGCAGCTTGTAGAGCGCCTGCATCTTCTCCGCGATGCAGGCGCGCGCGGTGTCGGCGTCGTCGGCCAGCCCGCACCAGATCTCCAGCCCGTCTCCGCCGGCCAGCCGGCGCAGCAGCCCGAGGCTCTCGTCGATCCGCCGGCCCCGAGTGGCCGGGTCCACCCCGCAGTTGGCCACCTCGGAACGGTCGTCTCCACCCACGCCGACGCCGAGGGTCAGCCGCCCGGGGGCGAGCTCGGCCAGCGAGGCCAGCTGCCGGGCCACGGCCATCGGGTGCCGCAGCGCGAGCTGGTAGACCCCGATCAGCACGTTGAGCCGGTCCTCGGTGGCCAGTGCGGCCGCCGCTCCGATCATGCCGTCGAAGCCGGTGCCGCCGTGGAAGCTCACGTGGTCGGCCACCACCACATGGTCCAGACCGCTGTCGGCCACGCGGGCCAGCAGCTCGCGGCGCTGCGCTGGCGGGACGGCGAGGATCTGGTCGTGCACCGACATACCCACGGAGATCGTGAAGCGGTCTCGGCCAGAACCCGGCGGGAGATGATCCGCTGTCCGCCAATTGACATCACCGTAGGCCAGCGTCTCGGCGACCAGGCCCACCGTCACCGGGTCGTCCGGGGTCTCGCCGGCACTGCCGTACTCCTCCGGCAGCCCGATCCCGAGCACCCCGAGCCGCGCCGACTCCTTGTGCGCGTCCCACGGGAACTCGGTGCTCACGGCGCGGTCGCGGCAGGCCGACAGCAGCCGGGTGCGGGCGAATCGAGCCAGCTCTGACCGGAATGCCTCCTGCTCCTCGGTGAACGCGAACGAGATCATGAACGGCCCTTCCCCCGCGCTGGATGCCGACTCGACGGCACTTCGACCAGTCGCCTTGCGACGAGACAAGAAAAGCACACGTCTGGACTCATGTCCAGACTTACGTCCCATACTGGATCCGGTCTAGGTGGCTGGTGTCTTTCGCGTGGCGGTCGCCCGGTCCGGCGGCCTGATGCGGGAGGATCGGTGGGTGACGCTGGGGCGTGCTGATCATCAGGGTGATTTGTTCGACGAGGTGGCCCGGTTCTGTGAGGAGACG